>SVIM01000010.1 GCA_015069485.1 Clostridiales bacterium | reverse complement strand
CCCTTGCGGCAAAGCTTGCCGAAATTATTTGGTTTAATAAATCCCCCGAAAATAGCGCGTCAACTTCACAGTCCTTTATTCCGCCCTTCTCCATAGCAATACTAATTGCCGAGGTCAGCATTTTGCACTCCGCCTTTTCAAAGGTGCTTTCGCCAAAGTTATCGTCCGTTAAAGTAACGTCAGCGTACTCGCCAATTATGCCCTGCTTTTCTTTAGAGCCGCATACGGCAGCAAAAGAAGATATTCTTGGAGCGTTATTAAAAAAAATAGTGTTGCCATTTTTTTTGCAACTTTTTGCAACCTGCCCGCTTAAACTTGCCATTACAAATATTTTTAGCAATAAAAATAAAAAAATTCTATTTAGGCTAAAAATTTAGTTTTTCGGCCATATTTGCATTATTTTTTATAAATTATAGTTTAAATACGCTATACATATAGCATAATTAAGTATTTTTAACAATTTTAGCAACAAAAAATTGACATAGTCTTATTATATTAAATATAATAAAATAGACTTATTATATCGTTTTAGCGCATTTTGCGTACTTAATAAAACAAGTGGTTCTGCGCAAAATTTCGCGCGATATTTATTAATTAACCAAGAGGTTGCACCTATGCTCACAAGGTTTAAAATAAACTTAATAGCCATTTTAATGTGCGTTTGTTTGACGAGCGTAGGTTTTTCTGCGTGGACGATTACGGGCACTTCCCCCTCCGTTTACGTTAGTGGCACAGTCTCCGCCGACCAAGTTATAAACAGCAACGATTATATAAATACTACTGAATACAGTTGTTTTTATTATTGCCCTGACGGCTTTGTTAATGAAAGCAAAGTTAATAACGAAACTATTTATACACTTGCCGACTCGGGCAATTTTATAATTAATTACAATATTTACCTTGCAAAATGTAAAAATTTATTTAAGACTAACTACGTTCAAATTAATTTAAATTTTGGATTATTAGATAGTACTATTCTTAGTACAAACTATAATTTTTTCTATGCAATATCTTCCGTTTCCGTTGTTGCAACAGTGAACGGAAATTCCGTTTTGGTAGCGAATTCCATTTCTTCTACACCTACCAACTCATACCATAATGCTACCGTTAAACTTAATATGAGCAGTTTAACCGCATCCGAAACGGTAACGGCAAGCAACACTTGCACTTTTACCGTTACTTATACTTTTAGCAAAAGTATTGGCACAGGCACTAATGCAATTAACGCTATGCCTGCCATTAATAACGTTTTAAACGCAACTAATATAAAAATAGACACAACGCTTATAGGAGTTAACAGCTAAAAATGAAATTTAAAAACTACATAATTTTAATGCTTACGCTGATAACTACGCTTTTGATTAGCGTTGTTTGGGCGTCTTGGATTATAATTAGTCAAACAACGTTTGAAGCCGACGCTTTCCCTACGGACGGCTCAAAAAAAATTACGCCTACTATTACTGCAACGCCTACTCTTTCATCTATTTATCAAGGAGAAAATGCTACAGTTACAGGCGGCTCGGCAAACGTTGCAGGTACTTTTAGTGTTAATACTACTGCTTGCGTTTACCAAGGTACTGCAAACACTTCTTCCCAAACTGTTAATGTAACTTTTACCCCTACTAATACAACGATTTATAAATCGGTAACAACAACTGCTACGCTTGAGATGCTACCTATTGCTTATAATGGTAGAAATTATTATGGCACGGTTGAAAGTGCAATACAAAATTCAACTGGCGGTACTATTTACGTTTATACATTTGGTGCTTCCGCTAATTTAGCAAGAACACAAAATGCTCGCACAATTCGTAACGACGTAGTCTTACAATCAAATACAACTCTATCAATTCCTTATGATAACCAAGGCTCTACTTTAGGGTGGACTTATAATGCTGCAACCCAAGCAACCGACAGTTCAGCTACAAATCAAATATTTATTGCTGACGGTAAAACACTAACTGTAAATTCCAATGCTAAAATAAACGTAGGTGGCTATCGTTCTGGTGGCGGTGGCGCTAAGGCAAGTGGCCTAACAACAGGCAACCATGGCCAAATAATTTTACAAAACAATTCGCACATAGTATGTAACGGCGAAATAGATTGCCACGGTTTTATTAAAAGTACATATTCTACAAGTTCTGTTTCTATTGAAAATGGCGGTCAATTAAAAGCTCCTTTTGTAGTTTATGACTTTAGAGGTGGTACTGTTACCACAGGTATATATTACGCATTTAATACAAGATATTGCGTGCCTTTTAATGAAGTTGATATGCCTAATATAACAGTTAAACTTACAATTTATTATGGTGGTAGATTAATTGGTGTTGCGAATTTATATTCAAATAATCAACATAACATTGCTGAAATTAACGTAGTTGGCTCAACAAGTGAATATTTAATACAGTTAACCAATAATTCTGAGCAAAAAGAAAACGACTCCCGTATTGAATGTACTAGACGAAGCGTTACCTACGTTAACAGTACTGACAGTAGTAAAAGCACCACAAGTGGTGGCTGTATTTTATCTCTCTATAACGGCGCGCGTTCAAACGATATGCAAATGAGCGTAGCTGGGCAAAGCGTTGATACAACTAACTTAGTATTCCCTCTATCATATAGAACGTGCGTATATTTTTATGACGGCGACTATACAATGGGACAAAAATTTAAAATTTTGCCTGGGTGTACTGTTTCCGTTAGCGAGTCAGCAAGTTTAAACGTTAACGACCTAATTATTTACGACAATTTTAGTGATGCAGCCGATTCACACACACCGTACGTTAGCACTACTCACAACGTACCCGCAGGACAGTTTATAGTTAACGGCTCAGCAGCCGTAACAAATTTGGGTGGTTTGGTAAGCAATACCGTTAACGACGCTTTACTAACAATTTCAGGCTCAAATACGTATACTTCATACGAACAAACCGGTCATAGCGGATCAAGTTTTTTGGTTTCCTGCCAGTTTGATTACGTAAAAAATTTAACTGCTAACGGCACGTTGTATTCAACAAGTGCAAACGGAAATTTGAACGTTGGCGTTTATGAATCAATAGACAATAAGTGGAATCCTGTTCCTGAAAACGAATTGTACACTATTAACTTTAACGCTAATGGCGGTAGCCTTACATCTTCTAGCTCTGTTAAATACAAAATGCCTGATGATGCTAACGGAAACGTTCTTGCTTCAACAGTTATTACTCAAATTAACGCAAGCACACCTACCTATGCGCATAAAACGTTTACTGGTTGGTATTTAGATTCAGCTTGCACGCAACCAGTAAGTAACGGTTTAAATATTAGCGCAGGCGGTAGCGCAACTGTTTACGCAGGCTGGACAGATACTCTATACGATATTGAATATATTGTTTTAGATGAAAACGGCGAGCTTATTGAAAGATACAACCTTGCTAATAAATTCACTTACGATACGTTACCTAGTGGACTACTAACAAAATATAGTCCTATCGGAAATTATGCAGGCTATGACGTTACTGGTTGGTACGTTAGCGCTAATATGAACCAGGCTACTTTAAACGATAGCTTTGGTACTATTACTTCAAGCAACTTTGACGTATTATTTACTAATGATACTATTATGTTGTATTGCTACGTTGCGCCTACAATTTACCAAGTTACGTTTAATGCTAATTCTACGGCAAACGGATATAGCAGTTTATCGTTCTACAACATTTACGTTCTACCTGGTAATACAATTTCAACTGCGGTTAACGACGTAATAGCAACAACCTATGATAACAATGTAAACTATGCACTTTATTTCAACGGTTGGTGTTTAGATACCGTAGGCAATAACAGTTTTGATTCTGATACTCAAATATCCAACAATTTAACACTATACGTAGATTGGGAAAATAAATACACTGTTAACATCTCAAGAAGCGGCTCACCTACGCCCACTATTGAAAATTACAGTATTGGCGGAATTGATTACGCTTCAAACTATGCACAAACTTTATATGTGATGGAAGGAACTTCAATTAGCTTAACTGCAAGCGCAACTAGCTCTTCATTTTATGGAACCGTACGAGCACGAGTAACTATTGATGCTGGAGGCAATGATATAGCAATATCAGAATTAGCTACCAACAGTGGTATTCTTTCATCTGCAACAGCAAGGACAACATTAACTTTTAGAGTTACCAAAAATACAACTATTAATGTAACTGGTGCAACGAGCTAAAACAGACTGTAAAAAAATTTAAGAGGGCGAGGCAAAAATTTTTGCCTTGCCCTTTTTTTCGCCCACGCCCACTTCCGCATTGTAGCCTTCCCCCTTGAGGTGAAGGTGGCAAAATCGTAATAAAATGAGATTTTGACGGATGAGGGTAAAACAAAAAAACTTAAAAAAGCTTAAAAATTTATAAAAATATTACTGTTTTGGGGCAAAAACACCCCAAAAAACTGTGAAAATTTGGTGAAAATTTTGTAATATTAACTATAAAAAGTAATAAATTAAGCCAACCATTACCCCAGAAAACACCCCAAAAACTACAATTGCGCCCGCAACCGTAAACATTTTTGCCGCCATACCGTAAATAAAACCTTCCGTTTTAAACTCTATTGCAGGCGAAGTTACGCTGTTAGCAAACCCCGTAATCGGCACGATACTGCCCGCCCCTGCATACCTTCCAATGCGGTCGTAAACACCAAGCCCTGTCAACAAACAACCTAAAAAAATTAACACAACCGAAGTCGCGCCCGCAAGCTCGTCCCCACTTAAACCTAAGTAAATAAACATATAGCGTATAAACTGCCCGATAACACAAATAAACCCTCCCACCAAAAACGCCGCATAGCAATTTTTAAAGTGCTTTGTGGGTGGCTCTTGCGTTTTTATATACTCTAAATAATTTTTATTATAGTTTTGATTATTTTTTTCCGTCATAACCTTTTACTACTTTTCCATCCCCATTTTATGTTCTTTTATAAGCGTTTCTCTATCGTCCCTACGGCTTAAATCATAATCCTTTTTCATAAATTACCCCCCTACTATTCCTTAATTATTGCAGTTTATTGGTTAAAAACCTTGTTATTTAAATAAAGCGTAAGCCTTTCGGGTAAAACTCTGCTTGCATACCTAAACGCAACGTTTTTTGCCCCTACGGTTTTTATTACTGAAGGGTTTTCGGCAACTAAAGCCTTATAAATGCGCTCGGCAACCACAGCAGGATTCATCCCGCTTTGTTCAAAATGAGCAAGCGCCGCCACCGCTTTATTTACGCTTTTTGCATAGGTTTTGTTATCTTCTTCGCTGTAAACCTTACGCTTAAAAGTGAAGCCCGTTGCCGTACCACCAGGCAAAATTGCACAAGCTTTTACGCCGTAAGGCTTTAATTCACCGTGTAAACTTTTAGCCAAAATTTGTAGCGCCGCTTTAGAGGATGAATAAAAGCTGTCAAACACGATTGGAATATCACCGCCAAGCGAGCCAACTAAAATAATTTTACCGCCACTTTTTTTTAAATACGGCAACGCAGCCTGCACCGCCTTTATTGCGCCAAAATAATTTACCTCGAATAAATATTTTATATCGCATTCTTTTGCAAATTCTATTGGCGCAGCCATCGAATTCGCCGCACAATATATCAGCGCGTGCAAGCCGTTTTTTTTCGCTACCGCACAAATTGCGTCCCCTACTGCGTTCCCTGCCGTTACGTCGGCGTTTATATTTTTTACCTTTTCACTCGGGCAGGAGGAACGAGAAATATTCGTAACGCTCCAACCGTGATTAACAAGCCTTAAACAAGTTTCGCACCCTATGCCAGAGCTTCCACCCACCACTATCGCCGTGCGCTTGTGGGTTGGTTTAGCAATAGGAAGGTCTAAAATTTCACTTTTTTGCTCTTTTTCGCTCATACAAATATTTTTAGCATATAGTAAAAATTTATTCAAATAAATTTGTTAACCTAAAGCGACGTCTAAAAACATCATTAAAACAAACCCGAGCAAAATGCCTAGCGTTGCAATAATTTTACTTTTTTTAAAGCTTTCGGGCACTAATTCGGAGCAAATTACAGCAATCATTGCCCCGGCAGAAAAGGCAAGCGCCCACGGAAGTAAATTTTTAAATAATCCAACGGCGAGCGCGCCCAAAACCCCCGCGACGATTTCAACCGTGCCTGAAAGATTACCAATTAAAAAGCTTTTAAGCCGAGAAGCGCCGTTTGCGCGTATGGGGAAGGCTATACACATACCTTCCGGCACGTTTTGTATGCCAATACCAAAGGCGAGCATAATCGCCGAAACAGCCGTAATTGCGCCACTTCCAATTTGACTGCTTTGCGCCAACGCACCAAACGCTACCCCTATTGCTAATCCTTCGGGCACGTTATGGGCTGTTACGGCAAATACCATTATAAAGCTTTGTCGCTTTTTATCGTCGGTGCAAAAGCCTGTTTTTTTACTTAAAAATAAGTCGGTTAAAATTATAAGTAGTCCACCGAGCAAAAAGCCCAACGATAAAATTATATATAAATTTTCGCCACCCGATTCGATTGCAGGAAGAAGTAGCGAAAAAAAGGTAGACGCAAGCATTATGCCCGCTGCGCTTGAAAGCAAAAAGCAAAAGGCTTTTTCCCCTACCTTATTAAACGCAAAAACGAGCGTTGCACCTAAAGCCGTCATAGCCCAAGTGAAGCCCGTTGCAATTAGCGCTTGTTGCCAAGCGTATAAATTTATAAACCATTCCACAATTTTTCTCCCGTATAAAAACAGTTATTATATTTTATGTTTGTTTTATTTATACGGTTACTTTATTGAATATCGTTCAAATTATATAAGATTATTGCTATTTTAGTTAAAAAAGAAAGACTAACGAAAAATAATTCGTTAGTCTTTTTACTTATTTTTGCCATTATAAAAGGTCGATTTAATATTCTTTAACTTTTAAATTTGTGTAAGTTGTAAATCTTATAATATAACCGTTTGTTTCGATAGGTTCGGAAACGGAAGTTAGCTTATAATTTTTATTTTCGTCAAGATTTTCGAAAAATCTATCTGCGCCACCAACGGCATCTACCCTTGTTACTAAAACTTCCGTGCAATAGGGAAGCAAAGTTTTATACATCATAGCACCGCCAACGACGAAAACCTTTTCGCTGTCGTATTTTTTAATTTCAGCAAATAACTCGTCTAAAGAGCGAACTATTAAGCAATCGTCCCTATCTTCGCCTGTAGGATTCAACACTATGTTAATACGGTTTTTTAAGGGTTTTCCGCCGGGGAAAGATTTTAAAGTGTTTGAGCCCATTACAACTACGTTGCCTGTGGTTGTTTCCCTAAAAAATTTCATATCTGCGGGAATTGAAAACATTAAATCATTATTCTTACCTATACCCCACTCTTTATCAGCGTGCAAAATTGCTTTCATATTTCTCCTTACTCCGCTACTGGAATATTATATTTTGTTCCGTCGCACTTATAGTCAACGAGCTTAAAGCTATCAACGGTGAAATCATAGAAATTTTTTATTGAAGGGTCGATTTCAAGCTTGGGCGCAACGAATTGCTCGTGTTCGATAATTTCTTTAACGATTGGAACGTGCCTGTCGTAAATGTGAGCGTCGGCAATTACGTGAATAAGCTCGCCTGCTTTTAAGCCTGAAACTTGAGCAAACATCATTAAAAGTACTGCATACTGCACTACGTTCCAGTTATTTGCAGTAAGCATATCGTTGGATCTTTGATTTAAAATACCGTTAAGCGTATCACCCGAAACGTTAAAGGTCATAGAATATGCGCAAGGATATAAATTCATTTCGTGAAGGTCTTGAAAATTATAAATATTCGTCATAATTCTACGGCTTGAAGGGTTATTTTTTAAATCGTATATAACCCTATCAACTTGGTCAAATTCGCCTTCCTTATACTTATGCTTAACGCCAAGCTGATAACCGTACGCTTTGCCGATAGAGCCGTTTTCGTCTGCCCATTGATTCCATATTTTAGAATTTAAATCTTTAATGTTATTGCTCTTTTTTTGCCAAATCCACAAAAGCTCGTCTATACAAGACTTAAAGTAGGTTCGCCTAATAGTTAAAATGGGAAATTCCTTTTGTAAGTCGTACCTATTAACTATACCAAATTTTTTAACGGTGTGCGCGGGCGTACCGTCTTCCCACTTAGGACGAACGGGTAAATCAGTATCCCATACTCCGTTTTGTAAAATATCCTTCATGTTTGCAACAAAAAGTTCGTCGGCTCTGCTCATTTAAGTTTCTCCAAATCGTATTTAATTTATTATACTTTATTTTGTATTTACAGTCAATTTAATAATTATAGGTTTTTAATTCTTTTAGAGTGTATTTAAATGAATTTTCCTTTTACTCTTGCTTTTTAATTGAAAATATGGTAGAATTTAAAAGTGAGATTTTATGCTTATCGTGGTAATTTATGAGTAGTTTACTTTTGGCTTTAATTTACGTTTGCTTTATAAGCTTGGGCTTGCCTGATTCTCTTTTAGGCGCAGCTTGGCCTGTTTTGCATACACAATTAAGTGTACCCGTATCGTACGCAGGTTATATTTCTATGACAATTTGCTTGGGTACTATACTTTCAAGCCTTTTTTGCGAAAAAATATTAGTTAAATTTGGTTCGGGTAAGGTTACCGCGTTTAGCATAACCTTAACCGCGCTTGGATTGTTTGGTTTTTATTTAAGTAACGAATACTATCTGCTTATTTTATTTGCAATTCCTTACGGATTAGGCGCAGGTGGCGTTGATGCTATTCTTAATAACTTCGTCGCGTTGCACTATAAGGCTCAGCATATGAGCTGGCTTCATTGTATGTGGGGCGTTGGCGCTTCTATTAGCCCTTATATTATGAGCTTTTCGTTAGTTTCGCTTAACAGCTGGAGTTATGGGTACTTAATAGTTTCTATTATTCAGTTTGCTATATCTTTATTTGTATTTTTATCCTTGCCGTTGTGGAAAAAGTGTAAAACAAATTTAGATGAAAGCGACAAGCTTTTAAATGAAAGGTCAATGAGCTTTAAGGATATTTTTGCTATTAAAAATGCTATTCCTTGCTTTTTAACTTTTTTTGCGTATTGTTCATTAGAGCTTACTTCATCTTTGTGGGCAAGCAGTTATCTCGTTCAAAAATGGAATTTTACCCCCGAAGCGGCCGCAGGCTTTGCAAGTATGTTTTTTGTTGGGATAACCTTTGGTAGATTTATAAACGGCTTTTTATCAATTAAATTGGGCGACCATTTTTTAATTAGGTTAGGCATTGGTATTATCTGTTTAGGAATTATACTATTGTTTATACCCTTACATTATGCTTTTGCTTTGACGGGCTTTGTAGTTATTGGTCTTGGGTGCGCGCCCATATATCCTTGCATAATTCATATGACTCCTTCTGTGTTTGGTGAAGATAAATCACAAGCAATGATCGGTGTGCAAATGGCGTTTGCCTATACCGGATTTTTGATATCACCTTCGCTGTTTGGATTAATTGCAAACTATACTACCATTAATTTATTGCCTGTTTACCTTACGGTTTTTTTAATACTAATGCTTGTAATGCACGAAATTGTAGTTTATAACAAAAAAACAGCAAAAAATTAACTCAACCATTGGTTGTTTTCTCTCCACTCAACTAACGGTACGTTGATTTTTTGTATTGCTTATAATAAAATGTAGTCAAAGGAGGCACATATGGATCAAATAAAAATTGGAAAGTTTATCGCCGAGCGCAGAAAATTTATTGGATTAACGCAAATGCAATTGGCGGAAAAACTAAACATTACCGACAGGGCCGTGTCAAAATGGGAAACGGGTAAAGCTATGCCCGATTCCTCTATGATGCTTGATTTATGTGCTCTTTTAGAAATCAGCGTAAACGATTTATTGTGTGGAGAGGTTGTTACAATGGAAAATTACAACAAAGAATTACAAAATAACTTACTTGAAATGGTAAAAATTAAAGAACAAAACGACAAAACACTACTTACGTTAGAATGGGTTATTGGTATACTTTCAGTGCTCGTTTTATTAATTCCTGTAATAATTGGCTCGTTCGTGCCTATGGAAGATTGGTTAAGATACGTTATAATCTTTTCAGGGGTTATTCCAGCAGTTGTAGGGTTCATCTTTGCAATTAGAATTGAACAGGTTGCAGGATATTATATGTGCAAGCATTGCAATCATAAATACGTGCCAACTTTTAGATCCGTTTCTTTTGCAATGCATATTGGAAGAACCAGATATATGAAATGCCCTAAATGTGGCAAAAAATCATGGCAAAAAAAGGTTGTTAATAAAGATTAAATTTTTAAAACTTGTCGGTAATAAACATAAAAGGATAGCAAAAATTTTGCTATCCTTTTATGTTTTTTTGAGTTATTGCCATTAAACTAATCGGAGTAGTGACGCTATGCGCAATCGCGTTCATATTTCGTTAATTCGGCTTGTAGCAAAAACAAAACACCTTTGCTAATGCAAAGGTGTTTATTATGGAGCTACTAGCCGGACTCGAACCGGCGACCTGCTGATTACGAATCAGCTGCTCTACCAACTGAGCCATAGTAGCAAAATTCAGTTACCATATTATTATAGCAAAAATTTTTATTTTTGCAAGCGTTAACGAGTAACTAAATTATAAAATTTTAAAATAAGGTTATCTTTTTGTTTTTTGATTTAGCATATTGAATAGTATCGTAGGTACCACCTTTATTTATATCTTTGCCGTTTTCATCTTTTAATGGAATAGCTTTATTGTCCCACAAGGCAAACAGATGGCAAGAATTATCTACAATATATTTGCTTACGCCTAAATATTTACTATCGTTAATAACTTCTACTTTACTATGCGCGCATTTAATTAAATTATTAAATTTTTCACCGCCGTCTAACTGCTCTTTTGCAAATTCTTGATTAGAGCAAGGCAAAACGGCAATAACCTTTACTCCGCATTTAATTGCTTCTTCAGCAAAAAGCGTATCGGCGCCGTATGCTAAACCGCAAAGTAAAACTGCGTTATAATTTTTTTGTATAATACTAAACGCATTTTTTACGCTTTGGCGAACTGCGTTTTCGTTAAAGTTATTAATTCTGTTTAATTTTATATGGCCGGTGCAACCTATATAATAAATTTCTTTTTGCATTATTTCCTTTTAAAAGGCTATTTTACAAAGGGCTTTTACTTTAATAAAAGCCCTTTGTAGAAAATTTTAACCTAAATTTAAGTTGTAATAACTATTTACTGCCGTGTATTTTTCTTGAGATACGGATTTAATTGAGCACTCGTCAGCAAAAGACATATATGAATAATCCGCAACGCTTGCTTGCCAGTCCGTTAAGTTTTCGCCGTTAGGATTACCTGATATGCAGAAGTTTACGAGATAGCCCATCATATCCTTTGATAATTGATAGTCGACTTCGCTCCAAGGGCGATTATCTACGAAATTGCCGAAGAAGTACGCCAATTCATAGCTATGCTTAGCCCCGTACGCATCGGGAGTTTTTAAGTCGTCTTGGGGTACGTTTCTATTAAATAAATAAACGAACGCTTCGCTTTGATAGTCTGCATTTAATCTTGCCGTAATGATATTGTTTTGTAAAGTCATTAACGAATCGATTACAGTTACGCTTGCATTTGTATATACTGACGAAATCAAATTATCTTGCGCAACCATACCCGTCATTAAATTTATATCCATTACTTCTTTATTTAGTATGCTTTGTAAATAGGTATTTGTTAAAACGTAGTCGTCAATAACGGGACCGTTATTTGATATGCTATAATTTTTAACTTCGTTTACGTCCATTTCGCGCAATTGCTCAACGGTTTTAGTTTTTAAAGCGGTGGGCGCAGAAGAAATTCTTTGTTCAACGGTTTGCCAATCGCGATTAATGCTGTTATGGCTTGCGGAAACCGCGCTTATAAAAAGATCTTTTGCTAAAGGCGAAGCAAGCAACGCGTTAACCGATCCTGCACCTGCCGACTGCCCCATTATAGTAACGTTAGTAGGGTCGCCACCAAAAGTTTTAATATTATCTTGTACCCACTCTAACGCTTTGATTTGGTCGAGAATACCGTAGTTGCCGGCACCGCTGTTTTCTTGTTCTGATTGCAACGCTTCAGTTGCTAAAAAGCCGAACACGCCGACTCTGTATTGAATAGAAACGAAAACTACGCCTTGCTTTGCAATATTTTCGCCGTCGTAAACAGGACAGGCTGCTCCGCCCGAATTATAGCCACCGCCGTGAATATAGACGAGAACGGGCTTATCTTTGGTAACCTGTGTTGACGACCAAATATTTAAAGATAAGCAATCTTCTGAATAAACCACTCCGTTTTGATAATTTGCGGGGTTTACGTCCTGCACGAATTCTTTAGTCCAATAAGAAAAAGTAGTAGCTTCGCCTTGAATTGCGTTTGCACCCCAAAGGGAGCAATCCTTAACGCCTTCCCACTCTTCAACTTCTTGGGGAGCTTTCCACCTTAAATCTCCTACCGGCGCTGCGGCATAAGGAACGCCTTTATAAATTGCAACGCTACCGTCGGAATTTGCAAGCCCAGAAATTTGCCCACCGCTAACGGTAACTACTCCTCCGTCAACGTATGCAGGCGTTTCTTCCGGCTTAACGCATGCTGAAAGGGAAAATAGCGAGCACGCTACGATTAAAAAAGATATAACTTTTTTTGATAATTTCATAATACTACACCAAATTAATCCTTAAAGGTATTAACGTAATCTTCGTCGGGCGTTATACCTTCCAAAGAACAGTACATCATATAAGATAGATAGGTATAGCCCCTTGAGGTAGGGTGAATACCGTCTGCATAGCAGTTAGATAAATTTTTAGTAAATTCGTGCATATCGATACACTCAAGCTCGTAATCTTCGATAATTTGAAGCTGTGCGGGAATTACTATATCTTCAATATTTTTATTGCTTATTTGATAAGAAGTGCTATACGCGTAAGGGCAGGTTGCCATATAAATTACAACGTAAGGGTTGTTTTCGTATAACTTTTCAATTAATACGCGATAAGCGTCGTACATTTCTTGCGTGGTGGGAACTTGATAAGTTTTTGAATCGTTAGTTCCTAACATTAATACTACGATATCCGCATTAAAAAGCATAGCGCCGTTGTATTCGGTAGTTTTACTATAAGGGTCGTCTGCAGAATTTCTAATAGTTTTACCGCTATTGCCAAAGTTCATAACGTTAGCCGCGCCGTTATACAGTTTTTGTAATTGAGCGGGGTAACTGTCGGTATAGCTGTTGTCTGCGTTAGCTCCGTAGGTTATAGAGTCGCCAATACAAGCAATTTTTAATACTTCGTCCTCTCCTTCGTTTGCCAAGGGCTTTAACTGTAAGTAGCAGTCGCCGTACCAAACCTTTACTATTACGTAGTTGCCTAAAGTGAAATCTTCGCTTTCGGGATAAACTAAATCGCCACTTTCAAGGTAGTTTTGTTGACCTTCGGGGGCGGTAAAGGTTGCTTTAGTGCCGTTAACGGTAATTTTTATGGTACAATTTTTATTTTCGTCGGTTGAAAACGAAAGCTCTAACTTGTTCCATTCGTTAGTTAAATAACCACAGTCTTCGGCAGAAACAAAAGCGAGGTCGTTTTGAGATTCAGAGGTGCGAATATGTAAAACCTCGTCCTTAAAAAAGAGCTTGTAGCAGTTAGTTTTAGTGTTATCTGCAGTACTTGCCCTAAACCACATTTGCCAATCCTTTGAAGTTTTTATCATAAAAGATACGCTACCGTTAGATAAATCTTCATCTAACAAATACGCTTGGTTAGCATTGTGGAATTTTATGCTACCATCATCTAAAGTGTAAGGTAATCCGCCTCCGTCTTGAGAAGCACCGCCGTTGTTAGTCATAAAAATCCAATTGCTTGCATTATAAAACTCGGAAGATAAATCGTCATATTCAGGTTCTTTAGCGCACGCACCAAAAGCAAATATGCAGCTTAAGCTTAAAGCTAATGCAAGAAAAAGCGTTATAAATCTTTTCATATTTCCTCCTTAAAAATTATATAAAACGGAAAGGCGTTCTTATTATAAAATTGAACGCCTTAGTTAATTTATTAGTCAACGCCGTAGGTTTTACGGTATTCAATCATTTTGTCAAGGTATTCTTTACCTTCGATAACTCCGGCTTCGATAGCTTCGATAATGTCTGCCATAGTTACGATAGAATATACCTTAACGCCAAATTCCTTGTAAACTTCTTGTACGGCGGAAAGTTCGCTTTGTAAGCCCTTTTCCATACGGTCAACGGAAATTACCATACCTGCGATTTTTACCTTTGCCGTTTGTTCAAGCTTAGGGAGCATTTCGCGAAGAGCCTTGCCCGAAGTCATAACGTCTTCAATAAGAATTACTCTTTCTCCGTCGCAAAGCTGTTTACCAACGAAAAGTCCGCCTTCGCCGTGATCTTTAACTTCCTTTCTGTCGAAGCAATAATTTAAGTCGATACCGAATTTTTCGTATAAGGAAACCGCTGTGGTTACTGCAAGGGGAATTCCCTTATACGCAGGACCAACTAAGGTGTCTGCTTCAATGGCGTTATTTTTTATGCATTCTGCATAATATTCGCCAAGTCGAGCGAGCTGTGCACCGGTTTTATAATTGCCTGTGTTAATAAAATAAGGTGCTTTTCTACCACTTTTTAAAGTAAATTCACCAAATTTTAAAACTCCGTTTTCTACCATAAATTTAATAAAGCGCTGTTTGTAAGTAAGTTCCATTTTTTCTCCTTTATATTAACCGTTTAAAGTTGCAGTTTTAACAATTTCGTTAACCGATTTAATTTGATGCTTATCGAGCCATTTATTCATACCGTCGATAATTTTAGGCATAGCGTTTACGTCGTAGAAGTTTGCAGTTCCTACTTGAACGGCAGAAGCGCCCGCCATCATAAATTCTATGGCGTCTTCCCCCGTCATAATACCGCCCATGCCGATAACGGGGATATTTACTGCGTGGGAAGCTTCGTAAACCATTCTAACTGCAATTGGCTTGATGCCTGCGCCCGAAACGCCACCCGTATTGTTTGCAATTACGGGCTTGCGCTTTTCGATATCAATTACCATACCTGTTAAGGTGTTTATAAGTGAAATACAGTCGGCACCGCCTCTTTCTGCCGCCTTTGCGTTAGTTATTATGCTTTCAACGTTAGGGGAAAGCTTTACGATTAAAGGCGTTTTAGTAAGTTGCTTTTTAGTAATAACCGTTACTTCTTCGATATTTTCGGGGCGAATACCTAAAGCCATACCGCCTGCGCGCACGTTGGGGCAGGAAATATTAAGCTCTACCATATCAACTAAACCGTTTAAACGCTTACAAATACCTTCGTAATCTTCAAGCGTTCTACCGGCAACGTTTGCGATAACGACTACTCCCTTTTCTTTAAGCCAAGGAAGGTCGTGCTTGATAAAATGCTCGACGCCCGGATTTTGTAGCCCTACTGCGTTTAAAATTACCGAAGAGCTTTCTGCAATTCGAGGTACGGGGTTGCCGAGGCGCGCTTCTAAGGTTAAGCCCTTCGTGCTTACGCCACCTATTTGTGAAATATCGTATATTTCGTCAAATTCTCTGCCAAACCCGTAGGTACCGCTTGCAGCAATTACGGGATTATTAAATTTTACGCCACAAATTTCAACTTGCAAATTAGCCATTATAATTCCACCTCGCCAATTTTAAATACGGGGCCATCCTTGCAAACCCTAGTATTGCTACCCGAAGTCGTTTTGCATACGCAAACAAGGCAAGCGCCAATACCGCATCCCATCCTTTCTTCTAAGGATACGAGACAAGGTGTGTTATCGCCGGCTTCTATTAATTTTTGCTTTAATACCTTAAGCATTATGGGTGGACCGCAAGCAATAATTAAATCCGCCTTAACTTTATTTTCGTCAGCAAAGTATGCCGAAACGGCGTTACCCTTTACGCCGACGCTTCCGTCGTCCGTGGTAACGGTTAAGGTGTTGCTCTTTTCAAGCTCTTCCATTAAGCATACCGATTGCTTATTTCTAAAACCTATATAAGAGTGGAAATTTACCTTGCCTAAATGTTCACGAATTACTGAAATCAAGGGGAAAACGCCTACGCCACCGCCAATTACGGCAACGTTTTTAACGCTTTCGGGCAAAATAAAGCCGTTACCTAAAGGGAGCAAAACGGCAAGCTTATCGCCTTGAACCTTTTGCGAAAGGATATTCGTGCCTTCCCCTTTAAGCTGATAGCAAACGGTTATATCGTCCCCTTCCACCTTGCAAATTCCCAAGGGGCGCTTTAAAAGGTGAACCTTATCGCCTACGGAAAGGTTTAAAAACTGACCGCCACGAATTTCCCCTACGCTTTCAGGAAGCGTTAAGGTCATAGCGTAAATATTTTCTGCGATTAATTTATTTTGTTTTACTGTTGCAATTAATTCTTTCATTATTAACCCATTTTACCAATTGCGTTTGCTAAATCCTGTTGCATATCAAGACATGCGGCACGAGCAGCTTCGTAATAGTTCATACCGCTGTATTTAGGATTTCTGTATGCGCATAAAATTGCGCGGGAATTGTTTACTATACCGCCCAAGCCGCGTTCATCAAAGCAAACCTTAAGCATTTCTGCGCTGCCGCCCTGTGCGCCGTAGCCGGGAATAAGGAAGAAGGTATTTTTCATTTGCGCGCGAAGCCTTTTTGCTTCTTCGGGATGAGTTGCGCCTACAACTGCGCCCACTTCTGAATAGCCGTACTTACCGATAGTATCTGCGCCCCATTTAGAAACGAGCTCGCCCATCTGTTCATATATAAACTTTCCGTTTTCAAGCTTTAAATTTTGAAGCTCGCCTGATGAAGGATTGGAGGTTTTAACTAAAACGAAGATGCCTTTATCGTTTGCCTTAATATCTTCAACGAAAGGAACGATACCGTCAGAGCCAAGATAACCGTTTACGGTTAACATATCGCAGGGGAAAGAACGCATTACCTTGCCGTTAATGTTCGTTTTGCCCAAATACGCTTTAGAATAGCAAGCTGCGGTAGAGCCGATATCGTTACGCTTGCAGTCGCCAATAACGTACATTCCTTTACCCTTTGCATAATTTACGGTATAGTCAAACGCCTTTAAGCCGGCGTGACCGTACATTTCGTAGTATGCAATTTGAACCTTTACTGCAGGAACGATATCGCAAATTTTATCAATGATGTTCATATTGAATTCAACGATTTGTTCAGCAACACCTTCAAAGGTTGCCATGCCGTCGCGCATATCGTCGGGCAGGTAATCAAAGTTCGTGTCTAACCCTACGCAGGTGGGGTTTTGCATTTCGATAATCTTTTTAATTAAACCATCTATCATAAAATTTTCCTCTTAAAAATTATTTTCTCAATATTATTTTTTTAGCCACCGAATTTTACTTCGCCGTCAACGATTGTGTATAAAACCTTTCCGTAAACCTCATATCCATTAAAGGGCGTATTCTTTCCTTTAGAATAGAAGTTTTTGCTATCAATTAAGTATTTTTCGTTTAAATCTACGATGGTTAAGTCAGCAACTGCGCCTTTGAAGATTTCTCCACCCTTAATATCTACTATTTCAGCGGGAGCTTTACTCATTTTGTTGACGAGCTCGGAAAGAGTTAAAATACCGGATTTTACAAGGTAGGTATAGCTTAACGCAAAGCTCGTTTCTATACCGCTCATACCAAATGCAGCCAAATTGTATTCCACTTCCTTATCCTTTGCGGAGTGAGGAGCGTGGTCGGTTACAATACAGTCTAAAGTGCCGTCCTTTAAGCCTTTAATTATTGCTTGCCTATCGATTTCTTCCCTTACGGGGGGATTTACCTTTGTAAAGGTATCGAAGGTAGTTATAATATCGTCCGTTAAAATAAAGTAATGAGGGCAGGTTTCGGCGGTAACTTTTACGCCCCTTGCCTTTGCGCTTCTTATAATTTCCACACCGCTATAGGTTGAAACGTGACAGATGTGAACGGTGAGGTTTAAACTTTCTGCAAGGGCAATATCTCTTGCAATCATAATGTCTTCCGCCGCCCTTAAGCTACCTTTAAGACCGGTTAAGGTTGAATTGTAGCCTTCGTTAACTACGCCGCCGTTGACTAAATTTATATCCTCGCAATGGCAAAGGCATTTAACGCTAAAGCTACTTGCATATTCCATACCAAGACGCATTATGTTAGAATCCATAACGCCCCTTCCGTCGTCGGAAATAGCAACTGCGCCTGCCTGAACCATTTTACCGATATCGGCAAGAGTTTGCCCCTCCAACCCCTTGGTAATTGCACCGATAGGATGAATTTTACATAAGTTTACTTCCTTTTCGCGATGCTTGATATAAGTTACCACAACCGCGTTATCGCATACCGGATTTGTGTTTGGCATACAGCAAACTTGAGTAAAACCGCCCGCAACCGCTGCCTTTGAACCGCTTTGAATATCTTCTTTTCCTTCAAAGCCAGGCTCTCTTAAATGCACGTGAATATCGATAAGTCCGGGTAAAACGTGCTTACCGCTTGCATCTATAGTTTTACAATTTTCGTTAATATTTTTATCTAAAGATAAAATTTTATTATCTTCGATTAAAACGTCAAGCTTTTTTTCGCCTTGAGGTAAAACTACCGTTCCGTTTTTTATTAAAAGCTTCATAAATTATTCTCCCTGTATTCTGCAAGAAGTTTAAGTGTTGCCATCCTTACGGCAACGCCACTTGTAACTTGATCTTCTATTTTGCTTGATGCGCCGTCGATAAGCGAAGGCGTTAATTCAACGCCACGGTTTACGGGGCCGGGGTGCATTATTATTGCGTCCTTTGCGGCGTATTTTAAAAGCTCGTCCTTAACGCCGAAAAATTTACTGTATTCGGAAAGTGAAGGGAAAAGCCCACCGCTTTGACGCTCTAACTGAATTCTTAAACCCATTACTACGTTAGCGCCGTCTATGGCTTCTTCGCGACTGTTTGCAATTTTTGCACCCAATTTTTCGATATCTTTAGGAATTAAGGTTTTGGGAGCATACATAACAACCTCTGCGCCTAACTTTTTTAAGCCTAAAAGGTTGGATTTTGCAACCCTGCTATGCTTAATATCGCCTAAAATAGCAACCTTAAGCCCTTGAATTTTGCCAAACTTTTCCTTCATAGAAAGCATATCTAAAAGCGCTTGGGTAGGATGCTCGTTCATACCGTCGCCACCGTTAATTACGCTTGCTTTTACGCTTTTAGCAAGAAGTCGGGGCGCACCGCCCATAGGATGGCGAATAGCGATATAATCTATTTTCATAGCGTCGAGCGTTTTGCCCGTATCTATTAGCGTTTCTCCCTTTTGCACGGAGCTTGTGGCTGCGGAAATATTTACGACGTTTGCGCCTAAATATTTACCTGCAAGCTCAAACGAGCAGCGCGTTCTAGTGCTGTTTTCGTAAAAAAGCGTAACTAAAGTTTTACCGCGTAAATCGGAAAAATCTTTAGTAGGATTAGCAATTTTTTTCTTCATTTCTTCCGCCGTTTCTAAAATTTTTAAAATTTCTTCAGCGGAGGTATCGTATAGCCCCAATAAATCCTTTTTATTTAACATATAAACTCCAAAATTTCAATTGCATAAAAAAAGCGGAACAAGCCCGCAGGCTTAACTTTAAAAAAGTTACCTTCGGGATTAAACCGCTTAAAATAAGGCACTAACTGCCAAACAAATAAAATTTTTATTTTTATACGCAGTATTGCTTTTTTTGCGTATATCTAGTAAAAACTTTTGCATAAGTATTCCTTTACTCAAAGTTAACAAATAACTTTGTCAAAGCTCTATAATCTTTAAAGATTATAACACAATAATTTCACAAAGTAAAGTGTTAGAGCAAAAATAAATTAAAAAATTTGCGGCAAAATTATGCCGCAAATTTGTTTACAATATTCTTTGCAACGTAAAAGCAACCTTATCGCAGGAAGTTAAAATATATTCTATACCGTTTTTAACCGTGCGCAAGGGAAAAAACGATTCCCCGTGAATATGCCCGAAAACTACCTTATCTACTTTATTTTCTTCAAACAAATCGGTAAATAGCGTCTGCGTCGATTTTAAGCTAAAGGGCGGATAGTGAATAAGCGCAATAACTGTATCACCGCTCTCTTTTATTTTATTTACGCTGTTAAAACAAAGCTTAAACCTTTCTGCTTCCCTTTTATATAATTTTTCGTCGTGTTCAGTATAGTCGGAGCTACCGGGGCAAGTCCAACCGCGAGAACCGCAAATAATAATATTTTCTATTTTTATGCAATCGTTTTGCAAAAAGAAAAAGGTGCTGTCCGGGGCGGAATCGCGAAGCTTGGTAATGCCGTTCCACCAGTAATCGTGATTGCCACGGATAAATACCTTTTTACCCCTTAGCCCAATTAAAGATTGCAAGTCGAAAAGCCCTTCTTCAAAGTCCGTGCCCCAACTCGTATCACCGCAAATAAGCACTATATCTTCATCTAAAACCTTTGCGTTCCAGTCGTTTTTAATTTTATCAAAATGCCCTTCCCAGCCTTTTCCAAATATATCCATAGGCTTGTTAGAAAGCCCGGAAAGATGCAAATCGCTTATGGAATAAATTTTCATACTTATATTTTACCATAATTTTGCTCGCATTAAAAGTAATTTGTTTTAATAATAATAAATAAACAATTTTAGCAATTTATGTTTAATAAATGGGCAATTATGCAAGACATAGTACATAAAATAACGGCGATTATGCGTAACATAGTAGTACGGCAAAAAGTTAATTTTGCCGTACCTTTGACTTTAAGCTACGCGTTTTACTGCTTTGAACAATTTTTACCTTGCGGGTATAAGGGTAATTCGAAAAAGCCTGCGCACACCTCTTGCGAGTATTCCTGCGCAGGTGGAATTACGCAGTAGCCGTAGCTTGGAACAAGAAGTTCAACGTCGATAGCAACCTTTAAAATTACGGTTACGCAAGCGCTTACTCTAAAAGTGTTATCGGCAGAATTAAATACCCCTTCCGCCGCTACTGCGCTTACCTCTGCAGTAATTTTATAAGGCATAATTGAAGGCGCAGGAACGAATAATAAGACGTCTTGATTGACGTTAATTATCGATTGCGCAACGCCCTCTACTCCGTTTGCGTCGGTGTATAAAACCTCTACGGGAATTCCTACGGTTGCTTGCACCCTTGCGCAACCCGGCTTATCGTGCACTCTGTCAACGCTTAAATTAGTTATTACGCCCGTTGACTGAATTGATCTTGCACTTATAAAATTTAGTGGATATGTAGGGTTTGAAGGCGTATAGTTTGAAAGGGTTAACGCATAATTTTCGATTTGAATTTGCTTTATGCAGGCATCAAAAATTTTTTGGGCTTGAATACAAACCTTTTCACACAATCCGTTTATAGGATTGCCCGTTATACTGCCCGGACATTTATCTGATTGAAAGTTAGAAAAAAAGGACATTTTAACCTCCGTTAGTTTTTGTTATATTATATGCCGAATTAAAAATCAACGACTCTTATAGATTAAATTTACGCCCGTAGCTCCGGAACAAAAATTTTGCAGGTTGGGTATATTGGCTTTTCTTCGTTAATTTTTTTTAATAATTCTTTATCAACGCCGAATTTTTTTGCGATTGCGCAGTAAGTTTCGCCTACCTTTACGCTATATTCAAAATATTTTGTACTGTCTATGCAAATTATTTTACCGCTAAATACCTCGTTTATCGGCATTTTAAAGGTTTGCCGTACTTGCGTTGCGTTTTGTCCGTATTTAATTTTATAAAATTTACTTCTATCTAAAACGAGCGAAAACATAATTTTTTTGTTTTTTACCTTGTATTTATATATATGAAGATATTTATTTTTATGTTCATAATTGCCCTAATTCTTTTGTAAAATATTGTGATGAGCAGAAATATATATAAATCGGCTACGCAAGTTACCGTATTTTCTACGGTAGAAAAGGCTTTAAGCTTTGCGTATAGAATAATTCTTTCAAGGTTTATCGGCGCGGAAGGGTTGGGAATTTACCAAATAAGTCTTTCCGTTTTCGCTGTATTTTTAACGATTTCTTCAAGCGGTGTTCCTATAACCGTTTCAAGACTTATTACAAAGCATAGCGCGGAAGGCAACGAAAACGAAAGCCACGCCACCGTTACGGCGGGCATTTGCTGTACACTTATTTTTTCCGTTCCTATATTTTTAATTTTATTTTTTTGCAACGGTTTGTTCGGCTTTCTATTTAGCGATAAAAGATGCTTAAGCGTGTTTTTAATTTTACTGCCCGGCCTTGCGCTTACCTCTATTTACGCCGTTTTACGCGGTGCTTTTTGGGGGAAAAAGCAGTTTTTGCCCTATAGCTTAATAGAGCTTGCTGAAGACTTCGTTATGGTAATTTTAGGGTGCGTTTTCGTGTTTTTTACGAAAGACGCCGTAGGCGGGGCTATGGGAGCAGCGTTTGCCGTGTTAATTTCGTATATATTTTCATTCGTTACCTCAATTTTATGGTATAAGAAAAACGGAGGAAAATTTATAAGCCCTAAAAGCCAAATGAAAGCCGTATTTTCTTCTGCAATGCCCATTACGGCAATGAGAACCTCGTCCTCTCTTTTAAATTCCGTCGTAGCAATTCTTTTGCCCGTGCTTTTAGTAAATTTTTGCGGTTACTCTACCACGGAAGCCACTTCCCTTTACGGCGTTGCGTTAGGTATGGCTATTCCTATTTTATTTATGCCCACTTCACTAATTGGCTCTATTGCGGTGGTTATTGCCCCAGAGCTTTCGGAAAATTATTATAAAAATAGAAAGATTAGCCTTAAAAACGATATTGAAAAATCCATTAAGGCAGGCTTGTTTATAGCCGCTTCAATAATTCCGTTCTTATTCGTTTTAGGTGAAGAATTAGGCGTTTTGCTATATTCTGACGAGCTGAGCGGAAAAATAATTAAAGCCTGTTGCTTTATTCTTTTTCCTATGTGCGTAGCAATAATAACGACTACCGTGCTTAACTCAATGAATTGTGAAATTAAAACCTTAATTTACTTTATTTTTGGCGCGATTGCAACGCTTGCTTGCATTATATTTTTAACCCCCGTGGTTGGCATTTGGTCTTATTTAATCGGTATGGCGTTAAGCTTTATTATAACTATGGCTTGCAACCTTCGCCTTTTGTTTAAAAAATGCAGGGAAATTAAAATTTTTAATTACTTTTTTAAATGCTTAATTGCTTGCGTAATTTGCTGTATTTTTGGTGACTCTTTAAAAAATTTATTCGTACACAAATTGCCTTTGATTGCCACCTGCATAATTTGTTGCTTGGGTATTAGTTTATTTATATTCGCCCTTTTCTATGTGCTTGAAGTTATTTCGATAAAGTCAATTAAAAAGATTTTTTTGAAAGAGAAGAAATGACGACCTTGGCTCGCTTAATTGCTAGAGCAATTAAAAAAGCGCCTAAAAGCTTTTTTAAAATATTGGCAGGAAGCGCCACGGCGAGCATACTGCCTAAAACTGAAAAAATTACGGCGGGGATAATTATTACAAAAGCTCCGTTTGTTTTTAAAAGTCCTTCCTTTTTATGAATATTTAAAGAAATTAACGCCATAGGCAAAAAGGCGATAAGGTTTGCCGCTTGAGCAATATGCTGTTCAACACCCAAAAAGACCGTTAAAAGAGGGATTAATATAGTACCGCCACCCATACCCATACCACCTAAAAGTCCGCCCAAAAAGCCTGCGATTAAAAAGTAAATAAATCCCATTAAAACAGCATCCTTATTCCCGTAGCAAGCATTACGAAGATAAAAATTAAGTTTATAGCCTTTTGTGGCAATATCTCCAAAAACAGCGCCCCAAGCGCACCACCCGCAACGTTACCTATACTTACGGGTATTATTAACGACGCTTTAAAGTAACCGTTGATAATATAAATTATTGCGCTTGCAAGACACACCGGGGCTATTATAAAAATTGCCGTTGCGTGGGCCACCTTAGTTTGATACCTTAAAACGGTTGTTAAGGTAGGGACGGCAATCATCCCACCCCCACCGCCAAACAAGCCGTTTACTGCACCTATTAACGAGCCACTTAATACCCTGTTTGTAAATTTTTTAGAAAATTTCATATAATTGCCCCGAAAAAACAGTTTTATATAATAAAGTTTGCGCAAATATTTCAAAATAATAAAATTTTTCGCTAAAATTACGGCGTAAATACTTGATTATAAATGCGAATTATATTAAAATAGTGTAGTACGAATTTTGAAAATTTGTATATACAATGTTACTTATAGGTGCAATATATGAAGAAAAAGAACAGAAAGAACTTAAAACTCAAACCTATTTTTATGGCTTTTGCGGTTATGGCGGCTTCTTCCGTATTTAGCCTTGCTGCTTGTACTGAACCAGATAACGGCGGCAACAATAACGGCAATAACTCTGCAACCAAAATTGACCAGCAGGTTATTAAAAACGGCAACTTTGAGTTTTTTACACAAAATGAAGACGAAGAAGACGGCGGTTATTATTATATAAAGAGCGCTAATAGCTGGTCTAAAGCAAACGACGGTTCTCCCGCTTCTGACGTAATGAGCGGTATCGTTGATACCTCTACTGAAGTTTGGAATAAATTTGCTAGCGTTGACCTCGTATCCGTTTTAGACGAAAATAACGACCTTGACACCGACGACGAAAATTACGACGAGCTTTATAAGGATTTTAACGGACTTGAAAGCTCTGACCTTCCCTTCGTTTATACGGACAAGGCTTTAGCTGAAAACGCTGTTGATGCGGATAAGGAGTTTATTGCTAACCCTTATACCCCTTACTACAAGGGCGCACCCACTAAAACCGGCGACAACTATTTCCTTGACGACGGAACTCAGGTTTACTTAAACGAGGAAGACGGTCAGTATTACCGTGAATACAATCAAACGGCAAATACTTATTCCGATATAGTTGGTAGCAACGTATTAATGCTTCACAACTATACCTATAATCATAAAAACGATTCAGGTAATACCATTCATAACGGTACTGCACAAAGCTACAAGTCCTCTACTTCCGTTAACTTAGTTGCTAACACCGCTGCTGAAATTTCTGTTTGGGTTAAAACCTCTAATCTTATTTATAACAACGGTGACGAAGTTGCACAAAACCGTGGCGCTTACATTAAGCTTACCCACACCGTTGGCGGAACGGAGCTTGATTCGCTTTACATTAAAAACATCAACACCGAAAAGTTAATTGAAGAAGGCGCAGAAAACAGCAACGGCTGGGTTAAGTACACTATGTACGTTAACGCTTGCGACTTTGCAGCAACCACCGTTTCGGTAACGCTTGGTCTTGGCGAAGCAGGTAAGGAAAATTACGTTGAAGGTTATGCTTTCTTTGATGATTTAACTATCACTCAAGTTGAATCACTTGAAGATTTAGATAGCTACGACGTAACCGCAACTTACCCCACCGCTACTATTTTAAGCGAAACAGACGATAAGATTTTTATTGCTGATAGCCTTAAAAACAATTCTAATAACTACGATAGAAATTCTAAGGATTTCGAATACTTATTAGACCTTACCGCAGGTGACAACAGAGCAAAGGTTGAAGGTAGCTACAAGGTTGGCCTTACCGTTGACGCAGACGACTACCGCACCCCCGTTGCAGACGCTTCAAATATTCAAACCGTTGGTAACGTAACCTACGTTGATACTGAAGATAAATTTGTAACGAAGAACGTAACCGTTGGTACTTCCCACGATAGACTTGCTCAGATAACTGTTGACGGCAACAAAGACGCAATTAAAAACGCGCTTAACTTAAACGACTCTTACGGTAACAAGATTGCAGACGCACTTTCTACCGCAAGCGAGCTTCCTGGCGTTGACGGTTCTACCGATTCCTTGGTATTATTCTCATCCGAAGGCGCTGCTTATACCGCTAACGTAAGCAACAGCAATTTATTTACCGTTGAAGCAGAATCTTATAAATTAGTTTCCTTCTGGGTAAAGACCTCTGATATGAACGGTAGCACGGCGGCAACCCTTAAGGTTAAGGACGTTAACGACGAAGATAACACCGGCACTTTTACCGTTGATACCTCCTCTATCACCTATACCTTAAACGATAACGACGATTTGTTTAACGGTTGGGTACAATGCTTCTTCTTTATTAATAATGATACCGAAGAAAGCCAAGAATTTGAAATTGACTTCAGCTTTGGTAACACCGCGTTAAAGGACAAAACTATAGTAGCTTACAAATACGGCTATGCAATGCTTGCAAATATGCAAACCATTGAGGTTGGAGAAGAAGAATTTAAACTTGTAGGCTCTAACAGCTACTCTGCAGCCCTTAACTTTAGCGAATCCGAACCTGGTTCCGGAAACAAATTCGACGAAGTAAGTAACAACTTATACAATAAGATTAATGATACCGTTGCTCCTGCTTCAAGTTACAACACCTACTACGGCGGAAACAACTTCGTAGGTATTGACACCGAAGAATATAACGGCTTAGTAAACAAGAAGAGCTTTAAAGAAAATATTTGGAGCGATTACGTTGCTAACGGCAATACTGACGGCTCTTACGATTGGCTTGATATTATCGTTAACAAAACCGGCTTATCTACAAGTATTTCTGCAGACCAAGCTTGGAACGAAATTTTTGGTAACTCTTCTGCACAACCCCTTGTAATTACTAATACTGAAAGATATTTTGGTGAAAACCAAGCGCGCACTTACGGTTTAGTTTCTAAATCAAAAACTCTTGCTGCTAACGGCTATGCAACCGTAAGCTTTAAGGTAAAAGTTAGCGAAGGCGCAAAAGCTTATATCTATTTAACTAATAATAGCGAAGACCTTGAATTTAACGTTCCCGAATATACCTATTGGTATGACGACGAAGGCAACGTATTAAAGCAGAACCCCGAGTTAGTTGACGACGAAATTGCAAATATTGCATACACTACTAGCCCCAACGGACTTTACGTTGACAAGGACGGCAATTTCTTTGCTAACCTTAAAAACTATAACAGAATTTACAACGACCAAACCTATAAATATTACGATGAAAACGGCAACAACGTTATTATTGATAATATTATAAACAAGCAAACTACTGAAGTTTATTACGTTGACGCTAATAAAACTCAGGAATCCCCTCACTTCTTAGTTGCTAACGACGGAACGAGATTATTCCAGTATGTTGACGGAAATTACTATTATCTTGAAAACGGCGAACGCACCGAAAAGGTTTCGCAATTTGCTGATAGCTATTTAAGATATACCGACAATACTTCTGAAAAATATCTTGCAATCGTTGACGGCAACGACGCTAGTGTTGCTGATAAGTGGATTACCGTAAACTTCTATATTCGCGGTGGTTCATCAAGCAGAGCATATACCGTTGAGCTTTGGAACGGTGACAGAAATTATACCGGACTTAATGCTGGCGAAGCTACTTCTGCAGAAGGAAGCTACATCTTATTCGATTATTCTTCTAACAACGCAACCTCTTCTAACTATAATACTTGGCTTGCTGATTACGAAAACGATATTATCGAATACTATCAAGATGCACTTTACAACGCAGGCGTTACAATCGCTTCTAACAACGAAAGCATTGAATACTACGAAACCCTTGCTTCAGAAAACGGCGTTGCACTTTTAGATAATTACAATTATCACTACTACACCTTCTCCCTTTACGATTCTGCAGATTATATTCCTTACAATGAAAATACTGCAGGCGAAGGCGAAACCGATTACGATTACGACGCAAATAGATATAACGAAACCCTTGCTTATCTTTTAGTAAATAATATTGAAGAAGACGGCACTTACACCGTATTTGCTGACTACTCTGCAATTGATAAGTCTATTGACCGTATCGTAGTTGACACCGACGAGGAAGAAGATACTGAAGAAGTTGAAGAAGAAGTTGACCCTGACGCAACCAACCCTTGGTTACTTGCAATTTCTATCGGTTTAGTAGCTGCAATATTCGTTGCTCTTATCGGTTACATTGTAAGAATCTTCGTTAGCAAGCGTAAGCCCAGCAAAAAAGCTGAAGAAAATAAATATAATTCTGCAAAGAAAAAGCGTTATATTAAAAAGCTTAAGCTTGAAGAAGTTGAAGAAGACGACAACAACTAATAATTAACTTAAAACTGCGTACCAACAGGTACGCAGTTTTTTTATTTGTATTAATAAAAGGATAGCAAATTTATGCTATCCTTTTTTATTTTAAGATTAAATTTAATAATGTGCGCAAAGAGCAACAAGGTTTGCAAAGCGTTACTTTTTTATATATTCATACAAACGGTAAAGCTTTTTTGATAACCCGCCTGCATATAGCTTTGCAAAAATAAATTTTTCAAATCCCTTTAACTCGTCTATATAATTTTGCGGTATCATAGTGTGTTCTTTTTTAAAAACGAGATTTTCACTTTGATATTCTTGGGGAGCATCAATGCCGTAAACCTCTGTTACCCCCACTTCATTTACGGGGTTTCTTCTTTTAGACATTTTTGCCGCAAAAGAAGTATAACAATTCACCAAAAGTGAAACATGTTCGAAATGAGAGCATAAGCTATCGGTCAAATTCTTCATTTCATTAGCGTTTAAATACATGCTTACGCCTTCCATAATAACGATAGCAGATTTGCTTTCTTTAATATTCGTAAGCCATTTACAATCCCTTGCGTCGCCTGCAAGCATTTTGTAGTTAACGGATTCGGTATAATACTTTTTTCTTTCTTCAATAACTTCAAAAAAATCAACGTCGTACCATTTATAGCTTTCGTTTCCAGCCCTTATAGCCCTACTGTCCATTCCGCAACCGATTTGAATAACTACTGCGTCTAAAGAATTATTAATTTGATCCTTTAGCCAATCGTCAAACACGGCAGAACGAATACCCATATAGTATGCAAGCCATTTAGATTTTGCCTTTCCTTTAAGTAAAAACCCTTCCTTTTCCCATATTTCTTCGGCTTTTTTATCGTTAATAAACAATCCTTTTTTGCTGACGAAGAATTTACCGTACAAAGGGATATATAAAGTTTTGTTTACACTATTCATATATACACTTAAAACTATTTTATTTTTTCAAAGCGATCCATTACTTTAATTAGCTTTGGCCTATTGTAGCGCTGGAGAATTACAAAAGAAAAGTCAAGCAACATTGATATAATTGATGTAATTATAAAAGCCGCCGCTCCGCCCAAAAACGGTATTAAAATCATTGGTAATAGGCTAAGTGGCATAACGATTTCGTGAACTATTTCCGCTTGACAAGTTGCACCGATAATTTCTTTAACGTTTTTTTTATTCGTATCAAAAGTTTCGGGACTATAGGTAGGAAGATATTTTTTCCACTTTTGCACACGCAAAAATTTATAAAACTTATTTTCGAATTTCTTTTCGCGGAACCAAAAATTTTTGTAATTTGCTTTATTTTTCATTATTAAATCTACAATAGTACCAACCGCAAGCCTCATTGCAAAGTGATAAAAGGCAACGCCAAGACTAATTGTAAAATCTTCGAGAACGCCGTTATCCGTTAAAACGTAAATAGGTAAGGATATTGCAAAGCCTACAAACAATATGATGGTTATTATAATCATTTTGTTTTTCAAAGCATCATCCTCCTACTTCTTTATTTAAAATATTATATCATATTTTTATAAAAATTTCAATCATTTAAGATATAATACCATAGTTGTTGATTTAACGGGGAAATAACGAATAATATTAAACAAAAAAACAAGTGCAAGGTTAACGCTCCTTGCACTTAATATTATTAACTAAAAAATTCGTGATAGATTGCAGAAATACACTTTTCGCACTCTTCGTTTTTTACGCCTACGATAATGTTAAGCTCGCTTGAGCCTTGGTCTATCATTTTTACGTTGATATTCGCATCTGCAAGCACTTTAAAGAGCCTTGCCGAAGTACCTACTGATGATGACATACCGTGGCCTACGGTAGCTACTAAGGCAACGTTTTCGGTTACTCTGATAATATCGGGTTCAACCTCAAATTTGATGCATTCTAAAATTTGGTCAAGCTTATAACCTTCGACTGCAGAGCTTTCTACCACGACGGACATTGTATCTATACCGGAAGGAATATGCTCTACTGCAATATTAAATCTTTCAAGAACGCTTAAAACCTTGCGAATAAAGCCGATTTCGGAATTCATTAAAGATTTTTCAATAAAAATTACGGTAAAATTCTTTTTGCCAGCAATACCCGTTACGATACTTCCGTTAGGAGAATAACGAGCTATTGGAAGAATAGTAGTTCCTTCGTCTTCGGGGCGGAAAGTATTTTTAATTTTAATGGGAATATTAGCCCTGCGAACGGGGAAAATTGATTCGCTATGCAATACGTTAGCGCCCATATAAGAAAGCTCGCGAAGCTCTTTATAAGAAAGGGATTTGATTTTTTTAGGGTTATCTACGATTCTGGGGTCGCAAGCCAAAAAGCCGCTTACGTCCGTCCAGTTTTCGTATAACGAGGCGTTTACTGCCCCCGCCACTATTGCGCCCGTTATATCAGAGCCACCGCGAGAGAAGGTTTTTACCTTTCCGTTAACGTCTTGACCGTAGAAGCCGGGGAAAACTGCAAGCTCTGCGCCCTTTAAAGCCTCGTTAATAGCTTTATAGGTTTTATTGCTATCTAATACGCCGTGTTCGTTGAAAAATACGACGTTTTCGCAATCGATAAATTTTGCGCCAAGAAGCTGAGACATAATTATTGCGCTTAAATATTCGCCACGAGAAGCGGTGAAATCTGCGCTTTTTTCTTTATTAATTCTTTCTTCCGTTTCGTCCAAAATAGACGCAATATCAAAATCAAGATTTAATTCTTTTACTATTCCTTCAAATCTTGCTCGAATTTTTGCAAAAGCTTCCTTACAAGAAAGTCCGTTTGCAACCTCGTCGTAGCACTTATATAAAAGGTCAGTAACCTTTATATCGCCGGAATATCTTTTGCCGGGAGCAGAAACCACGACGAATCTTCTATCCTTATCGGAAGTGATTATTTTTTTAACCTTTTTCATAACTTGGCCGTCAGCCATTGACGTGCCACCAAATTTACATACCTTAAGTCCCATAATTATACCGTTATTTTATTTTTTTAGCCTCTATATAATATCTTTTTTCGTTACCTTCGCCCATAGAAAAGGTTTTGCGAGGAAGATTGCCACCGTTGATAATTAAACGGAAGAAATCGTTTTTAGCGATTGAAGGAAGAATTACACCCACGCCTTGAGAAGAAAATTGACAAAGCTCTTCTTCACCGTGGATATAGTCAACCTCTCCTCCGTTTTTATTAATAAATTCAAAAATTTGCTCGTCTAATTCGCGAATTCCTTGAGGGGCGTCTGCATTAAAGCTTAATTTTTGCTTTTCGCCGTTTAATACGATATACGCAACGCCTTCGCCGTTAGGGGAATAACTTTCTTTAAATTCTTTAGCTTTATCCGTTTTTAAAAGGCGATGGATAGGCTCGAAATTTAAAGATTTATCGTAAATGTTTACAACTTCGCAAAGCGCGTATCTGGCAGGGTGCGATTTTATTTCTTCCTCTGAAAGAGTTGCTTTAATATTTTCCCAACAGGTTTTTGCCGTTGCAAGCGAGTGGTTACCGTCGCCTACCGCAAACAAGAATTTTTCGTCCTTGCCATATTTTGATAAAAGCGTTTTACTATCTAAAAGAGAATAGAAATTATTAATAACCTCTTTAGGATTTTTAACGGCAGTTCCCTTTATATGTCCGCCACCCATATTCATATCGAAATCATATAAAACCTCTCCCCTTTCTACGCTATTAAACACGGAGTTGTTCTCGTCGTCGAATAATAGCATTATGTGGGGAAGCTCTATAGGTGCGTTCTTTCTTATTTCCACTCTGGGGGGAATACGCTCTAAAATAGTTGCTTCGGTTGAACGAATAAGAGTTTTTGCGCCCTTTTCAAAGGAATAATCTTCTAAGTCGATAGAAAGTATTAATCCCGTGCGAGTGCCTGACTGAGTTGTTCTTTCAACTAAAATAAAGCCTTCGAAGGTTTTAAATACGCCGTTTTGCATATAGCTTTGCATATTGTCGTTTATTTTTGCAATACGGCTTTGAGTGTTATCCTTCAAATAAATTTCGGGATAAATTAAGTTGTAGGTAGAAAGCTTATTTTCTACTAACCTTTCTACAGATTGCCAATAGCTTTCGTCTGAAGTAAACTGGTCACACGCATTAACGGACCAAGCCGTCATATCTTCAGTTTTAGGAAGCAATATTTGTGGAATTTTAATAACATTCATAATTATAAATTAATAAATACTACCGTAATTGCAGCCATTGCAAGCGCAAGGAGTTTGATGGGGATATCTTTTGTAAAAACGTTTAATAAAAATTTACCTAACTTTTTCATATTTCCCTCCTATTATCGCTTGCCTTCGGCAGTAAGGTCTGACCAATAGAAATCGGACAAGGCGTTTTTAATATCTGCTGCAGCGGCGTAGCGCTTAATAACCTCGCCGTTTTTCATAATAGAAATAATACCAGTTTCTTCAGAAACGACGATTGCCGTTACGCTTGCTACCATTGTAACACCCAACGCTGCGCGGTGACGGCTACCCATTTCTTTAGGTAAAGCTTCGCTTTGGTTTAGGGGCAAAAAGCATCCTGCCGCATAAATTTTGTTATCTTCTATAACCATAGCGCCGTCGTGCAAGGGGGCTTTGGGATAGAAAACGGCTTCTATCATCTGCGCGGAAATATCGGCTTTTAAAACCGTACCGCTTTCGATAATACCTTCAGGAAGGTTGCCGTCCGACAAAACGATTAATGCGCCAACGTCGTTTTTAGACATATTTTGAAGGGCTTTTACCATTTCGTTCATAACCCTTTCAATGCCCGTTACGGTTAATTCTTCGTTGCTCGTTTTTTTGTGGATAATCGAATCTAAAAGCGAGCGTTTAATTTCGGTATGATACATATTGAATACTATCATAGCCATAATAAAAATTACTATGAGTAAAATTTCGGAATTGATATTGTCGGGCCAAGCAAAGGCAACGCCACAAAGCAATTCGATAAACACGAAAAGCGCAATAAATTTGCCACCCTTATTGCTTTTAAGTACTTTAAATACCATATAAAAAAGCACGGCAAACAAAACGAACTGTAAAATATAAATCCAGCTACGCGCTTCCCAAAATTCAGTTAGTCTTGAAATAAGTTCTTGCATAATCTTCTCTTATACTATTTATTTATTAATCTATTATATAATCTTAATTAAAAAAAATAAAGCGTTTTAAATATCTTTAAAAAATATTTCGGCTATTGAAAGCCTAAAAGCAGAGTCGGGGGTTATTTCGCCACACTTTATAGAAGAAATTTTGCCGTAAAGCGAATTTACAAAAAAGCTTAATTTTTTTTCACCGAAATATTCGGCTTGCTCCCTACTCTTTTTTACGCCATATTCCTTCATACCTAAAACGGGCGCAAGGCTTGAATCGCTTTCGTATGAGGTTGCAATTATAAGCAGGTTTTTAAAATAGGTAAACAGGCTTGTTAAAAGTGAAATTTCGTCGCTTCCCTTTGATATAAGGTCATAGGCAATTGCACAAAACTGCGAATAATTTTTTCTTGCAATTGCGTTAGTCATTTCGTAAATGCGGTATTCTGCGTCTTTATATACTAAAGCGTCAACATCCTTTATTGAAATATTGCCACCCTCGGCATAAGCAATAAGCTTATCAACTTCTACAGAAACCCTTGACATATCGCACAGACAATATTGCGCAATTTTGGTGCAGGCGGTTATATCAGCCACTATACCCGCCCGCTTAAAGGTAATGTAAACCCACTTTGTAACCGTTTCCTCGTCCGATTTATTACAGTCGATATAAGTTATAAAGCCTTTTCGCTTAAAATCTACAGCGCCCTTTTTGCTTTTAGAATTTACTATTATAAGAATAGTGCTTTCGGGAAAGTTTTCAAAAACGGGCTTTAAATATGCTTCGTAATCGCTTTCGGAAGGATGAAGCTCGGTTATTTTTACTATTCTTTTTTCCGCCATAAAAGGAAAGCTTTTTATTTGCGAAGCAAACTCGGTAAAATTAGAGCCTTTTAAAGCTTCGCCGTCAAAGCAAGAATAATTTAATTCGGGCATAGTTAAAAAGGCGTTTTTAATCATATTTTCGCCGTGAGAGCGAAAGTATGCGTCGTCCCCTTCTAAAAGATATATACTTTTTGCGCCTTGAGCTATGCTGGCTTTTAGTTCGGTATATTTCATTAATACAAACTTTCCTTATTAGGTAATATTCCTTGCAAATTTATTTTATCATTTTTTGCATAAAAATGCAAGTCGCCGTAGTTGTAAATATTATACTTATAATCTTTAATTGAAAAATAAACGGTATGCTCGGGTTTTAGCGAGGTGTTTATTTGATTTGAAATTAATAAATCGCAATAGGAAATTTGCGTATCCTCGCCACAGCTTATGCCCACGGTTATACCTTCGGTATAAACGAGCAAATCGCGCCCGTTTAAATACTTGTATCTTACCCCGTCTATATTAAAATCTACTTGGTAGTTGATATCCTTGCCCGATAAATCGTCGGGGTTTATGCTTTCTGGGGGAAGATAAACGACTTTGCACAAATTATCAATTTGAAAGGTTGCGTAAAAGCTAGAATCCTCTTCGCCAAGCACCACTATTGCAGAAGGAGCAATTAGGCAATATTCGTTTATAACGCTTTCGATAAATCTATTAGTGGAATTTTCGGTTATTATTATAACGCTTTTTCCGCCACGCGCTATTACTACCCCTTCTCCGTTATGGCTTGCCGTTATATGAACGCTTGTTCCCGTTATTGGCGAAAACGCGCAAAGGATGGCGGTAGCAACTATAATTACCGTGCTAACGCAAGAAATTATTGCCCTTGTTGGCAATTTAAAATTGATAATTTGGCTTATTGCAATTAATATTACATACCAAAATGGAGTTATAAAGCTTAAACCGCTTGACCGTATTATTGCACTTTCCATACCAAATGCAGAAAGCGCAGATATTATTAACTGCAACGGCGCCGTGCTAAACTCAATAAATATTGGCGCAAGCGGTGGAATTACCATAGAAAGTACTACGCAAAGCAGTATTAAAACTAATATAAACGATAAAACGGGAATTGCAATTATATTTAAAAATATGCCTGCTACGCTTAAATAGCCAAAGGAATTTAGCATTATAGGTAGCGAGCCTGCCTGCACTGAAAGAGAAACGCCCAAGGAATTGCCTATTTTTTTAGGCAAAAAGGCAAATAGCTTGTTAAAGGTGTTAGAAAATAGATAAATAGACACAACTGCCCCAAACGAAAGCTGAAAGCCCAGCGTAAAGAGCCAAAGCGGATTTATTATTAGCAGTAAAATTGCCGAAACGGAAAGGGAATTTAAACCGTCGTACTTGCCGTGAAAAAGGCGAGATGCGCTAAGCACGCTACACATTATGGCGGAGCGCATAGACGAGGCTGTAAAGCCACATATTCCCGTATATGCAAATACGCATAAAACGCAAACTATTGTGGAAAGGTATTTATTTAATTTTAGCGCTTTGCAAAGCGCATACAAAGCGCCGAAAATTACGCCGATATGTAAGCCCGATACGGCAAAAATATGCGCTATGCCACCGTAGCGGAAGTTTTGCAATAAACCATCGTCTATGGCAGAAGTGTTACCCGTTAGCATAGCGTAAGCAATAGACGCCGTATTATAATCTATATTACTAAATAACACGCTGCGTATTCATTGTTAACCGTACCGAAGGGATAAAAGCCTTGGCTTAAGCCTACGCCGTAATAAACCCTACAAAAGTACTTAATATTTTCTGCCGATTCGTAATTAAAATTGCCGTAGTTTATTGCGTGCTGCTTTTCGATTGCCGTATAAAAGGTTATAAGCTTGCCTATATCACAGCCTTCCATACACGATTCGTGTATAAACGCCTTTATATTTCCACCTAAGCCTTCGCCGTTTGCCGTGGCCAAGCCGATGGTTATATACGCTCCTTCAGCCGCCTCCTCCCTTAAAATAATCGTGCCTTCTATTTGATATTTGCCACCGTCTACTACGGAATTATTTTCGAATAAGCTAAAACGCGCAAGGCAATTTACAGCCCCTAAAAACAGGCAAGCTATAACTATGGAAATTACTATAAGCTTCTTTTTACTGCCCTTGTAAATAAGCAAAGCAATAAGGCCTACCGCTAAAACGAAAAAGGTTACGGTAAGCCAAACGGCGTTGATATTATAGTAAAATATTGCGTAGCCTGCCACTACGCCTATTATTAAGGCAATAGCAAAAAGTAGTGGCAAGCGCGCGTTAAGATATTTTTTCATAATTTACGATAATGAAATTCTATCGGATATACTGCGAATAAACAACCCTTCGCAAACGCCGTAGTCGATACAAGAATTAATTAAAGATATTAATTTATCGCTCGTTCTAGGCGCTTTAATTTCACGGATAACAGCCGAAATAAGCTCGTCGCTATATAAGCTTACCTTGTTTAATAAAATGCCCTTTATTAAGGATATTATATCAAATGGTGTAAAATCGGTATCCGATACTCTAAGCTGAGTATTTTCTTCTACCCTATATTTATCGAACGAGAAAAATTTATCCGTTTTGAAGTAATAGGTGTTGCCTAACAGGTCACAGCCGTTAAAGCTACAATTTTTAATAAGCGAGCGCATTTTACCTTCTAATTTTACGCCGAATTTGCTTATGCCAAAAATTGATAGGGCGCGCTTAATTAAGAATTGCTCGGAAATAGGTTCTTCTGCGTTGAGTACCGCTTTTATCACCTTAGTTATTTCAGCGTCGTTTTCTCCACTAAGAATATAGGCGGAATCCACGGATTTTTCTTCGCATTTTGCTACACGGTAGGGCTTTTTGTAGCTTATACCGCTTAGCTTTGCATCAGATGTTAACTTATCTAAAAATTCTTTAATCTTTTTAATTTCGCGTTTAGGGTTATTAAAGAAATTAATAGAATAAAGCCTTATAACGTTCCAGTTGTTGCGCTTTAAGGTTTGAACCTGCATTACCGTTCTATCTTTGATAGAAAAGTTTTCGGTGCCGTCGCATAATATTGCTAAAATATAGTTGTGCTTATTTTTAGGATCTACTACGGCAACGTCTATTTTAAAGTCGGAAACGCCCAAATCGCAACGGCACTCGTAGCCGTAGTGCGAAAGCTCTTCCGCCACGTATTTGCCAATACTGGTCTTATTTAAAATAATTTCGTCGCTCTTTACGGAAATACTCGTTCTACCCTTTTCGGCAAATTCAAGGAACGATTTTAAGCCTGCAACGCCCCTTGAGGTGGTGCGTGATAAATCAATCATAGAATAGCGCATAGAGGAAAAAATTACCATTTCTTCCCTTGCGCGGGATACAGCAACGTTTAAACGGCGCCATCCGCCAAACTGATTTAAAGGGCCGAAGTTTAACGAAATTCTGCCGTATTTATCAGGGCCGTAGCAAACGGAGAATAGTATTACGTCGCGTTCGTCACCCTGTACGTTTTCAAGATTTTTAATAAATAAGGGTTCTTCCCTTTCGTAAGCCGCATCCTCTAACCCGTTTTCGGAAATCGCTTTATTGAGCATCCTTTCAATATAAACCTGTTGAGGTGTGGAAAAGGTTACTATACCTATGCTTGAGCGTTTTAATTTTTCGTCCTTTAAACGGCGAATAACCTCTGCTACCAACGCTTCTGCTTCTTGACGGTTGCACTTTGTCATACCTCTATCGTAAACGCCGGTTTCGATATAGCGCAGGCTTACCTTGCTATCCATAGCGTCGGGCGAAGGGAAAGTACATAGTCTGCCGGAATAGTACATTACGTTAGAGAAGGCTATTAAGCTTTCGTGCTTACTGCGGTAGTGCCAATTTAAGTGCTTTTCGGGCATACCTAAAGCCAAGCAATCTTCTAATACGCTTTCTAAATCCTCTACCTCTAAATTTTCCTCGTCTGCGCCCGAACCCATAAAGAACGCCGTGGGGGGCATTTGCTTAGGGTCGCCAACTACTATCGCGCTTTTTGCCCTTGCCAGCGAAGGCACAGCTTCGCAGGTGGGGAGCTGGGACGCCTCGTCAAAGATTACGATATCGAAAAGCTCGCTATCGGCAGGGAGATATTGCGAAACCGTGTACGGGCTCATAAGCATACAAGGAGAAACGACCTTTAAAAGCTCGGGGATTTCGGCAAACATTGCCCTTATGTTAAATCCACGCAAATTGCCCTTTACGCTACGCTGGAAAGACATAAGCTCTAAGGCAAGCGAGCCTTCGGTTTCGGGCTTAGGAAGCCTTGATATTAAATCTGCGCGTATTTTTTCTTTGGTTAAGCGGGAAAATTCTTCTAGCATAACTGAAAAGCTTGCGGCGCTTTCGTCCAATATATTTGCCGAGAAGGTAGAAAGGCAGTCGTCCGCAGGGATATTCGTTTGTATAAAATTCCTATAAACGTTTTTACGGAAGGAAGCGAGAATTTGCTCACCTGATATTCTTCCGCTTTCCATTGCGTCGGTAATAAACACGAGCCCACTATCGTTAAGCCTTTTTGCCGTTGCCTTATACATACACCACGCAGGGAGCATATCGATATTATCGATTAGCGCGCCACATTTAGAAGAATAATAATCGAATACGTCTTCGTCTAAAATAAGCGATTTATTTGCCTTTATAACCTTACAGAAGCTATCTGCGCTTTTTACAAAGGCTATTGCCGCCGAAACGAGCCCCGTAAGCAAAGGCTTTAAATATCCGTTTGACGCGTTTACGCACACGCTATTAAAGGAATCGGCGTTGTAATCCATAAAGGTTTGGGCGCAAAGCTGGTGTAATTTATATAAGGGGCGCATAAATTCTTCACGCTTTTTATCGTTTATGCCACCGCCGAACGCAAGGAAATTACTGCTTAAATTTGTGTTGGACAAAATTTGAGCCTTTGCTTGTTCAATTTCGTATGCGTTTTTAATCCACTCAACTTCGCCTGATTTAGGTATAACCGTTCCGCATTTGTTTATACGCTTAATTACGGAGAGAAGTATTTTTGAAGAACGGTAATTTTCGCCCCAATTTTCCAGCTCGGATTCGATATGAGGAAGGAATTTAGAAACGTCGGGCAAAGTTTTAAAGTATGAAAGCCAATGCTTTACTCCCCTATCGTAGCGCACGCTGGCATTATAGAACTTATAAAACTGCTCTTCGTTGCACATAAAGAAGTGCGATAAAGATTCTTCCTTTAAAATGGTTGCAATTTCTATTAAATTTTCTAACTTTTTATAGGTAAAGGTGCTTAATTTTTGATTAAAAGTATCAATAAAAAGCCCTAAATAATTTTTAAGGTGCTTAAGCTCGGCAATAACTACTTCTGCCGCTACTAAAACGGAATTTTTAATTTTATCGTCACAGACGGTTAAATTTACGTTATCGAAGGGCGAACGGTGTACGCCACCGCAATCCTTTGCCGCAGCTTGCGCCGTTAATAGCATTTTTTCGCATTCTTCAAGCTTCTTTTTGGTTAAGCTATCGTAGAAGGTCGATTCGATATTTACAAGCTCGGGCGCATTTTTATTTTGTAGATAATATAAAATTCCTTCGTAAACGGAAACACCCAAACGGCGCTTTTTGTGAAGCGCCTTTAAAGGCTGGGATAGCGTATTTTTTACTTCAACTATTTTTTCTGCCGTGGAGGAGAATTTTTCACTTTCGGCAGTAGCAGTTAGCGAAAGAGTGTTTTCGATTGAACGGACTATTTCCGTTTTATTTGCAGATTTGCCCGAGTGTAATTCAAGGCAAAATTCCCCTATACCGATTTCGTTTAAACGCTTTTTAACTACCTGTAAAGCCGCTTGCTTTTCGGCAACGAATAAAACTCGCTTGCCCTTATCAACGGCGTTTGCAATTATGTTAGTTATAGTTTGGCTTTTGCCCGTGCCGGGAGGGCCGTGTAATACGAAGGTCGTTCCCTTTTCCGATTCTGCAACGGCGGCGTATTGAGAGCTGTCGCAAGGAAGCGGAGTTAATACTGAAATAGGGTTTGCTTCGTCCTCACTTTCGGCAGAAAGAGCGTTATTTTCTAATTTGTTCGTGTTAGAAAGTAAGCTTGCGATTATGGGGTTCTTTTTATATTCTTCGATATTGTTTTTAACGTCCGCCCACATTGCGTAACGGGCAAAGGTGAACTGCGAAAGATATACGTCGCTATAAACCTCCCACCCCTTTAAGTTTGCCGTTTGCGCGCGGAAAACCGCTAAAATTTCGGGCACGGATAATACCTTGCCTTCAAGCCCCCTTACGTCAATGCCGAATTCTTGCTTTAAAAATTCTAAAAGGGTGGTGTTTACTTGGTAATCTTCTGCCTTTTCTAAAGTGATGCCCGCGGTTTTACTACGCTTTAAAGTTACGGGGAGCATTACCAAGGGTGCGTACTTTTCGTCCTTTTCGCCTTGATTTTTCCATTTTAAGAAGCCGAAGGCAAGATATAAGGATTTTGCGCCTACCTCTTCTTCTGAAATTTTTGCCTTGCGAATTAATGCTTGGGCGTTTTCGTTTAGCGTTGCTTCGGAAGAATATACGCGCATATTGCCCGAGGTTAATTCAATTGAAATAAGCTCGGCAAGGTTTTTATTTTTTTCTGCAGAGCCGAAATATACGGTATCGCTTTTAGGTACGATTGTGGGAAGAAGGGTAAATTTTTCCGCTTCGTCAATTTTTTGGCAAAGCTCGGCTAAATCAAACGCCGTTATATGCAACGCATCCTTGCCGTAACGGAAATTAAGAAGGTTGTTTTTCATAGATAAATCTAACAATCTTCTTTGCCAAGCCTTATCTTTGGTTATGGCTTTATCAAGGGCGAACTTGCCTGCGTCGATTAAGTCCTTAGGTTTTTCGTCGTACGAAAATTTTTCGTCGGTTAAAAGCTCGTAATGCTTGCCTTGCTTTACCTTTAAAGGTAAGGGGAACACACCGCCAATACGACAACGCTTAATATCAACGCATATTTCAAGCATATTTTTGCGTAAAGCGTTTAAAAAGTGTGATTCGCTTGTGGTAAAGCTTGCGTTTTTGTGCGCAAAAATATCGTCTATATCAAAAATAGCAAGGTTGTTAACACCGTCGGATATATACTTTTCGATAACGTCCATATCGTCTTGTACGGTGGAAGTAAAACAGCTTTCGTAAAGCCAAACACCTACGCCTATTTTTTCTTTGCCGACTAAAATTATGGGATTAAGCTTGGTGGCTTCAAAGCACGAAGCGACGAAAAGGGCTAATTCAAGGGGCGTTGCCGACTTTGAAGGAATTATTTTGGTTACGTCGCCCGTGGAAACGTTATGGGTAAGGTCGGGCTGTTCTGCTCTTTCGATATTTAAACGGCGAATTGCAGTATAAATTGCCGCAACGGCGTTGCGGACGGAATTTTTGTCGTTGCCGGAATAACCGCTCCACTCGGAAGAATAGCCCCAAGTTTTAAGCTGTAAGCCTGCTTCGGCAAGAATTTTTTGGCAGTCGGCAATTTTAGGGCGCACGAAGGATGCAAGCATTTCGGTATTGCCTAAAATTCCGCTCCAATAGTCGATAGGGAGTGCTACTACCTCTGCCGCCAAGTCGCAAATAACGGCTTTACCGTTTACGCATTTTACCGAAACGGTGCAATTTTGCGGTTCTTCGATATCGGCAAGATATTTGGGATTTAAAATATTTTGAGCTGTAACTTCTATACTGCTTTGCGCGGGGATTTGGGCAATAATAATTTCGGCAGGGAGAATAAGGTTTGTGCTACCCGAAACGGAAATTACAATATTTTCGAAAGCTGAATCGCCGTTGTTGAATATGCGAAAAGCCGTAAACAAAGGCTGACGGCAATAGTAGGTTGCGTAGCTTACAAAGTTTTGCAATTCGCCTTCGATTACAATGGTATCAAGTTGCGGTTTTTGTTTTTTTACAGCCATTTTACACCTTTTAAAAAATTTATAATTAATCTATTTTATTATACAACATTTTAAAGCTTTATTCAATAGAATAAAAAAAATTTTTTAGGTTATTTTTATGGTTGAGTAAAATTTGCAACGAAGTTGCAAGCGAAATACAACGCTGGGAGCGTCCGTGAAGTGTTAACTCTTCTGTCATTCTGAGTATAACGAAGAATCTCTTCTGTCATTCTGAGTGTAACGAAGAATCTTTTTGAGATCCTTCGCTTCGCCTACGGCTTCGCTCAAGGATGACATTGTAGGGGCATTCTGAGTGTAACGAAGAATGTTTTGAGATCCTTCCTCGCTATCGCTCGTCGAGGATGACAAGGTAAAAAAAAGCCCCCCGCCCGCGTTGCGGGCGGGGGCTATTCAATATTTTTGCCTTCCCCTTGAGGGGAAGGTGGGTAAATCGCAACATAGTGAGATTTACCCGGATGAGGTGGTTTTTGTCTTAGTTTACACCTCACCACCGCTTCGTAAACTTCGCGGAGCCTCCCCTCGAGGGGAAGCCTTTGGGGCAAGGCAAGGGTTGGGGGGAAAGCAAGGGTTGGGGGTTGTTACTTATGTAGATACGAACGCGATTGCCACTTTGCGTAGCAATGGCTATTCCGTCGCTTCGCCTTACGGCTCGCTCAAGGATGACGGCGGGCTATAAAGTAAAAAAATCAGGGAGCAATTCGCTCCCTGATTTTTTTACTTAATATTATGCTAAAACAATGTGGCCACATGAATAAACATTACCATGATTAATGCACCATTTAGTATAAGTTTTGCATTGTTCATCATAAATGGTCATTGTACTAGTATTATTACTATTGCTCGTTGAGTTTACGCAAAGTGCAGCACCACCATTACCACGTACATAAGGTCCGTTACTATCGGAATCTTGAGTTCCCAATTGTAAAGTACTATAGTCGTAAATTGTAATACCGTCATTCGTACCTATAAATGAAGTACTATTATTTGTACTGCTGACACCACTGCCTATAACTGTTGCTCTAACTGGTGTGCCATTAATTCCACACATTATAAGTCCGCCGTTTGCACCCTCAAAATAACCACCGGAAACATTAGCTGAACCGCCGTGAGTTATTTTAAGTCCACAATGTGAATATACGCCGTAATGCCATTCTCCACCACCTGAATTATTTCCGTGATTCGGATTATCCTTATACATTCCAAAATAGTTGCCACCAGAAACATTTACAGTAGTATTATTATTACCTCTTACCCAAATGCCGTTGCCGTTTACGGCTGTATATGTACCACCATATATATTTACGTTACCTTCGGTAACGAGTACTGCATCGCCTCCGTTGGTTGAAAGACAATATCTCCAAGCTTGATTTTTAAAGTTGTTTATATACGAGTTATATGAAGCGCCTTGAGTTTCGATAGATATGTCTGACTGTGCCATACCATTATAACCAAATTCTACGTTGCCGTTATCAACTCGTAAACCACCACCTACCGCCGCAATAACGTTTGCTTTTTTAATTGTAGCACCACCGCCCACTACACGAATTGCGTAACTTCGTGCAGTTAACAATTCGATTGGTGTATCTATATCTACATTAGTTCCTCTTGATACTGTGGTGTTATATAAGCCCGTATGTGTTAAATTTAAGTTGCCGTTAGAAGTAAAGTTACCGCCGTTTACGTAAATACCGTCGGTATTGTTAAAGGTTTTTGAGTTAGGTAAGGTTAAAGTATAAGCATTATTGTTTTGAGTTTGATTATCACTTCTTGTATTGCGGGAAGTGATTGTATAGTTACTACCATCTGCGATAGTTAAGTTACCGCCGTAAAGGGCAATTGCAGATGCGGTGTTGGTTATAATTTCTGCAGGGTCCGTTGCATTACCACCGCTGATATTCAACTCACCGCCGTCCATTGCAATACCTACTTCGTAACAGTATATATTTGCATTAGTTAAATTAATATAGTCGTCAGCACAAAGCGTTTGCAAATATACGCCTATTGAAGCTTTTCTTTCTGTGTTGCTATTTTTTGCAGTTGCTCCTGCAACATAACCTACGTTAATTTCAGAATTACTTAATTCTACGGAAGTTGATGGCGAAGTTGAATTTGATAGCGCATATACACCATAACAAGTTGTATCGTTTGAAAGCGTTACGTTTGTGTTTTGCGCAATAACCCTACCCTGTTGCGCATAAATACCGTAGGAATTATTTTTGCTTAATGAAATTGAAGAGCTTGAGCCTTGGGGAGTATTAATATTAACGTCGCCCGTGTTTACGTAAACGCCGTAGGATGAAGCCCCTTGCATAGTTACGGTTGCCACATTATTAACCGTAATAGAGCCGTTTTCTGCGTGAATTCCGTGAGAGCTTCCGCCTGCTATTTGCACTTCTGCAGTATCTTCAATGGTAATAGTGCCATAAGAAGCGTGAATACCGAAGGACTCGCTTCCTGCTGCCGTTATTGCGCCTTGCTTTAAGGTTACGCCTGTTTTATCTGCCGTGGATTGTGTACCTACTACTTGAATACCGTAGGAAGCGTTACCACCCAAATCAACGGATGCTGAATTGGAAACGTTTACTGTGCCGTCTTTTGCATAAATACCAACAGAATTTGCGGAAGACATTGTTACGTTTGCCGTATCTTTAATGGTAATAGTATCGTTTAAAACGTAAATGCCGTAGGAGCTTGCACCGCCCATTGTTACCTGCGCAGATTTGTTTATGGTTATTAATTCGTCTTCGGCGTAAATACCGTAAGAATTATCCCCATCCATTGTAACTGTTGCGGATTCGTTTATAGTAACCGAGCCTTTATTTGCATAAATACCGTAGGAAGAAGTACCCGTTGCCGTTATTGTTCCTTCGTCCAAATGTACGCTTGCGTTAGAAGAAGCAGTACCGTCAACCTGAATACCGTAGGAATTAGTTCCGACAGTAGAAATTTCGGTTTCGCCGGTAAACTTAACGGGGCCACTTGCGTGTACGCCAACTTGATTATCTTTATAAGTACCGTATTGATTTAAATGGAAGGAAGAACTGATTACGTTAAACGCATTTTCACCTTGCACGGTTGAGTAAATACCGTAGGTATTTGCACCGTTAATGGTAAATGAACAAGTATTAACGGTTAATAGACCGTCTTCCATATGAATTGCCGAAGAATTGTTACCCGTTACGGTACAGTTTACAGCCGAAACGTTAAGCGTGCCCGATTGCACGTTTATTGCAGAGGTTAAGCCGTTATCCTTATCGTAAGAATTGTGGGCATTTTTAATTACGTTTTTAGTAAACGTACCACCGCCTATTTGAAGCGAGCCTGACGCTAAATTTATTATGTTGTTATTTGAGGAATATAGGTTGCCCGTACCAATTTTTACGGTTGCGCTTGCACCGCCACCACTTGCAGGGCTTAAAATACAAGTACTTTTGCCTTGTGATGCTAAATTGCCGTTTGCTTCGTTACTCCAATTAAACGAATTAAAATACTCACCACCAAAAGCGTTAGTGTCAACGTCTTTTGCTGTTAAGGTATTGTTTGCAGTGCTTGAAGCGTTGGGAATACGGGAAGAAAAATCGCCGTTTTTAACTTCGAGCGTGCCGTTGATAGCGTTTACACAAGCGGTTTTATCTACGCCCCAATAAGAGAAAAAGCCACCTTTTTGCACTTCGAGCGTGCCCGACTGCATTGAAATTGCCGAGTAATAGTTAGTAACGGACTGATTTTCCGCACCACTAATAGCGCCTTCGTAGCCGAAAATGGTTATTTGCACAAAATCATCCTCATCGTCGCCAGACGACAATTCGTTTTTATAATAATCGTACGCTTTATAACCATTACTGTTTGATGAACTATTTTTATAAACGTAATAAGTATAGTACCAAGTTGCATCTTCGGGAACGGCAGAGCTCGTTTCATCTTCGCTACTGTGATAGTAGCAATATGTATCGGCAGGTATATTATACGTACCTATCGTTAATTCCTTATCAAAGTATAAGTTGCCGTGTTCGTAAGGCGTACTCCTATCGGGTAATGGTTCGGGGTAGGATTTTATTATAGGCATTAAGTAACCGTCAACTTCTTCAAACTTAGTGTCTGTGTTAGAGTCTGTTTTTTTATAAAAGTTAACCTCTTGAGCATCACCTAAAACGTCGGTATAGTCAAGGGTTTGGTCTTGATTCATAACTTCGTTATTATAAGTATAATACTCGCTATAGCGGGGGCCTGTTTCAAAGTCCCCAGATACTACCGTCAACGTACCACCGTTTATACTTAAAACGGAGCCTACGGGGTTGTATAAGCCACCCGTTTGCGCTGTTGAAGTGTCGGTTACCGTAAGGCGTACGTTTTGTTGAATATTTAGAATAGGGTTATGACCGGAACGCTGAATTTCGATACCGTTTAAGTCCAAAATTAAGTCGGCGTTAAGGTTTTCGGTTTGTTGTTGGGTTATAATTAAAGGATTTTCGATATCATCAGCAAGCTGAACGTAGGTGTAGCCTTGGTTGATTGCCGCAAAAAGCTCTTCCTGCGATCTTACTTCGAAAATTTGGCTTACGTTATAATCTAATTCAAAGTCGGCTTGGTCGTTGAAGGAAGAATTTTGCTCTTTAACGTATTTTGCCAAAATGGGCGCAGCCATTACTGAGCAAATAAAAGTGATTAATAAAAGTATCATTGCAAAATAAAAGGTTTTATTTCTTTGCATGCTGCACCTCCTTTTTGTTTTTTTTGGTTTAGATCCTTCACTGCGTTCAGGATGACAAGGTGGGGGTTACCCTTACTCTTCGCTCAAGGATGACAAGTGGGATTGAATAACAAGGATGTGTTAGTCGATTTGAGTAAAGGTTACCGAAACGGTCATCGGGTAGTTTTTAGAATAACATTCCGACACGAAATATTTTTGTTTTTTAATTCCGCCAACCGTTTCAAATAAATCAAAACTACCAACTTCTACGTATTTAACGGCGCCGTCCTCGTATTCAAGCGCTCCGTCTTTGAAAGAGGGCACGAGAACTTTTGTAGGCGTAATATTTAGGTTGTGATTTTCGTAAACTATGGTACGCGTAACCGTTTGCGTTGAATTATAAACGTAAGTTTTAGTTATACTATCAGTGGTTACGACGTAGGTTTTTTGCGTCGTTATCGTTACATCTTGCCAATATCTATAATAGTTCGTGTTATTGTCTGAATCGACCGTAGGTTCAGTTGCCACTTGAGTTTCGTCCATTTTTATTTCTACAACAGAGCCTTTGGGAATTACTACGTCTTTAGTTTCCCCTACACCATTTTCCTTAACGCCGTGCAAGGTTACGTCTTCGGTTAACGTTTCCGTTACGGTACTAACGTTTTTCATCGTAACGTCTGTAGGAACTTTGGGGTTAACAACCGCTTCTACGTTATGCGAGATTACGTGATTAGACGTATCTCTATCTTCAATAGTTTCCATCCAGCTCGTTGCGCCAATGTTAGAGCCTTTCGTTATCGGTGTTGCGTTAATATAATCAAACGCTGTACTTGCGGTGCTTACCGATAATTCTGCGCCTAAATGGTCGTCAAACAATGCGTGCGTAGGAGCAATTTGAATTTTGTATTTTTTTGTTTCTGCCTCGTTCGTTTTTAAAACGAAGGAGGGCAACGACACGGAAATTTTATAAAATTCTATTTCTTCGTTAAGGACTAATTTCAGGGGCGCTAAAAGCTTACCCATTTCGTTTTTAACGTAACGGTTAACTACTTCACCCGTGGTTGTTAAGTGAGATACGTCCCACAATCTAAAATATAAGGTTTGGTCTACCGTCTTTTTGAATTTTGTAAGCTTTACGGTTAAGCCGTCGGTTGATAAGCCATTAGTATTAGAAACCGCTACGTAATCATATTCTGAAAAAGTATTAGCCTTTCTCGTAACGGTAAAATCTACGTCGTGATGGAAAAGCTTGCCGTTATATTTTGCCATTGCAGGCGCCGTATAAGATGCAGTTGTATCAGTATCTGCACTTTCGTGGAAAGTTTCAATTAAATCGTGAAAGCCGAATTGTGGCATTAAAGGATGATCTTGATCGTCAAAAACTTGAATTGCCAACTTTTCGATAAAGTTTGCGGGAGCGGAAAAGTTAAGCTCGTAAGAAGAAGCAACCTCGTTTACTATTATTTCGGTTTTACTTTCGTCAGCATAATCCCAGTTATGTACGGAAAAGTTTACTGAACGCAAAGCGTTCATTGCAACGCCGCTATCGCCGTATGCGCCACCCCAAAAGGCGGTGTTCGTAAAGGTTAACGCGCTGTAATCGTCGATATTCGTCGAGCAAGAAAAGCGAGCTACCCTTGCTTCGTCAGAGCCACCTGCTGACGAAATAAATTTTGCCGCAATGCCTGCGCTTAAATGCGTTGAAAAAAGCACGAGCATAAGCGCAACGAACGCTATACGGAACAATATTGAATTGAATTTTTTGTGCTTGTTCAAGGCATTTCTCCTTTATTTTTTTCGGGTATAAGTTAAACTTGTTTAGGCAAGAGATGTGGTTCTCTCCCTCCGTCGGCGTTGCCGACACCTCCCTCGTTATAGGAAGGCTATTGGGGGATTTATTTTTATTGTTTGTCTTTATTAATATCGTTTTTGGGGGGTGAAGATTCTTTGCCGATTTCGGTACCGTTGGGGGCGGAAGAATCGTAAATTTCGTTTTTAAGGCGCTTAATTTCGTCGATTATGGCGTCAGTTTCGGCGTCGTCCTTTTCGCGTTCCTTTTTAAACGATTTAAAATATAAAAAACCAGCCAAAGCTATAACCAAAAGCGTGCCGACAAACGATTTTAAAAATTGCACGATAACGCCGACAAAGGGTAAAGCAAAAATAACCTCACCTTTTATTTCGTTAAGGGATATTGCGGGGTCTTCTGCATTATTTGCGTCGCCTTGAGTAATAAATTTAAGGTCTTCCCCCTCTCCCTCGGTGCGAATAATTCGGTGAACGACCAACGAGCTTCCGTCTTGGAAAACTACGATATCGCGCACACCGTAATCGCCCGTTTGAACGACGAAAATTAAGTCGTTTACCGAAAGCTCTGGCTCCATACTGCCCGAAACGACAACCGCCAAGCCAAAGCCCAAAGGCATAGGAAGCTTGTTGCCACTTAAGGTACTTGCGTTCCAGTTGTAAATGCCCAAGCCGAAGGTTACGCTTATTATTATAATTAAAATTATTCGAAATATAAAACTTAAGTGTTTTTTCATGTGGTATATATTATATAGAAATATATTATATATATTATTTATAATTATTAGGTGAGGGGCGGACGAAATTAGAGGAGTCGCCACCGTCGCCGTCGTCACCGTCGGTGTCGGCGTCGTCACCGGATTTACGGATGCGCTTTGTAACCTTAAAGCCTAAAAGCGTTGTTAAGCCAAGGATTAAGCAAACCATAACAATAAGCGCAGCAAGCCTAGGCGCACCGCCTTCTTCCATAAAGAAGTCGAGTTTTTCGCCCTCGCCGTCGATAGAAGGGTCTAAAACCTGCGTTGCGGTTGTTGAAATATTAAGCGATAAAACTATGTTAGCATTTTCGGCTAAAGAGCCTAACAGAGTGTCAAACTCGTCAATGCCACCATCAAAAGCCCAAGTCCATTGTAAAACATAAGCTTGATAGGAATTAAAGGCGAGTGTGCCCGTTGACAAGGCGTTATTAACGCTTGTTGCAGGGACATAGGTATTTTTGTTACCTACTACATATTCGCCGGAATAGTCGTTATAGATGCGTACTTGAACGGGGAATTGAGCGGGGTCAATAGCCGTTTCGCCTACGGATAAATCAAAGTTAAATAAAACGGAGTAATCTAACACTACATTGCCCGAGTTTTTTAAATAAAACTTATATTTTGCAGAAGTGCCGGGGGCAATAACAGCGTCGTCGGAAGATGATTTAACGGTAATTTCGCCTTTGCCGTTTTTATAGGATGCAGAAAACACCTCGATATCGGTGTTGTTGGACCATTGCAAGTTGTTGCTATCTTCTATTTCGAAGTTAGGCTCTTCGGGAATAAGCAAAACTGATTCTAACGCGTCGGGCAAATATTTTTTAAGGCGCGCTACCATTACTACCGTTGTAAAAATAAGAGCAAAAATTACGCCCACCAACACAAGGTATAAAACTATATTAAATTTTGAAGTGGACGAAGATTTTTTCATAAATAATCCTAATAATCGGCTTGTAGCCGAGAGAAGTGTTGCAACGGGGTTGCGAGAGAAGTGAACGCAGTAAGCGTTCGTGAAGTGTTAACTCTTCTGTCATTCTGAGTGCAACGAAGAATCTCTTCTGTCATTCTGAGTGCAACGAAGAATCTCTTCTGTCATTCTGAGTGCAACGAAGAATCTCTTCTGTCATTCTGAGTGCAACGAAGAATATTTTTGAGATCCTTCGCTTCGCCTACGGCTTCGCTCAAGGATGACATTGTGGGGGCATTCTGAGTGCAACGAAGAATCTTTACCAATCAGTACACAAATCTTTCCAAGTTGGATTCATAGTTTCAACAAGCGCATTTTTTTTACTTCTCAACCAGCCCTTAATTTCTTTTTCGCGAGCTATTGCAGACTTAACATCGCTTGTTGTTTCGTAATACACAAGTTTATTTACATTATATTTGCAAGTAAAACCTTCTACTAACTTGTTTTTATGTTCGTAAATTCGTCGCGGAAGATTATTTGTTACTCCTGTGTATAATACGCTGTTGGTTTTATTTGTAATTAGATAAACATAGTACATTTGTATTGAGATACTGAACGATAACTGTCATTCTGAGTGTAACGAAGAATCTTTTTGAGATCCTTCGCTTCGCCTACGGCTTCGCTCAAGGATGACATTGTGGGGGTTGCCCTTACTCTTCGCTCAAGGATGACATTGTAGGGGCATTCTGAGTGCAACGAAGAATCTCTTCTGTCATTCTGAGTGCAACGAAGAATCTCTTCTGTCATTCTGAGTGCAACGAAGAATCTCTTCTGTCATTCTGAGTGCAACGAAGAATCTTTTTGAGATCCTTCGCTTCGCCTACGGCTTCGCTCAAGGATGACATTGTGGGGGTTGAGTAAGTGTTGCAACGGGGTTGCGAGTTATAATAATGCTAAAATACATATCCGTTGCCGACTGCCACGAAGTCGGCAACGGTTTTAAATTTTGATTATGTATTTTTTTGTGGCTTTTTATAAGGCTGTTTTTTTAATGCCCTGTTGGATTACCACTTACTGTCATTCTTGAACGGAGTGCAACGTAGTGAAGAATCTATTGAGATCCTTCGTCGCTTACGCTCCTCGAGGATGACAGGTAGGGATACACTCCGTTTGGGGAGCCTTAAAAATTTTTAACCTTATTATTTTTTTCGATTAAAAATTAGTCGATTTGGGTTGCGGTAATAGTAATAACTACTTTAACGCTGTCAAGAGTTGCTTTATTACCAAGCGCTGTATCAGCACTATCATTATCACCAAAAACGCTATCACCATTAGTATCAGCTTCATATAACCACTGCCAAGCTATAGTATGAACATCATCAGAAGCAGTGAATTCATCAGGAAGTGCACCCGCCACGTAATCTTTGGAACCATCAGCTTCACCAGAAAGTGCTTCAATAGCTGCAATCATAGCATCCCAAGTACCCCAAGAGCCAGTATCTAACTTCCATTGAATACTTGTGTTATTTTTTAAATCGTTAGCTATTGTACTACCCGTAGTAGAAACAGTAAAAGTATATGCAACTTCTGGTGCATCAGTAGCACCATCATATTTAAATGTGAAAGTAGCAGAACCAGTTGTGCCAGGTGCGATAACATCTACTTCAGACTTTACATTATTAGAATCATATGCTTTGTCAAAAAGACCTGTTATATCCATTGAGGTCTCTGTAAAACCCCAAGTAGCTACGCGTGCAGTATCTTCGGAATTAACACTAGTAGTATACTTTGCGAAGGTGCCGCTGATTACGCAGGTGGAGCAAAGAGTTGCGATTAAAAGACAGGAAGCCAGTCTTAAAGTCTTGTTCTTTTTCATAAAAAAATTTCTCCTTTTAAAAAAATTTTAAAAAAACTTGTTTATTCTTCCCTTGATAAAAGATTTTCGGGGAAAAATATATTTATATTTATTCTCCCCGAACCGTGGCTTCCGGGGGAAGAATAATTTGGGGGGGGATTATGCAAGGCAAAGCCTTGCGGTGAAATACGCAACAAAGTTGCGAGTGAAATACAACGCTTTGCGTTGAGTTAAATACGGCTTGCGCCGAGTGAAATGTTTTGCATAAGCAAAACGTGAAGTAAACGCTGCGCCGTTTTGTCATACCGAAGCTTGCCGAGTGTATCTCAAAACGGCGGTTGTTAAACTTCGTTTGGGGGATACGCTCCGTGCGGTCGCTTTCGCTCCCTTAGTCGGTATGACATGGGGGGCGTGACTTCGTTTGGGGGATACGCTCCACTTCGCCTTACGGCTTCGGACGCGATCAACGCTTTGCGTAACGATACGCTATTCCGTCGCTACGCTCCTTACGGTATGACATGGGGGGCGTGACTTCGTTTGGGGGATACGCTCCGTGCGGTCGCTTTCGCTCCCTTAGTCGGTATGACATGGGGGGGGTTGGACCTGTTACAATGGTAAA
>SVIM01000009.1 GCA_015069485.1 Clostridiales bacterium | reverse complement strand
AATAAACGTTACTTGCGAGTTATGTTCGGAAACTTTTACATTGGAAGAAAAACCTACAATTGACCACATTTACGAGGACGGGGTTTGCACCGAGTGCGGGAATTTAAAACGTTGTGATGGATTACATAAACAAGGCCACTGCGAAGTATGTAAAAATTGCAATCACGATTTTATATACGGACCAAATTTGTTTGCTGATACTAATTCTCATTATTCAATAGCAGAGTGCAGTTATTGCTCTGAGGCTTGGTTTATTCTTCATACATATCATACATATTATTATAAAAACGCAGTTGATGTAATTAGCAACTGTGAAGAACGTTGGACTAACACAATTTGTACATATTGTAATCATACACGTTTAAAACAAACTTACATAAAGCACCCTTACGACGAAAACGGCGTTTGCACTGAGTGTGGAGATATTACCCACTTTATTGAAAGTGAAGAGTATTTTGACGGGTACACGTGGTGGAGTATTGATAGAACCTATGGGTTGAATTTAAGTCATACTTCTGGTGGATACATGATATATAGCTACGTTGGGACACCCGTTGACATAATAATACCCGCTGGAATAAATGGGATATCTATAGTAAGCATTGGTGGGTATTATGGTTTTGGTGGATATATAGAACCGTTCAAAAACTGCGAAAGTTTAGAAACGTTAATTTTTCCAGATGACGCAAAAATGTATGGCGCTAAAAATTGCCCTAATTTAAAATTATTATATAAAAAATCGGAAGTGCCCGAAGAATATATGTATATGATAAATATTAATTATAAGGAAAATGAATAGGGGTATACAAATCAAAAGAGGACGCAACTGCGTCCTCTTTTGATTTTATTGATTTTTTAGCATAGCAAGTTGGGTAATTATATCGTCATAATAATTTCCGATAATTGTAGTGTTTCCAAACTCATCTATAGAATTATTAGGATGGACCATTTTAATATCACCGTTTTCATCCACGCCAAAATCGTTATGATCAACATAAGGGAATTGATTAAGGTTGCAATTATTGCCCAAATACGACTCCAACATTTCTGCAGGGGCAATAGCTATTAACCCGTCGCCATCTACCTTAGTTCCATCATACTCTTCTATATCTGGCGTTTCAATATTGCACCCATAAGCAAGAATTGTGTAAGGAATAACAGTATTTGCATTAAAATTCTGCGCTACGCAGTAGGGGGAAACTGCGTCAAGGGCGTTTTGAGCATTAGTATCATTAAGGTTACTTAAACCCGCCATTGCACAAATTTCGTTTTGAAATTTAGGAGGCAAATTTTCCACTTCCTCCTTCGTGAAATTAGTAGGCCCTGCTTCAGAGATTACTAAAGATATAGGGTGCATATTTAACCCGTTTATCTTGTCTCCAGTGGCAGCCTTGTACGCATATAATAATGCTAAATGCCCGCCTGCGCTATGCCCCATTAATGCTATTTTTTCAGTATCAATATGGTACGCGCTAGCTATAGTTTGATTTGTAATATAAGATATAACGCCATTAATATCTGCAAGCATATCAACATAAGTGGTACCATCTTCCGTATATTGTCCCGTAGTCAACCTATAATCCATATTAACGTGAACGCAACCACAGGTTTGGGTTAAAAATTCAGTCATATAATCGTAATGACTTCTTCCCCCACCGCACCAGTTTCCGCCGTGGATGGTTATAACGGCAGGAACGTCTTGCGTTAATCCCACAGGGACGTAAATATCCATTGTTTGCTCTTGTGACGTTGGATGAGTATAAGTAAATTTTTGTACTAACGAAAGGTTAAGGGTAGTTGAATAAATACTGTTGTAAGTAATTTGCATTTGAGTATCATTTACTGATAAAGTATTAGGGATAGTCAACTCATTATTCGGAATTACCTCAGAAGTTCCGTCAAAAAATACTTTTTTTACAACCATACCTGTGGGGTTAAAATTCTCACCTACAAGATAATAGGTTTTATTGGGCGGCGTGGTTACTGCTATACTTGAAACTACGGGGTAAACTATATTCATAGACGTAGGTATAAAATGAAAATAGCCTTGTACGTTTGGATTGGCAGGTAGAACTGCAAATTCTACAAAGCCAGTTGAGTGGTTGTAAAAATCTGAAATATTTAATTGAATAGTTTCAGTATTACTGCCTACAAGATTAAAAGCTCTATTGCTAGCATTGAAAAACCTAGCCACGTTTTCGCCTGTTACTACAAAATTTTCAAAATAAAGCGTGCTATTATAAATAATAGCTTCGGTAGAAACGTTTAAAAATTGGGCTAAAGCAGCTACGTCTATAGTACAAACAGAATAATAAAATTTATTACCATATTTTCCTGCATACGCGTGGGTATTAAAAGCCCAAGTACCAGCGCCGCCAAATTGTGGCGACGTAAAGGTTTGTATTGTTAAAGCATTGCTTGTACCTAAATTATAAGTTCGTACTGCAGAGTTATAAGTTGTTGCTACGGTATTATTAGTTCCCGCAGAAGTAGGGTTTGCCATATTTTCTGCGGCTGTGGCAGAGAGTTGCTCTGCCGAGGTTACGGAAGAAGCGTTGCCGTTAGATTGTTGGTCAGCATTTAAATTGCCATTTTTATTTAACTGCTCAGCTTGCTCCGTTTTAAGCTTTTCTAAAATTTTGTTAATTAATTTTTTATTCATGATTAAAACACCTTTTTTTATAAATTTTTAAACTATTTGTGTAAATAAGAGGCCTCAAACATACAAACAAACGTTTACGATTTATTTATAACACAAAAAACATATGTTTAAACAAAAAACAAAAAAATAAATTTTAAAAAAAATTGTAACTTTTTGGAACGGGCAAAATTGCAAGGGCGGGCGCGATTTTTTAATCGCGCCCGCCTATATTTTACGGTGGGTGTGGGCAGGGTTGAATTAATTAAATTTGTATAAATAATTGTAAATTTGATTTAATTCCTATTGACAAAGTAGGAATTAATTTTTATAATAATATCATACTAAAAAAGTAGGAATTAAAAAAGGCAAAATTAAAGTGGAAAGCAAAAAAATTATTTACGTCGACAATGCTGCGACTACGGCAATGTGCGACGAAGCTATTGCCGCTATGGCTCCTTATTTTAAAGAGGTGTACGGCAATCCTTCTTCGCTTCATAGTATTGGGCAAATTGCAAAGGAAGAATTGGAAAATTTCCGTGCGAAAATTGCTAATTTTATCGGCGCGGAGCAAAGGGAAATTTACTTCACCTCAGGCGGAAGCGAGGCGGATAACCAAGCTATTCGCTCTGCTGCAATGCTTGGTGAAATTAAGGGTAAACGCCACATAGTATCCACTAATTTCGAGCATCACGCAGTTTTACACACCTTGAAAAGATTGCAAAAGGAAGGGTTTGAGGTAACCTATCTTCCCGTGGATTGCAACGGGCTTATAACTGCCAAGCAGGTGGAGGAAGCTATTCGCCCCGATACTGCCTTGGTTACCGTTATGTTTGCTAATAACGAGGTGGGAACAATTCTTCCCATTAAGGAAATAGGCGAGGTTTGTAGGGCGAAAAAGGTAATTTTTCATACCGACGCCGTGCAGGCTGTTGGGCACGTCCCCGTTAACGTTAAAGAGCAAAATATCGATATGCTTTCCGTTTCCGCCCATAAATTTCACGGTCCTAAGGGCGTTGGATTTTTATATTGCAGGCGCGGAGTTGCGCTTAAAAACCTTATTGAAGGCGGTGCGCAAGAGCGCGGTAAGCGTGCCGGCACCGAAAATTTAGCGGCTATTGCAGGTATGGTGGCGGCGTTAAGAATTGCCGTTGAAAATATGGAAAAAAACGCAAAAAAGCTTACGGCGCTCCGTGATAAGCTTATTGAAGGGCTTTTAAAAATTCCCCACTCCAAGCTTAACGGCGATAGGCTTTGCCGTCTTCCCGGTAACGTGAATACCTGCTTTGAAGGAATTGAGGGGGAAAGCTTGCTTCTTTTATTAGACGCAAAGGGTATTTGTGCTTCCTCCGGCTCTGCTTGCACTTCCGGCTCGTTAGATCCTTCTCACGTGCTTTTGGCGTTGGGGCTTCCTCACGAGGTTGCTCACGGCTCTTTAAGGATTTCTTTTTCCGAAGAGAACACGGAAGAGGACGTTGATTACATTATTCAAGAAGTACCTAAGGTCGTTGAATATTTACGCAACATCTCGCCCGTGTGGGAGCAGTTGGAAAAGGGTGAACGCCCCCATCTTATATAACTTTATAAGGCGAAAAGTAAAGGCGGTTACGCCGTAAATTCACCTTAAGGGGTAAGCAACCGTAAGCGTTGCCCCCTATATATGGCTTAATTAATGCAAAAAAATAATTAATAAAGGAAAAAATTATGGCACTTTACAGCGAAAAGGTTATGGACCATTTTACAAATCCCCGCAACGTTGGCAAAATTGATAACGCCGACGGCATTGGCGAAGTTGGCAACGCAAAATGCGGCGATATTATGAAAATTTATTTAAAAATTGAAAACGATATTATCGTTGACGTAAAGTTTAATACCTTCGGATGCGGTAGTGCGATTGCCTCTTCTTCGATGGCGACGGAAATGATTAAGGGCAAGACTATTAAGGAAGCGTTAGAACTTACGAATAAGGCCGTTGCAGAGGCGTTGGACGGTCTTCCCGCGCACAAGATGCACTGCTCCGTGTTGGCTGAAGAAGCTATTCGTTCGGCGATTAAAAATTATTACGATAGAAACGGCATTGAATACGATAAGTCGAAATTCCCCGAACCCCACGGGGACGAGCACGACCACGAATTTGACGAAGAGGAATAATTTTTTCGTTAGTTGGCGTATATTATGGGGGTAATTGCAAAAATTACAAATTAATATGGCTATTATTTAACAAGGCAAACCGCGTTAGCGGGTTGCCTTGTTTTTTCGTATATTAGCCGTTAATTCAAGCATACTATGGGGGTAATTTGCAATTTTAGCGTCATTTTGCTAAATATAGCATAAAATTAAATCCGTTTGCTAAAAAGTTGAAAAATTTGCAATACTAATCGTATGGGACTTAAAGAATATAATAAAAAGCGCAATTTTAATAGCACGATAGAGCCTAAGGGCAAAATTGAAAAAAGCAAGCTAAGGCGGTTTGTAATTCAGTTTCATAGGGCTAGGCGCGACCATTACGATTTACGCTTAGAGCATAACGGCGTATTGCTAAGCTGGGCGGTGCCCAAGGGGCTTTCTGCAGATGAAAATGTTAGAAGGCTTGCCGTTAAGGTGGAGGATCACCCTATTGACTATATAAATTTTGAAGGGGAAATTCCAAAGGGAAATTACGGCGCGGGCACGGTGGAAATTTTTGATAAGGGCGAATATTTGCCGATTAAAAGCATAAGTAAGGGCTTAAAGCAAGGGCAAATTAAATTTATTTTAAACGGCGAAAAGCTTTGTGGGGCGTGGACGCTTGTTAAAGCGGAGGAAAATAATTGGATTGCGATTAAAATTGACGACAAATACGCCATTGAATTTTTAAACGAAAAGCTTAAAGGATTAAAGGTGAACGAGCGTGATTAAAGAATTTAAAATAACCAACCCGGAAAAAATAATTTACCCTAACCAAAAAATTAAAAAGATAGACGTGATTAATTATTATTTAGAAGTTTCGGCGCAAATGCTGCCGCATATTAAGGAAAGGCTTTTAAGCGTTATAAGGTGTCACGACGGAATTGACGGAGAAAGATTTTTTAAAAAGCACGTTGCAAACGATAGGGAAGTGGAAGCCTTTAATTACAACGGCAAGGAGTTTTTTTATATTAAAAATCAAAGGCAGCTTTTGTACCAAGCGCAAATGGGCACGATAGAATTTCACCCTTGGGGCAGTAAGGTTAAAAAAATTAATTGCCCCGACGTGATGGTGTTTGATTTGGACCCTGACGAGGACCTTTCGCTAAACCAACTGCGTGATGCCGTTTTGTGCGTAAAGTCGGTGCTGGACGCGTTAAGCCTTAAAAGCTATTTAAAGACGAGCGGGGGAAAGGGTTACCATATTTTAGTGCCCTTTAAAAAGAGCAGTAATTGGGATAGCTTTTACAATTTTTCTAAAAATATTGCGCAAATTTTAGAAGGTAAGTGGCAAACGCTTTTTACCACGAACGTAAGAAAGGCAGAGCGAAAAAACAAAATTTTTGTAGATTATCTTCGCAATGCAAGCGGCGCTACCTGCGTTGCTCCTTATTCGTTAAGGGCAAAGGACGGGGCTTTTATTTCTATGCCTATAAGCTGGGACAGCTTGCATAAGGTTGCCCCTAACGAGGTTAATATTTTAAATTATAAAAAATATTTAAACGATTCTTGGCGCGATTATTTTATTACAAGGCAAAAAATAAATTAATTTTGCTAAACAAAAAATATCAATTTATTATAAATATAAGGAATAATTTAATAAAAACCATATAAATTGAACGATATTCAATAAATTAAAATACAGGCAAACGTAATTAACGTAAAAAAGCTTTAATTTTTTATTGTAATTTTTTAGGCGTTGTGGTAAAATATAAATATAAAATAATAGGAAAAAATTATGAGAATTCCCGCAATATTAAATTTAAAAAAACAGGTTCTTTCCTTCGAGGTATTTCCTCCTAAAACTTGGGCAAACTACGAAAGCGTGCAAACTGCGGTTGACGGAATAGCAAGCCTTTCGCCCGATTTTATAAGCGTAACCTACGGCGCAGGTGGCGGTACTAGCGATTTCACCGTTGACATAGTTAACAGAATTAAAAACTTTGGCATAACTCCGCTTGCTCACCTTTCTTGCATTTCTTCCACTAAAGAGCAGGTTTTAATGGTTTTGGGAAGATTAAAGGAAATGGGCATTAAAAATATTTTAGCCCTGCGCGGTGATATTCCTCAAAATTTTTCGGGCAATTTGCAATATAAATATGCTAGCGACTTGGTTAAGGAAATTGCCGATTTCGGTGGCTTTTGCATAGGTGGTGCGTGCTACCCTGAAGGTCACCCCGAAAGCGCTACGCTTTTTTCCGATATCGAGCATTTAAAAATGAAGGTTGATTTAGGTTGCGATTTTTTAACTACGCAAATGTTTTTTGATAACGACCTATATTACAGCTTTTTGTCAAAGGTGCGCGACGCAGGCATTTACGTGCCTATAATTGCCGGCATTATGCCCGTTACTAACGCGGCGCAAATTAAAAGGATGATGGCGCTTTCCGGCGGAACGCTTCCCACAAGGTTTAAGCGAATTATTGATAAGTTTGGCGAAAAGCCTTCTGCTATGATGCAGGCGGGAATTGCTTACGCAACCGAACAAATTATCGACCTTTACGCAAACGGCGTTAGGGCGGTGCACGTATATTCTATGAATAAGCCTGAAATCGCTAAAAAAATCAAAGATAATCTTTGTGACATATTATGAAAATTTTAACGCTTGCGCCATTTAAGGTAAATAAAGGCGAGGTTGTAAAATACCTAAAAATTAAAGGCGAAATTTCAAAGGAGCTAGACGAGTTAATCGACGAGTGTATTGCGTTAGCTACGCCATATATAGGGGGCAAAGCAGTTTATAAGGTGTTTGAAGTCGAAGTTGAAGGCGAATTTTTGCACCTTGGCTTTGCCAAAGTTAGAAGCCGTGATTTATTAAAAAATTTGCAAGGCTGTAAAAAAATCGCGCTCTTTGCAGCAACCGTTGGCGCAGGAATAGACAGGCTTATTTTAAAATACGGCAAAATTTCCCCCTCCAAGGCAACGGTTTTGCAGGCTATCGGCTCTGCCGCCGTAGAGCAGATTTGCGATTGGGTAAACGAAGAAATCGTCAGTCAATTCGGCGCTTGCAAGCCACGCTTTTCTTGTGGGTACGGCGACTTGAATTTATCCCTTCAACGCGACATATTTGCCGCCCTTTCGCTTGAAAAGAACCTTGCCGTCACACTTTCGGATAACTTTTTTATAACGCCCGCAAAAACCGTAACGGCGATAGTTGGCATACGCTCTTAAATGGCAAAGGCAGTTGCCTTTACCTGGAAAAACGTCGTTGTAAAAGCTCTGTGCCTTAAGGGCAAAGCCCTGTTTTTAGCGACGGTAGCGTAAGCGACGGAAGCGTTTAAGTAAATATTACGGAAAAAATATTATGAACTTAATTGAAAAATTGCACAATTCAATATTATATTTAGACGGTGGCACCGGTACTCTTTTGCAGGAAAGGGGCTTAAAAATCGGCGAGCTGCCCGAAGAGTGGAACTTAACGCATAGCGAAGAAATCCGCGCCATACACCGCGCCTATTACGAGGCGGGGGCGGACGTTGTGTGCGCTAATACCTTTGGCGCAAATCAATTTAAGCTTGGCGATAGGGTTGAAGAGCTCGTTTTTGCAGCAGTAAGCAACGCAAAGGCCGTTGCGAAAGAATTTAATAATAAGTTCGTGGCGTTAGATATCGGCTCGCTCGGCAAGATGCTAAAGCCACTTGGAGATTTGGCGTTTGAAGACGCTGTAAATGCGTTTAAACGCACTATATATGCGGGTGTATCGGCAGGCGTTGACCTTATTTTAATAGAGACGATGAACGATATTTACGAGCTTAAAGCCGCCGTTATCGCCGCAAAGGAAGGCTGTAATCTCCCTATTTTCGCAACCTGCGTGTTTGGTGAAGATCAAAAGACGATGACGGGCTCTTCCCCCGAAGCCGTGGTTGCTCTTTTAGAAGGGCTTGGGGTAGACGCGTTAGGGCTTAACTGCTCTTTAGCGCCCGAAAAGATGCTTCCTATCGTTAAAAGGATGGTAAAATGCTCGTCCACGCCAATAATCGTTAAGCCGAACGCAGGGCTTCCTACCATTGTTGACGGCAAAACGACCTTTGATATAAGCAGTAAAAAATTTGGCGAGGATATGCAAAAAATCGCGCTTGAGGGAGCGACCGTTTTGGGTGGCTGTTGTGGCACTACACCCCAATATATAGCCGAATTAATTAACAAAACCAAACAAATTTCATATAAAAAAATTAGTAAAAAGGGCTTGTGCGTATTATCTTCCTACACCCACACGGTCGAGCTTGGCAACGCACCCGTTTTAATAGGCGAAAGAATTAACCCTACGGGCAAAAAGCGCCTTAAGGAAGCAATTAAAAGCGGAGATATTTTATATATTTTAAACGAAGCCGTTTCGCAAGAAGAAAGGGGAGCGCACGTATTAGACGTAAATTTAGGCTTGCCCGAAATTGACGAGGTTAGCGTTTTAACGGATACCATTTGCGAAATTCAAGCCGTTTCTAACCTTCCCTTGCAAATCGATACCTCCAACGCGAAGGCGATGGAAAGAGCTTTAAGATACTACAACGGCAAGCCTTTAATCAATTCAGTAAACGGTAAAAGGGAATCTATGGACGCCGTTTTCCCTTTGGTAAAAAAATACGGTGGCGTCGTGGTTTGCTTAACCTTGGACGAGGGCGGTATTCCCGCAACCTTTGAAGGGCGAATAGAAATCGCCAAAAGAATTATAGCCGAGGCGGAAAAGTACGGAATTGAAAAGTGCGATTTAGTGTTCGATACCTTGGCGATGGCGGTAAGCGCAGATTGTACGGCGGCAAGGGTAGCGATAGAATCTTTGCATTATTTAAGGCATAGTATGGGGGTAAATACCTGTTTAGGCGTTTCTAATATATCGTTTGGGTTGCCTAACCGCGATTTTATTAACTCAACCTTTTTTGCCGCAGCGCTAAATGCTGGGCTTTCGGCGGCGATTATAAATCCTAATTCCGAAGAGATGATAAAAACCTATAAAAGCTATTGCGCCCTTTTCGGTTACGATAAAAGCTGCTTGGAATACATAAAATACGCTCAGTCAAAAACGGTAGATATTAAATCGCAAAGCGCGCAAAGCGCCACGGCTCCGTCAGCGGAAAACACCTTGGAATACTGCATTGTAAAGGGCTTAAAGGAAGGCGCGTTGCACTCTACTGAAGCGTTGCTAAAAAACACTTCCCCCTTGGATATTATTAACCAAAAAATCGTGCCTGCCCTAAACACCGTCGGCGAAGGATTTGAAGAAAAAAGGCTGTTTTTACCGCAGCTTTTAATGAGCGCAGAGGCCGCGGCGGCTGCGTTTGAGGTTATAAAATCAAAATTCCCCGAAGGCGCAAATAGTAAAAAGGCAAAAATAGTTATTGCGACGGTTAAGGGAGATATTCACGATATCGGCAAAAATATCGTTAAAGCCTTGCTTTTAAATTACGGCTTTGAGGTTATAGATTTAGGAAAGGACGTCGAGCCTGAAGCGGTTGTGCAAAGGGCGAAAGCCGTTGGGGCGCATATCGTTGGGCTTTCCGCCTTGATGACGACGACCGTCGCTAATATGGAAAGCACGGTTAAGCTTTTAAGAAAGGAGTGCCCCCAAGTAAAAATAATGGTGGGTGGTGCGGTATTAACCAAGGATTACGCTTTGCAAATTTGCGCAGACGAATACTGTAAGGACGCGATGGAAAGTGTTAAATACTGCAATTATATCGATTCTACGCTTTAAATGGTTAAAATTAATAATAGTAAAATTTGTATATTTGCTTATTATTTGTTGCGATTAGCATTTGTTGTGTGTTATAATATACTTGCAAACTTTTAAAAAAAGTGCAAAATATTTATAGCGAGAATAAAAATGACGATTACCGAAGCAGTGCTAATAAGAATTGAAGAGCTTTTAAGAGAAAGAAATATGACGAAAAGGCAGCTAATTGAAAAGTCTGCAATTCCTGCAGGGACGATGGCTAGCTTATATAAAAAGCTTGCTAAAAGCATAAATCTTGTAACGCTATACGCGCTTGCTAGGGGATTCGATATGAAGATAAGCGAATTCGTCAATCACGAAGCGTTTTTAAACGTAGAAGTAAAGCCTTAATAAAAATTAATTAACGCCTAAAGGGTTAACGCCCTTTAGGCGTTTTTTTTGCGTTATTAAATTTTTTTCTTATACATAACCCATTTGCGTTTTTAATATTAATATTAAAGAAAATAGTGCAAGTATTAGCATAGACACAGGAGGGATTATGCAAAGCTTTTGTTTTGACAGCGCAGACGTGGCGCTTAAGGCGTTGGCTTCAAATAAGGGGGGAATATCCCCCGGCGAATCGCAAAAGCGCCTTGAAATTTACGGCAAAAACACCGTTCAAACAAGCAAAAAAATCTCGCTTTTAAAGCTTTTTTTAATGCAATTTAAAGACGTATTAACCATTTTATTAATTGCGGCGGCGATAATTTCGGGCGTAATTTCTACCTTTTCCGGCGATAAAAACGACGCTATCGATACGGTTATAATAATATTTATAATTTTTTTAAATGCAATCGTTGGAACGGTTCAGCAATATAGGGCAGATAAAGCCATCGAAAATTTAAAAAAGCTTTCTAAAACTATGGTTAAGGTTAGGCGTGGCGGAAAGGAATTTTTAGTCGACAGCGAAAACTTAACCGTGGGCGATGTTATTTTGTTGGAGGAGGGAGATATCGTCCCTGCCGACGCGCGCATAATTTTATGCAATAATTTAAAGGTGGACGAATCTGCGCTGACGGGCGAAAGCGTAGGCGTTGAAAAAACTGCAAAAAAGCTTACGGGGGCAAGGGTTGCCCTTTCGCAAAGATACAATAGCGTGTTTTCATCCACCTTCGTTATAAGCGGAAGCGCCGAAGCCGTGGTTTACGCCGTAGGTATGGACACGGAAACGGGCAAAATTGCAAAGCTTATGCAAGGGGAAAAGCCTAGCAAAACGCCGTTAGATAAAGGGTTGGATAGGCTGGGAAAATTTATAACCTATTTCGTATTAAGCGTTACCGCCGTAATTTTTATAAGTGGCTTAATTGCAAGCACGGGGGGCGTTTTGCACAATTTTATGACTGCCGTGGCAGTTGCCGTGGCGGCTATTCCCGAAGGGATGCCTGCCGTCGTTACCATAATAATGGCGATGGGCGTTACCAAAATGAGCAAAAAAAATATAATTATAAAAAAGCTTAAGGCAGTAGAAACCTTGGGTGGATGCAATTATATATGCTCTGATAAAACGGGCACGCTAACCGAAAATAAAATGCGCGTGGTTAGCTTTTTTTGTATGGATAACGGCGTGGGCGAAGGCAAGGGCTCGGCGTTTAAAAAAATGCTTCGTTGCATACGCGCCTGTAACTCCGTTAAGGGCAAAAGGGGCGCATATATAGGCGATCCAACGGAAATTTCGCTTATAAATTTCGCCGACGAAAACGGGGAAGAGGACTGCTTTGCAAGAGTGCTTGAAAACCCGTTCGATTCCGTTCGTAAGCTAATGTCCGTAAAAATCAAAGGTAAAGAGAAATGCGAGTGGCAGGTTAAGGGCGCGCCTGAAATTTTACTTGAAAGATGCAGGTTTTTGCTTGACGGCGACGGGGTAAAGGTTATTGACCAAAGCGTAAAAAATAAAATTAAGCAACAAATTTTTGCGTATTCTCAAAGCGGATTAAGGGTTTTGGGCTTTGCCTATAAGGTGGACGACGGGCTTCCTGCCGAAGAAAATTTAGTGTTTTTAGGGCTTTGCGCAATGGCGGACGGCATTAAAAAGGGAGTAAAAGAAGCCGTTGCCGAGTGCAAAAGGGCAGGTGTTACAACCGTTATGATAACGGGGGATTCTAGCGTAACGGCGTTGGCAATAGCAAAAAAATTAAAAATTGCGCAAACGGAAGAGGAGGTGATTTTAGGCGAGGATTTAGACGCGCTTCCCCCTACGCAAAAAAAGGAGGCGGTTTTAAAGTGTAGGGTGTTTGCCCGCGTTACGCCAAAGCATAAAAATTATATTGTAAAAACCTTAAAATCGGCAGGGCATGTGGTTGCTATGACGGGGGACGGAATTAACGACGCCCCTGCGCTAAAATCTGCCGACATAGGAATTGCTATGGGCTCGGGCACGGACGTCACAAAAAGCGCCGCCGATATGGTTATTGCCGACGATAATTTTACCACCATAGTTTCTGCCGTTTCGGAAGGAAGACGAATTTTTTCTAATATTAAAAAAACGATAAGCTTTTTTTTGGCGACCAACCTTGCCGAGGTTTTGGCAATACTTATTTCCGCAATATTTTTTACGGGCAAAAGCTTTTTGCTTTCTACACAGCTGTTGTGGATTAATTTAATAACCGACTCTCTTCCCGTGCTTGCGCTTGGCGTCGAGGTGGGGGAAGAGGATATTATGAACCGTCCGCCAGAGCGTGCAGAGCGCGCGCTTTTTAGCAAAAACAGCATTGTAGAAATAGTTGTGTACGGGCTGTATATTGCCGCTATAACTATCGGTGTATTTTTAATTACCCTTAATATATGGGGCAACGAAGTTGCAACGACGGTAACTTTTTTGGTTATTTCCTTTTTAGAGCTTTTCCACGCCTTTAACGTAAGGCAACAAAATTTTACCACCCTTTCAAAAAGGTTTTTGCAAAACAAGGCTTTGCTTATAACCGTGGGCATAGGCGTCGTAGTAAACGCGCTTTTAATTTTAGTTCCGCCTTTAAGGGACGCCTTTTCGCTCGTATGGATTAACGGCTTACAATGGCTTACCGTTTTTATCTTTTCCCTTTCGGTTATAATTTTCGGCGAGGCTTTTAAATGGCTACGCCGAGTTATAGCCCGTAAAGGCGCTTATAAAAATAACTATAATAAAAAAGTAAAAGCAAAGGTGTTTAAATAAAATTTTGCACGCATTTTTTAGCGACTGCATATTTTAAAATATCTTGGCTATTAATTGGTTTGAAAAAAATTGTTTGTTTTACGCAAGTGAAGAGGGCGAGCATATTTTAGGGCAAAGCGCGTTTTTATGGCTTAAACAAAGCTTTGCTTCTTTAAGCATGCTACCGCCCGATTTTTCCCCCACTAAAATTACGCTTATTTTAAATTGCAAATACCCTGCTTTTTTAAAAAAGGAAGGGTTAAGGCTTGTTCGCCTTGCAAAAAAATTAAACAAAAATTTAATTTTTAAAGCGGGCAAAATTTTGCTTCCAAATGCAATAGATACTGTATATATAAGGGGGAATTGTGGGCCGAAGGGAAAAGGTGCAACTTTGTTGCTCGCTAAAAGGTGCATTTATAAGCATATAAAAAACGGCGTCGAATTTTGCGGTATACAAAACTTGTATATTGATGCACAGGTTGAAATTGGCAAGGGGGCTATAATATGTGCGCCCTGCCGCATATGCGGTAAAAGTAAAATCGACGGCGGAGCATATGTTGGCGCAGGCTCGCAAATAACTAATTCCCACATATGCTCTTCGGCGCAAATAATAAATAGCGTTGTGGCGGATAGCGTCGTTTTTTGCGGTGCTTCCGTCGGCCCCTACGCTCATATTAGAAAAAACTGTAAGGTGGGCGAAAATTGCAGGGTTGGCGACTTTGTAGAAATTAAAAATTCCAGCCTTGCGCAAGGGGTTAAGGTGGCGCATCTTGCATATATTGGCGACGCCGTTATAGGTAGATGCGTAAACGTTGGCTGTGGCGTGGTGTTTGCAAATTACGACGGAAAAAATAAGCATATCAGCGTTGTCGAGGATAACGCCTTTATAGGCTGTAATTGCAATATAGTTGCGCCCGTTTGCATAAAAAAGGGGGCGTATATTGCGGCTGGCACTACCGTTTGCAGCGACGTTGATGTAAACGCCTTATGTGTTGGAAGGGTTAAACAGACGGTTATACAGGGCGGTGCTTTGGGGAGGTATAAAAACGGCTAAATATTTTGGCACGGACGGCTTTAGGGGCAAGGCGGGGGAAACGCTTACCGCCTTTCACGCTTTTTTAATAGGGCGTTACTTGGGCGCTTACTACAATAAAATCGTCAACCGCAAAAGCCGTGCCGTTATCGGTAAGGATACGAGGCTTTCCTCGTATAGCATAGAAGCAGGGCTGGTTGCGGGCTTAACCGCCTCGGGCGCAGACGCGTACCTGATGCACGTTACCACAACCCCCTCCGTTTCGTATATTACAAGGTGCGATAATTTCGATTTGGGAATTATGATTTCCGCAAGCCACAATCCCTTTGAAGATAACGGCATAAAGCTGTTTAACGGCAAGGGCGAAAAAATGGAAGATAGCGTAATTTATTCTCTCGAAGATTATTTAGACGAACGGCTCAATAGCCAGCACTTTGAACAAAATTTGCGTTCGTTAAGCAATATACCCTATGCAATTAAAGAAAATATAGGAAGAAGTGTAGATTACGCGGAGGGCAGAAACCGTTATATCGGTCATTTAATTTCCCTTTCGGTATGCTCCTACAAAGGGTTTAAGGTGGGGTTAGATTGCGCCAACGGCTCGGCGTTTTTTATAGCTAAATCCGTGTTCGACGCATTGGGCGCTACCGTTTTTTGCGTGGGTGATTGCCCTAACGGGCTTAACGAAAACGAAAAATGCGGTTCTACGAATATCGAAAATTTGCAACGGCTGGTAATGCAAAAGGGGCTTGATATAGGCTTTGCCTTTGACGGAGATGCAGATAGGTGCATTATAGTTGATAGCGACGGTAGCGTGGTTGACGGCGACGGCATCTTATTCGTGTTGGCAAATTACCTGCTTTCGTGCAAGGAGCTTAATAATACGGGCATAGTAGCCACCGTAATGAGCAATCAAGGCTTATTTTTGTCGCTAAAAAATAAAGGCGTGTACTGCGTAAGGTGCAAGGTTGGCGATAGGTTCGTGGCGGAAAAAATGATAGAAAAGGACTATTGCTTAGGTGGCGAGCAGTCGGGGCATATTATACTTTCTAAATACGAAACCTGCGGGGACGGCTTGGTTACGGCGATTAAAATTATGGAAGCGATTTGTAAAAGCAAATGCACGCTTAAAAAGCTTTTAAACGGCTTTTACAAGCTACCGCAAATACATAAAAGCGTTGCAGTAAAAAATAAGCGTAAGGTTATTGGCGATATAAGGCTTGTTAAAATGGTGCAAAGCTACAAAAATAGCGTTGAAGGCGTTGGTCGAATCGTTTTGCGCCCTTCCGGCACGGAGGATGTTATTAGGGTGATGGTTGAGCACGAGGATGAAAATTTGTGTAAAAATATTTGCGAAGAAATTTGTAAAAAAATAATAGAAATTGCGTAATGGGGGCGGTATATGTGCGGAATAATTGCTTACGCCGGCAAAAATAATGCGACAGATTGCATTTACGAGGGCTTAAAAAATTTAGAGTACCGCGGATACGATTCGGCAGGCATTGCCGTCAAGCGTGGGGACGATATCTTCGTTTGTAAAAGGGAAGGTAGAGTTAAAAACCTTGAGGAAGGAATTAACGGAGTAAGGGGCAGGTTTGCCATTGGCCACACCCGTTGGGCAACGCACGGCAAGCCGAGCGACAGAAACGCTCATCCCCATTTCGTAGGCGGATTTTACGTAGTGCATAACGGAATTATTGAAAATTACGCAGAGCTTAAAGCCGAGCTTTTAGCAGAAGGGCGCAGTTTTTTTTCGGAAACGGATAGCGAGGTTATACCCCACCTTATTAATAAATATTACGAAGGCGACCTATTATGCGCCGTGGCTTTGGCGGTTAGGCGGTTAAAAGGCTCGTATGCGCTATGTATTATGCACGAGAATTTTAGCGGAGTTATTGCCGTCTGCAATAAAAGCCCTGCAATTTTAGGGTATGGAAAGGGGGAATACTTCGTGTGTAGCGACGCCCCTGCCATAGCCGATATGGCAGAAGAAATTTGCGTGCTTTGCGACGGTGATATTGCCGTTATAACGGAAAAAAGCGTAAAAATTTACAACGATAGGTTAGAGCTTCAAGTAAGGGAAAGGGTTGCAAATTTTGCAAGTAAGGCTAGCCTTGATTTAGGCGATTGCCCCCACTATATGTTAAAGGAAATAAAGGAAATTCCCACGGCGGTACAAAACACCATAACCGCTTGCGAGGCAGTAGATTTACAAAAATTAAGCGCGTTTTTGCAAGGGGTTGACAAGGTGGTTTTAACGGGGTGCGGAACGGCATTTCACACCTGCCTTATCGCAAAGGATTGGGTGGAAGAATTTTGCTCGCTATGCGCCGTGGCGGAAACGGCGGGTGAGTGGCGGTATAAAAAATCGCCCGTTAACGAAAAAACACTAGTTGTGGCGGTTAGTCAAAGCGGAGAAACTGCCGACACATTAGAGGCGGCAAGGCTTGCAAAAAAATACGGCGCAAGGGTTATTGCAATAACCAACGTGGGGTATTCTGCAATAACGCGCATAGCTGATTTTACTATACCAGTAGTTGCCGGGGCAGAAATTTGCGTCGCCGCCACAAAAAGCTATTGCGCGCAATTAATTTCCCTTTGGTTTTTAATTGCCGTGTTGGCTAAGGTAAACGCTTCTACATATGAGCAATTATTCAAAAGAGCCTATACTATGCCCCAGTTATGCGAAAAAACTATAAACGGCTTAAGCCTTGACGCCCTTTGCGAAAAAATAAAGGAGGCAAGCGGAGTTTACTTTATAGGGCGTGGTTTAGACTGCGCAGTCGCAAAGGAGGGAAGCTTAAAATTAAAGGAGGTTTCTCTTAAGCCGGGCGAGGGATACGCCTCCGGCGAGCTTAAGCACGGCACGCTTGCGCTTATAGATAAAAGTACTTATTCTGTTGCCGTTATGAGCGACGAAAATCTTTGCGAAAAAAATCTTTCTGCAATAAAGCAAATAACGGCAAGGGGAGGCAAGGTCGCTGCGGTTTGCTCCTGTAAGGAATACATAAAAAAATTGCTTTCGGTGTGCGATTTCGTAATAAGTATTCCCAAATGCGATAGGGCTCTTTCGCCCATAATTTCCGTATTGCCCCTACAGTATATTGCGTATAAGGTGGCGGTGCTTTGCGGATGCGACCCCGACAAGCCGAGAAATTTGGCAAAGAGCGTTACAGTAGAATAGCGCGCTTTACGCCTTTTCCGTTTGCGCGTGTGGGTGAAGATTAAGTTATAAAATAAAATATACGGGAAGAAAAAGGGGCGAAGATAAACGATAATATAAAGAAGATAAACGGTAATATAAAATATAAAAAATAAGCCTGCACTTTTTTGGCTTTACGGCTTTTAAATAAAAAATACGGCTTACAAATAAAAAAATGCGGGACGGCGTGCGCCGTCCCGCAAATTCGTTATATAAATTATTTTAATCTTCTAAATACTTTTGGCGAAGTAAGGCAATCTGCTCGTCCGTAATTCCAAGCTCTTGCTTGCAGTAATCAACTACGCTACCGTACCTTGCTTCTAAAAATTCTATGGTAGACAATATAAAAATCTTTCTTGCATCCATAAGTCCGTATAAAATAGCTTTAAAATAGCGGGACATAGGCACGACCTTAAGCCCAAACTTGCTTAAAAAATACTTTCTTCTTTGGAATCTTTGCGTAGAAACATAGTCTAAAATAATAACCTCGTCAGGGACGCCTAAAAGTGCTTCTACAAGCATTGCGCAAATGCCAGCCCTGTCCTTTCCGCCACTACAATGCCACAAAAGCGCGCCGTCCTCGTGGTTGATAACTATATTCAAAAATTCTTTAAGCGCAGGTATAGTGTTGGGGTTGGTTAAAATGTTTTTATAGGTTTCTATCATGTAGTTATCGGCGCTTCCAAACTCTTCTTTAATGCGTTTAGATTCCTTATACATGGTTTTAGCCATACTCTTTTCCCTTGTAATGCCTGCAGTTGCCGTGCAAAGAAGGGGAAGCCAAATAAATTCAACACCGTCAATCTGTCTACTAGGGTGCTCGTTGCGTTCCGTTTCAATTCTAAGGTCAACAACCGTTTTAAGCCCTAAATCCTTTAAGCTTTGCGCAGTGCAATCGGGAATTTCGCTTATTCTTCCGCTTCTAATCAGCTTGCCGTATTTTATGGTTTTGCCGTCGGCTGCGGGTAAGCCACCCAAATCGCGCGTGTTATTAAGTTTTTTAAGTTTTAAGCGCTTAATCTCCATATTATCACTATTTTATCACAAAATTATAATTCCGTCAACAAGTTGTTTAATATAATATTATTTTACATAAACTTACATTAAACAAGTTTTTTTCGTCGTAAAGCTCTTATAAAATTTCAAATAAGCAAAAAATATTTAACAAAACTACAAAATTTTTGTAAATTTACGAAACACTTTTTTAAAAGTTGTGTTATAATAAGTTTACAATATTACAAAAGGAACAAGTTTTATGCCACCTATTGTTATTTCTATTCTCACTCTTTTTGGCGGATTAGGTGCTTTCCTTTTAGGCTTTAAGCTCCTTTCCGATAACGTTGAAAAGCTCGCAACGGGCAAATTAAGGCAGTTATTTAATAAAACATCTAACTCGCGTATGGTTGGCGTTGGTATTGGTATGGTAACGACTGCCGTAGTGCAAAGCTCTTCGGTAACTACCGTTATGACGGTTGGCTTTGTAAACGCGGGTATTATGAGTCTTTATCAGGCGGCTTGCGTTATTATGGGCGCAAACATAGGTACTACTATAACCGGTCAAATCGCCGCGCTTCAATTTTTACCCATCACCGAATTCGTTATGATGCTAACGGCGGTGGGCGCGTTTATGGACTTGCTTTCTAAAAACAAAAAGGTTCAAACCATCGGGCTTGCAATTGCCGGCTTGGGCTTGGTGTTTATCGGCTTAGAGCTTATGTCAAATTCAATGGCGTCTTTTAGAGACGAGCCTATTATTACCACAGCCTTAACAAGTATTTCTAACCCTATATTACTTCTTTTAGTGGGTGCTTTAATAACCGCTGTAGTGCAATCGTCCAGCGCGGTAACCGCCATCGTTATCTTGTTGGTGGGCGCAGGAATAACTATCGGCAACGGCGGAAACAGCGTTTTATTCGTTATTTTAGGTACTAACATAGGTACTTGCGTTACGGCGCTTTTATCCTCCGTCGGTGCAAACACTAACGCAAAGCGCGCTTGCTTATTCCACTTCTTATTCAATACGGTTGGTTCAATAATATTCCTTATCGTATTAGTATGCTGGCCTTCGTTTAACGATATGACCTTTAAGGCGTGGTTTCCCGAAGCGCAAACGCAAATAGCAATGTTCCATACGGCGTTTAACGTAATTTGTACGCTTTTATACTTGCCCTTTGTTAAACAGCTCGTTAAGCTTACCACGATTATTATCCCCGATAAAAAGACGGCTAGTAAAGCGGAAGACGGCTTTATGGATAAGCGTCTTTTACGCACCCCCTCGCTTGCAATCGGTCAGCTTCAAAAGCAAACCTATAATATGTCTGCTCTCGCAATGGCAAGCTTAGAAAAATCCTTTGAATCCTTTGCTCAGGGCGACGAATCCGAGCTTGAAAAAATTACCGAACAAAACGAAGAAATTGAAAAGCTTTCTAAAAATATTACCGACTATTTGGTTTTAGTTTCCGCAGAAGAAATCGCATACGAGGACGAAAGAATTTTAAGTATGCTTCACCACAACGTAAGCGATATTGCCCGTGTTGCAGAGCTTTCGGAAAACTTAGTAAAATATACCCGTAAAAAGGTTGCAAAAAACCTTGAGTTTAGCGAAAAGGTTAATAACGATTTAAGGGCAATGGTTGCAAAAATACGCGAACAGCACGATTTAACTATGCAAATCGTTGAAAATAGGGACTTTGAAGCCATTAAGGTTTCCGACGAAATCGAAAGCGAAATCGACTCAATGCGTAAAAGCCTTACTAAAGACCACATTAAGCGTATGGCAAGCGGTGAATGTAGCGTTGAAAACAACAACGTATTTATTAACCTCGTTTGCAACTTAGAGCGTGCGGCGGACCATATTAACTACGTTGCTCACTCAATAGAAGAATTATAATTAAGGTAAATTTTAAAAAACAATAAAAAAGGGTGTCTGCATAATTGCAGGCACCCTAAATTTTTGCCGTTTAGGCGTTGTTTTTTTGCTTTTTGCTTGAAATTATTTCCGCAACGATAAACGATACGCAAAAGGTTGCAAACGAGGTTGCTATTAAAATTGCGCAGTTCATAAAAAATTGCTGGGGCATTACCAAAATAATTTCGTCGGTATAGGGGTTAAAAATCCAGTTGTCCTTGCCGGGGAAGAGTATTGCGTGGAAAACTTCAAACGCCGCGTTAAAATCAATCGCAATTATAGCGGCAAGCACCACCATTATAATTAAGGGGATAATCGCTGAATAAAAATAGCAATTTCTGTTAAAAAACTTAACTAGCGTAACCTTTTTAAGCTTTTTTAAAGCTAAAATTAAAATAAGCGTTGCGGTGGAGGCAATAAGGGCAAAAAGGTTTAAGTTAAAAAGCCATTTGCAATCCTCAAAGTGCGATTTTCCGCTTTCGGAAAAAGCAAGCTCGCCCGTTTTAAATTCAAAGCCGGGTAGGGTTAAAAAATTTAATACGTCGTCGTAAGCCGTTTTTATTTGATCAAAGCTCCAATTCGTGCTTTGGGTTAAGCCTAACGGTTCAATTTGCAAATAATAAAAAAACCTGCAATATATGGGTAGCCCTATGCTAAAGGTTAGCATAAAAATAATAAGGGCTACGCAAAATACTATAGTAACTATTTTATTTTTCATAACGCTTTTTTATAAATCCTTTATCGAATACTGTAAATTTATTTTGGTTTGCCGAAAGAATTATTAATAATTGCGACGGCATATAAAATTGCCAAATTGCAAAAAACGATAAGTCCTTTATATCGTTTGGAATTTTCGTGCCGAGCACGCTGTTCAAATTGCTTATCCCCACGCATATATCGCAACAAATAAACAAAATAAGCCCCACCGTAAACAAAATAAAGCGCTTGTCGTAGGTAATAAGGGTGGCGCTTTCTACGGCGTTAAAAATTAAATTTATAAAGTAAAACGCCGTTACTGCCGTTAAAAAATTAAAGCTTTTTAGGCTGTTTAATATTATCGAAAGGGCAACGAAAAGCAAAAGCCTTAATAAAAGCGAAAGTGTGGGGAATTTGTTTTTAACAAGGTATATTCGGGCAAAATAGGTAAGCTGGGCAAAAATAAAAACGAATACGCCTATATCGTTTATTACTAATACTAATAAAAACAAATCGGCAATGCAGGTTATAAAGGACGAAATTAGCAATATCGCGCCGTCGTGCCTAAAAAAATAAAATTGAAAGGCTGCCCCTGCAAAGCATAGCAAAACACCTAAATATTTGGGTATCGTAGAGCTTATATCTATAAGGTCAAAAGCCGTAAAGGTTGCGTGTATTGCAAGCGCAAGCGAAAAAAACGATATGCAAAATATAGCGTAGGCCTTTTGCTTGGGCGTTTTAAGTGTAGGCATTTACATTTATCTCCAATTGCCAATATTATACAACAGTTATGGGCAAAAAGCAATAATTTATTAACTTTGCAAAAAAAATTGTGCAGAGGGGCAAGTGAATAAAGCAATTAAACCGCTATTTAAAAAATATTTAAATTTTATAAGGGCAGTAATAAGCAATAAATTCTTCCCCTTTTTAACGGCAACCATAATTTGCGCGTGCTACTATTTGGGGTGGGATTTAGTTGCTATGGCGTATATTGCCCTTGCCTTTATTTTTTGCCTTTTGCTTTTAAGCGACGCAACGCCCGCAATCGGCGTTTTGCTATTTTTAAACTGCTTTGTTTCTAAAAAAAATTCCCCTTCGCCAAACACGGGGGCTTCTTCGTTTTATTACAGCCCTGCCGTTATTTCCTTTATCGTTTTGCTCGCCTTGCTTTGCGTTGTCGCTTTAATTTATAAGGTCGTTAAAAGGGTAAGGGTGGGGGCTTTTAAGGTAACGCCTACCTTTTTCGGCGTTATAGCTTTAAGCGTCGCGTTAGTGCTAAACGGACTGTTCAGTAAGGCATATTCGCCGTCCAATTTGCTTTTTGGTGCAACGCTTGGCGCAATATATTCGGGCTTTTTCACCTTCGTGTGCGCATGTGTTAAGCCGTGCAAGCAAAATTATATAAAAATTGCCTACGCCTTTTTGGCGCTTTCGCTTTTGTTGGTTTTGCAACTTATAATACTTTATTTTACCACTCCGCAAATATTAAAAAACGGCGCAATAAATAAGGAATTAATCGTTTTTGGTTGGGGAATTTGGAATACTATGGGTATGCTTCTTTCGTGTAGCCTGCCCTTCGTTTTATACCTTGCAGGCAACCAAAAATACGGCTTTATTTTTTCGGCTTTTTCCGCAGTAGTCGCCCTTTGCGTGTTTTTAACAAGCAGCCGCCAAAGCATTTTGGCAACGGCAATAATTTACCCTATCGGCTTTATTTATTTAATCGCCAAGGGTAGGCATCAATTTGCCAACCTTGCAGTTTGCGTAGCCTTGGTAATTTCGGGGCTTTTAACGGTTGCCGTATTTAAGGAGCAGGTTATAAAAATCATTGACGAAATGTTGCAATCGCTAACTAATTCCGAGGGCGTTTTTACGGGCAACGGCAGAACGGAGCTTTTGCAACAGGCGTACAATTCCTTTATTAATTCGCCTATATTCGGGGGTGGATTTTTCGCAGAGGTTAAAAGCGTGCCTAATTTCGACGGGCTTGACTTCGTGCCGGAAATGTATCATAACAGCGTTATGCAAATGCTCGGCGCTTGCGGTGGCGTGGGCTTTTTTGCGTATATGGCGCATAGGGCGCAAACGGCCATTATATTTTTACGTAACCCCACTTACGATCGTAGCTTCGTCGCTCTTTCCCTTACCGCTTTGGTAATAACGGGGCTTTTCGATAATCATTTATTTTACATTTTTCCGTCAATCTTTTACGCTTCACTCGTAGCGTTGCTCGCCCAAAGCGAAGATTTAAGGGGTGAATAAAGGCTGAAGCACTCGCTCCAAGCGAAAAGTTGATGTAAGTTGTGCAGGTGGCTTAAAAGGGCGCAAAACGGAAGAATAAGGGTATAATTAAGACTGAAACACTCTTCCAAAACGAAAGGTTAAGGTTTAAATAGAGTAAATTACTTGCCCAAAGGGAAAGGTTTAAGGTTGGTAGAGTAGGTGGGGGGAGTGTATTGCTTGCTCGGCAAAGGGTGTTGCAAAGATTTACTGTTTTTGGCAAAACTGCGGGCAATAAAAACAATTCTACTAAACAAAAAAAGGCAACTCTACTAACGGTAGAGTAAATGTAAACAAAAGCTGGTTGAACAAATTTGCTTTTTTTAATATTATCACTATGCAAAGTTGCGTAGGCTGTCGTTTTAAACATAGTTTTATTTGGCGCATAGTATAGGGTGTAAGCGCCGACATAACGCTCAAAACGAAATTGTTCGTGGCGCAGGTCGCGCTAAAATGGCGCAAGGCGCTTAAAACGGGTGTGCTAAAGCTTGCGTAATGCAATTACAATCTGCTTACAGTTAAATCACTCATAAATTCCCAAAAAAATAAAGGCGGCTCGATTCGGGCCGTTTTTATTTTTAAAATTGTTTGTAATATTTTATAAATCGTGTTATAATGTTGATATGGATATGGAGAGGATTAAAGTATTTCGTAAAGGAATAGGCTTTTCGCAGGAAGAATTTGCCCAAAAGCTGGGCGTTTCCCGCCAAACGGTAATTAAGTGGGAAAACGGAGTTACCCAGCCGTCCTTACAAAATCTTTTAAAAATTAGCGAGGTTTTTTATATTCAGCCCAAAACCTTGTTTAACGAAGATATCGATATTAAATCGGTAATCGGCGAATATTATACCAACCAAGAAAAAAACGCAAAAAGTGATAAGCTGTTCGTAGCAAAAAAGGTAATTTGGCATACGGTTTTAGTGCTTTGCTCCGCATATATGGCTTGTGTTTTGCTATGCGTGGGGGTAACCTTAATTTACCTTTTTGCCCCTATCGACAACAGCGAGATTCACTTTGAATTAGCAGTTAATCTTACTCCAGAAACAATCTTCTATTCCGTAATATTCGGTATTTTAACAATTTTGTCGCTTAGCGTAATTATAAGATTTTTAGTTGTAAAGGAAAAAAAGAAAAGGGAAAAGAAGGATGAAGAACAGCGGGACGACAATTAAAGAAATCCGTAAAAATTTGGGGCTATCGCAAGAGGAATTTGCCGATAGGGTGGGCGTTGCACGCCAAACTATTTGCAAATGGGAGCAGGATATAGTGCAACCAACGCCGAAAAACATAGCAAAAATTATCGAAGAATTTTCCCTTTCGCCTAAAATTTTTTACGGCGAGAAAGATAAGGACGGCGTTACCGAAAAAAAGAAAAGCGTTTTTTACGACGAAAACAAAGCCCTTAAGGTCGTTTTGCTGACTATAGTTTTCGTTACGGAAATTTTACTTTTATTGCTTTCGGCTTGGGGTTGGGTTTTTGCTGATTTTTTATCAAAGCACGGCTCTACCTGGTATTTTGAAGATATGTGGCAAAACGACGCCTTGTATTACGGCTCTATAATTTTCGTGTTGTGTATAGGCATAATTTTTACGGTAGTGGGCGTTATAAGGCGAAAAAAGTAATAAAAATAAGGTAAATTTATTACAAATTAGAAAAAAATGGGCGATATTATCAAAAAATTGCCTTATTTTGTTCAAAATTAAATTTTAAAAAATTATAATTAATAGGTTAAAATTAAGTTGACATTAAAAAATCTATTTGATATAATCGTTTAGCATTAAGTTGTCGTATTGCGTTGGCTCGTCTATTTGCGGGTGTAGTTCAATGGTAGAACACTAGCCTTCCAAGCTGGTTGCGTGGGTCCGATTCCCATCACCCGCTCCAAAAAAGGTCGCAACGGTACTTGTGCGTACGCGCTTGTAGCTCAGTTGGATAGAGCAACGGCCTTCTAAGCCGTGTGTCGGGAGTTCGAATCTCTCCAGGCGCACCAGTTTTATGGCGGGCGTAGCTCAATCGGTAGAGCGCCAGATTGTGGCTCTGGAGGTAGCAGGTTCGAAACTTGTCGCCCGCCCCATAAACTTAAAACCTTAATATTAGGCAGTCATTGGGGTATCGCCAAGCGGTAAGGCACGGGATTTTGATTCCCGCATTCGTTGGTTCAAATCCAGCTACCCCAGCCAATAATTTGGTCCATTAGCTCAGTTGGCAGAGCACGTGACTTTTAATCACGGTGTCCCGGGTTCGAGTCTCGGATGGATCACCAATATGCACCTTTAGCTCAGTTGGTAGAGCAACTGACTCTTAATCAGTGGGCCCCGGGTTCGAGTCCCTGAAGGTGCACCAAAAAAAAAGAACTTGGATTTTTTCCAAGTTCTTTTTTTATTGCCTGTCAGAGCGAGAAGCAAGTGTGTTTCGCGTGAGCAACGCGTTGCGTTGCGCTACTCTCCGAGGGTAATTTAATCCTCTATTCTGTTTTATTGATATCTTATGGCAGTTGAACATTTTAATTTTTCAAAGAGATTGTTTTTTGTAAAATTCACTATAAAACAAAGAGCCTGAAATATATCAGACTCTTTTGCAAATTCGTTATTTGTATTTGTAGAATTAGATTTCTTTTTCCCCACGACTATCTATTATTTAGGGGCATTTAAAAAGCTAATAAATTAACGCTTATTCTGCAACATAACTATTTTTAAGTTCAATTTGCATTTCGTTCCATTTTGTTTCCGCCGCCGCAATCGCCTCCGCATACGCTGTTTCAAATTCATTAAAGAAAGCCGTTTGAGCTTCTTGCTGTTTTGTTGAAATCTCGCTTGCAAATTGACTTGCTTTCGCAGAGTAATCTTTAATTAAACTTATAACGGCAGCATACGTCGTATCTAACGTTGCTTTCACAGAATCAAGTGCAAGGTTTGCGGAATCTCCTGCTTGCAACAATGCCGTCTCCGCACCATCTACAGCCGTTTGCAAATTTGCAAGTTTTTGACTGATTAGCGTAGTAATTTCATTTTGCTCTAATGATGCTACGTATTTACGATAATTCAAATATTCAGCTTTTGCTTCACGGAATGCATTGAGAGCAACTTGATATGGACTATCTTCTTTTACCATCATATCCATTCTCGTATTCTCAACAACTTCCACGGCGTCTACGTAAATATCAAATGCATAATCAAAAGCTGCTCCAGTTAAACTATCGATTCCTACCTGCGCCTTCACCGCCTGTATCTCTATTTGTTTCATAACCAATGCCTTTGCTTCATAATAAGCATTCTTTAGTTCTTGCGAGTAGAATTCTGCCGTTTCTTTACGAGATTCTACAAGCTCTTGAATAAGTTCGTTATAGGTCATTGATTGAATCTTTGCAGACTCTAAATAAGGGGTACACTCTGCTACAAGTGCTTCTAATTGTTCTTCTGTAATCAAAGCAGCTTGTTCAATAGTCGCAGATATATTTTCCGCAGTTAAATACTCGTCTACTTTCGATTTAACATCATTATACAATTCTTCCGCAGCCTTCGTATCTCCAGAGAAGGAAATCGTTAATTCATTCTCGTCCGTATATGCGTTGCCTGAAATCAAAAATCCCGTTTCTTTAGAAATCTCTACAAACAACTGAGCCGCTTCTTCTGCAGTCTTACCTGTAAAAACTTCTGCACTGACGATAAGATTGCCTTCTTCGTTTAAGGCATTAACGCTTACTACTTTATCATCCGCGTCCAAAATAAATTCCACTTCAGGGTTAAGAGATAAATTCATTATCTTCTGTTCTCCCGAATCCGACTCGTTACAACCGACAAAAGAAACGGCGCACGTCATCAACATAATCATTGCTAAAAACACCATCGATTTCTTTTTCACAAATATACCTCCTTTTATTTTTTTATTATACTATAAATTTAAAAATTTTTCAAAATAAAAATAAAAAATTTCAAAAAATTTTTTTAATATAAACTTTACTATGAAGGCAATGCGTGCCGTTCAAGTGCGTGGCAGGGGTATATGCGTGCCGTTAAAGGTAAGTAGGGGGGGGTAGTTATGCGCTGTTGAAGTGCGTGGCAGGGGTATATGCGTGCCGTTGGGGAGGTTTAATATAAATAATAGGGCAAAAAAACAATAAAAAAGAGCTGCGGCGTATGGAAAAATATGCATAAAAAATTAATTTTTTACTTAAGATTGAATTAAAATTTTTGGTTTTTTGCGCTTTAACATTATTATTATATAATATCAAGTGTTTTTTGATTGATTTTCTTTTAATATAGTGTTAAAATATATATATTCTTCTTTATGCATTAATGTATAATTTTGTATAAAAAAATAAAAATATGCAGGAGCTAAATAATGAGCGAAGCATTTGTTTCAATCAAAAGAAAATTTTTTAGAAACGCACTTATTATAAGTGTTGCAATCGGTGTTTCCGTCGCCCTTTTAGCGGTGGGGGCATTAATGCTAACCTTTAAGCTTACGCAAATTGAATTTAACCCGTTGTGGTATATTTTAATAGGCGTTGGCGGAGCAGTTTTGGTGGGCGGAATTTTATTTTTAATTTTATACCCCGCAAATAAAAGGTTGGCAAAGCACCTTGACGAAAGGTTTGACCTTAACGAAAAGGTACAAACCATGGTGGAATTCGACGGCAAAGACGGGGATATGATTAAGCTTCAAAGAATTGACGCTGATAACCGTTTAAAGCAAGTTCCGGCGCGCGCCTTTAACATAAAGCGTTGGTGGGCGTTGCTGGTTGCCGGCGTGTTGGCAGTAGGTACTTTTGGAACGGCGTTTTTTATTCCCGCACCCGAAAGTCAAGATGGCCCTCCCCCCGAACAGGAATTCGACGCAACCGATTGGCAAATTAAAAGTATCGAACAGCTTATAAGCGCGGTAAAGCGCACGGATAACTTCTATTTAGAGGTTAAAAACGGAATCGTTTTAGAGCTTGAATCGTTACTCGACACAATGAAGCTGGAATACGTAACGGAAACGCAAATAACCGAAAAGGTTTTGCAAACCATCGAAAACATCCACGAGGTAGTCGAAGCAAATATAAGCTATAACGATATCGGCTTAAAGATGAAGGCGTCAAGCTCTAACGCAGACGTGCAATCCGTTGCAAACGGTATTTTAACGCTTAATTCCAATATCGTAGTAAACAGACTTAACGATATTAGAGAAAGCTTTAGGGGCTATTACGCTGAGTTGACTCCCGGTGACGGCGAAAACCAAGACGGCGAAAACCAAGGCGGTGAAAACCAACAAGGGCAATTAGGTGCGCTTACCCGAGCAGGTGAAGAAAACGCAGGCGGTAACGAAGGTGAAAACCAAGGCGGAAGCGGACAGGAAGAGGAAAAGGTTTACGTAGATTTGTTCGGCGAAGAGCTTTATAACAAAATAATAACCTTTACTTCATCCGGTATGGTTGCCATTGATATCCTTGAAATGCAAAGCGATTCGTTATATATTTGCTTATATAACTTCTTTAACGATTTGGCTACCTTGGCGGACGAAGTGGACAACGTTCCCACCGACACGGCGCAGGCTCGCTTGGATACTTATTTCGACGATAACTCTTCTACCGTTTATAACTTAAAGGTAGAAATAGAAAACCAGTACGACAACAGATACGAGCGTGATAACGTAGTAAACAAATTGTTGGCAATATTCGGTTTAACGCAAGACGATTTGCCCGAATCTGTTAAAGCGCGACTCCAACAGGAAAAGCAGTTTAACAATATAGTGCAAAACGACGCGAACGACGACGAAAACTCGGGAAGCGGTGGTGGCGGTACCGGCGATAGCAAATACGGCAGTAACGATTTAATTTACGACCCCGACAACGACGAGCACAAGCCTTACGGCGAGGTAATCGACGCTTGGTACTGGGCGGAAGTTGAAAAAATGGAAGAAGCCGGCGTTCCCGAAGAGATTATTGAATTATACAAAAAGTATTACAACGAATACTTGATGGGCGGTTCGTCTAATAACGGCGACGAAAATAATTAAAAGGCGATATCGCGTAAGCAAACGCGCGTTGCTAATAAAGCCTTTAAGGTAACTAAAAACTAAACGGCGCATTTGCCGTAAAATAAAATTATAAAAAAATAAAATTAAAGGATATATACCGATTATGGAAAACCAAGTAAAAGTACAACAATTCAGTCAGTCAATTACTAAAATTAAAGACGAACTTAAAAAAGACGTCGTAGGTCAGCAAGACATTATCGATAACGTTATTATCGCAATCGTTGCGGGTGGTAACGTGCTTTTGGAAGGCGTACCTGGCGTAGGTAAAACCCGTTTGGTTCGTTCCCTTGGCAAAACCTTGTCCTTGCCCTTTTCGCGTATTCAGTTCACGCCCGACCTTATGCCTTCGGACGTAACCGGTACTAACATCATAGAAAAGGACGATAACGGCAAATTGAACACCGTATTCCGCAAGGGCCCTATTTTTGCAAACCTCGTATTAGCCGACGAAATCAACCGTGCTACTCCCAAAACTCAGTCTGCAATGCTTGAAGTAATGCAGGAGCACAAGGTTACCGTTGCAAACACCACTTACGTTTTAGAAGAACCCTTCTTCGTTCTTGCAACCGAAAACCCCATTGAACAGGACGGTACTTATCCTCTTCCCGAAGCGCAGATGGACCGTTTTATGTTTAAGCTTATTATGAAGTTCCCCAAGGTTGAAGAGCTTGCAAGCATCGTAAATATGACTCAGATTACTATGGCGGAAACTGCTGACGCAGTAGTTGACGGCGCAACCATTATGGAAATGAGAGAGCTTGCATCCACCGTACCCGTTATGGAAGACGTTTTAAATTACGCAATGAATTTAGTTGCAAACACTCACCCCGAAATTGAAAACGCTTCTTCAACCGCTAAAAAGTATATTAAATACGGCGCTTCCCCCCGTGCTGCACAGGCTTTAATTACCTGCGCAAAGGTGCGCGCGTTAATTAACGGCAACTATAACGTTTCGTACGAAGATATTAACGCTTTGGCAGAACCCGTTTTAAGACACAGAATTAAAATTAATTATAGCGCAATTAACGACAAATTAACCGTAGAAGACGTTATCGGTTTATTGATTAAGGAAACGAAAAAATAATAGAAAGATATGAAAATACAGGCAATTAACGAAGAGTTTTTGCAACAGATAGAAACCTTGCAAATGCTTGTAAAGCATAACGTTGCGGGGCTTTTTGGGGGCAACCATCAAAGTAAAACCTTTGGTTCTTCCTGCGAGTTTTCCGATTTCCGCGACTATATGGCAGGCGACGATATTACCAAAATCGATTGGAATGCCTACGCAAGGTTTGATAAGTTGTATTTAAAGCTCTATCTCGACGAACGGCAAATGCACACAAAAATTTACATAGACGCTAGCCGTTCAATGGAATACGGCAATAGCAAAAAGGGCGAGCAAGCAATTAAGCTTGCCGCAGCTTTGGCGTACTTATCCGTATGCGAAATGGATAAGGTATCCATTTACGTCATCCGCGAAAAAGAGCTTATCGAGGTTATTGGCGGTATGGTTGGAAAGGAAGCGTTTATAAGCAATATTCACAAGCTAAACGATATCGAGTTTGGCGGTGACAGTTATATTACCGACGCAATTCTTCCCACAAACGTGGGCTTTGGCGACGGTATGTCCTTCCTTATTTCCGACTTTTTAACCGACAACGATTACGATAGGGTTATAGACCATTTGGCGGGCAAAAAAAGGCACGTGGTATGTATGCAAATTTTATCGCGCGAGGAGTTAAATCCCTTAGTGAGAGGAAAGATGCATTTCTTTGATTCGGAAGACGTAAACAGAACTTACCGCAAGCATATTGATAAAGAAATAGCCAAAGCGTACAAGGCGGCTTTAAATTACGTTACCGACAGAATTAAAAGCATATGCGCATCCCGCGGGAACGATTACATGCTAATTTCTTCGGAAGAAAGTTTAGGGCAAATCTTCTTTGGTAAGATGATAGAAGAGGGGGTGCTTAAATGACCTTTTTATATCCCTTAGGCCTACTTGGCCTTATAGGCATTCCTATTCTTATTATTATATATATAATTAAAAACAAATACACCGAACAAACCATTGCTTCGACTTATTTGTGGATTCTTTCCGAAAAGTTTTTAAAGCGCAAAAATCCCATTAAAAAGTTAGTGGGACTTATAAGCCTTATTTTACAAATTTTAACCGTAGCCGCGCTTTCGTTGGCTATGGCTCATCCCATAATTATTTTACCCGACGCGGCGCACGAATATTGCTTTATTTTAGACGCTTCCGGTAGTATGAATATGGTTAGCGGCGAAGTAACCCGCTTTGAAAAGGGCAAAGAAAAAATTGCGGAAATTATCGAAGAGTCTTTGGACGGAAGCTATTATTCGCTCGTTTGCGTAAGCGATTATACTACCGTCGTTTACGAAAGAGTAGAAGATAAGGAATTTGCGATTGAAGAGCTTGCAACGGTAGAAGAAGGTTATTCGGTGGGCGATATGGACGACGCAATCGCTAAAGCTCAGGAATATTTTAACCTTAACCCTTCTATTAAAACCTATTTGGTTACCGATAAGGTTTACGAAGAAAGCGTTAACGTAGAGGTTATAGACGTTTCCGGCGACGAGGTTAACTATGCGGTAACCGAGCTTGCTTACGAGCTTAAGGGAAGCAATCTTACCGTTACGGGCAAGGCTGTATCTTATACGAAGGATATGGAGCTTACCGTAGAGCTTTATTTAGACGACGCTCAAACGCCCGTAGTAACGCAAATCGTGCAAACGCCCAAGCTTGCGTTGACGCCCTTTACCTTGGATACCGTTATTCCCGAAGAGGGGTTCGAGCATTTAACGGTAAAAATTGCAGAACAGGACGATTTCGTTTTAGATAACAGCTGTACCTTATTTAACGTTAAAAACGAAAACTCTTACCAAACTCTTTTGGTAAGCGACGCTCCCTTCTACGTTAGCTCTGCAATTAAGGCGGTTGGTAACGCAAAGCTTACCGTTTGGTCTGCAAAGGAATACGCGGATGCTTACGAGAGTGGCAACGCCGACGGCTTCGGCTTGTATATCTTTGACTCCGTCTCTCCCAACGAATTACCTAAAGACGGCGCGGTATGGTTCTTTAACTTAAACGGCAACGTGGAAAAATCTGGCTTTACCGTACAGAGTGAGGTAGAGGTAGAGGGCGGTGCGAAGGTAGAAATGTCAACCTCCTCCGCAACCTTGGTTAAAAAACTTACTGAAAACGTTATCGCAAACGATTTCTATATCTCGCATTACGTAAAATACGGTACTTACCGCAACTTTACAACCTTATTCTCGTATAAGGGCAACCCTATAGTGTTTACGGGAAATAACGATTACGGCAACCGTGAGGTAGTATTTGCCTTCGATTTAAGAAAGACTAACACCTCGGTTGGCGCGGCGTTTACTACTCTCGTTAAAAATTTACTCGACTACTCCTTCCCTACGGTTATCGAAAAGGTTTCGTATAGCGTGGGCGACAAGTTGGAAGTTAACGTATTGGCAAACAGTACGGGCTTAAAAATTACTACACCCTCTAACGAAGAGGAATATATGAACTCTAACGTGGCTATAAGCGAATACGTTTTAGAAGAAGTGGGTGTATATAAAATTACTATGACGGTGGGTGGAACGGATAGACATTTCTTCGTTTATTCTTCCGTACCCGAAGAAGAGCGCGCGCCTGACGCAACGGCCGCTAAGATTGAATTGGTGGGCGAAGCTGGCGGTGGCGGCTTGGACGGCAAATTTGATACGCTTATAATATTGTTTATTAGCGTTGCATTATTATTTATAGCAGATTGGGGGGTATATTGTTATGATAAATATCAGCTTCGATAACGCATATCTCCTTCTAATTGCAATTCCTCTTTTGGCATTAGTGCTCGTTCCTTACTTTATTACTATTAATAAAGATAATAGGGATAAGCACGTGGTTGCCTCGCTTGCGTTGCATCTTGCAATTATCATGCTCGCATCCTTTGCGATGGCAGGTACTACGGTAACGGCGATTATAACCAAGACCAACGTTTACGTTTTAGCCGACGTTTCTTATTCGTCCAGCCATAATTTAGACACGGTTGACGAATACGTTAATACCGTAAAGGACGAGCTTCCCAGAAATTCTAAAATGGGTGTAATTTGCTTTGGCGCAAACCAAAAGGTTAACACTCCCTTGGGCGGAGAATTCGAAACGGTTAAAAATCATACCGTTGACGTAAGCTCAACCGACATTTTAGGCGCGTTAAATTACGCGGCTGACTTGTTCGCCCGCGGGGATCAAGACGTAATTAAAAGAATAGTACTTATAACCGACGGTAAAAATACCGACACTCAGCAAACCGAAGGGCTTGCAAACGTAGTTAAGGGGTTAGTTGCGCAGGGTATTTACGTTGACGCAATGTACCTTGACAACAATATTCCCCAAGGCTCTAAAGAATTGCAGGTTACCAGCGTGGACTACACTAAATCCACCTACATTAACCACGAAACTACTGCCGACGTGCTTATTCAGTCAAGCTACGACACCTCTGCCTTTGCAATTGTAAGAAGGGGCGGCGAAGAAATTATTCGCGACGCTATTACCTTAAATCAGGGCTTTAACGTTTATAACGTTGATATGCCCACCGACGTTGCAGGCACGTTTGATTACGAGTTTGAAATTTCGGCAAGCGAAGCGGAAGGTGACAGAAATACCTTAAACAATAAAATAGGTTTTACGCAGGCAATAGAAGGTGATTTAAAGGTACTTTTAGTAAGCGGAAACAGCAACGATTTCGATTTACTTAAATCGCTTTACGGCAGAAACGCAGAAATAAAGAACTGCACCAGCCGTAACGAAACTTCTGCAATAGACGTACCCTTCTCTATTGAAGAGCTTTGCTATTATGATGAAATAGTGCTTTCTGATATAAACATATTAAAGCAAGTAAATAACGTTACTGCTTTTATTGAAAACTTGGACATAGTAGTTGCTCAATTTGGTAAAAGCTTATTAACCTTCGGCGATTTAAAAATACAAAACTTAAGCGAAGGCGACGAGGAAGCGGTTGAATTAGCCGAAGAAAAGGTTAACGAGCTTGAAAGATTAGGCAATATGTTACCCGTTAAATTCGGTAACGCCGACCAAGACGAAAAGCACGTTTGCTTGGTTATTGATATTTCCAGAAGTATGGAAACGCTCTATCACTTAGTGATGGCAAAGCAAGCGGCAATAAATATCGTTAACTTACTTAACGAGCAAGACAAAATAACCATTATTACCTTTGCGGGCGAAAGCTATAAGGAAGTAGTAAACGGCGAAGTTAATACTCCCGTAAAGCGCGCGCAAATAATTGAAAAAATTAATAAGTTAGACGTATTGCAAGGTACCTTTATCGGTTCGGGTATGAGAGACGCTTACTCGGTAATTAAGGGCGCGCCTGAAGAAGACAGACAGGTTATGCTTATAAGCGACGGTAGAAACTTTGTAAACGATACTAACGACCCTGCGCAAATTGCAAAAAATATGCGCGCAGAGGGCATAGTTACTTCTGCTATAGCAATCGTAAACGATAGCGCGGAAAACACGGACGATACGGGTTCTGCAGAAGGCAGAGCGTATTTGCAAAACATAGCCAAAGCGGGAAGCGGTAATTTCTACGCCGCTGATACTATCGAAGAATTAAGCGACGTTATGTTTGCTAAGGTTAATAGCGATATGACCGATACGGTTATAACCGATTACGCTTCCGTAAACGTTGAAATGCGTAACGACAAGGTTTTAAAGGGAATTGATACCGAAAATATCGAGCAGGTTAAGGGCTACGTTTACAGTAAGCAAAAGGCAACTTCAAACACGGTTCTTACGGCTACCTACCAAAAGGCTAACGGTGGAACGACGCAAGCGCCCATATATTCCTATTGGGAATACGGTATGGGCAAGGTTGCTACCTTCACTTCGGCGCTCAGCGCAAATATGCAGGGCAACTGGAGCGAAGGAAACGGCTTAAGCTTTTTAAACAACGTTATTGCAACTAACGTGCCCGAAGAAAAGGTGGATTATCCCTACACGTTTAACGTACAAAATTACGGCACTTATTCTACCGTAGAAATCGTACCCGTGTTAATTAATCCCGACGCCGTTGCAAAGGCGAGAATAACCTTACCCGACGGTGAACCTACCGAGCCCGTTGTATTAAACTTTGACGGATCACGCTATTTCTACGAATTCGTAACCGCACAAACGGGCAAGTATTCAATAGAAATTATCTATTCGTACGGCACTAAAACCTACGAAAACAAAACCTTCTTTAACATTTCATATTCCCCTGAATACGATAGCTTCGTAACCTTTGACGACGACGACTTGAAGTTCGTTAGAAGTTCGGGCAACGTATTTAGCGACGGCACTATAGTTATTGAAAACGCTGAAGACGAGGTTGCTACCTACACGATTAATTTAACTGCATATCTTCTTATAATTGCGGTGGTATTATTCGTTGCCGATATTGCAATCCGTAAGCTAAAATGGGCAGATATTAAATCGCTCTTCAAAAAACAAGGGTAGGAGGACGAAAAGTTGAAAAAATTATTTCTTAATTTAATAGCAGTTCTCTTGGCGTTTACTTGTATTTTTGCAGGATGCGGTGAATATAAGCCCGTAACTCCCGGTGGACCTACGGACGGCGGAATTACTCCCGGTGGACCTACGGACGGCGGAACTACTCCCGGTGGCGATAATCAAGAGGATTTAGAAACCTTTAGCGTTTCGCTTATCTACAACGACGGCACGGGCTACGTTCCCTTTGCAACCCTTTTAAGAGATCCTGATTCCGTAAGCACGATTCAAGCGAGATGGACGGACGGCTTTACGACCAAGGTTGCTAATTTTGCAAACGAAACCGACGAGCCCGCATCCCCCGAAGAGGGAGAAGAAGGTGAAGAGGTTGAAGGGGAAGAAGAAGCCGAGCCTACTATAACGGCAACAAAGGCTTCCGTTTCCGGCTTGGACGGTGACTATAAAATTACTTTGGCTAACCTGCCTAAGGGCTACACCTATAATCCTAATATATATAGGGCGACTAATATTAATAAGGATATAGAAATAGAAATTTATAGACCTACCGAACCGAATACAAAGCGTAACGGCGACGGACCTTATAACTGCATAGAGATTACCAGAACCACACTTTACAGCATAACCTTAGAATCAGCTCAGCAAAAGGTATACTTCGAATATATGCCCACGGGCAACGGTGAATTTTCGGTTGAATCTTGGGTTGATACCACGGCTAACAACGTTAACCCCAAAATAGACGTATATCACGGTAGCGCCGTTTTTAAGGTGTACGATAGAACCATAAACGACGGCGGTGCAGAAAACAGCTTTACCAAAAACTTTAGGCACGAGGTAGCCGCTGCAGAAGAGCAAATCGGTAGCGTATTCACGTTTGCAGTTTACGCTGATATAAGAAGCTCGGACGAAGTTTCTTACCCCGTAACCGTAACCTTTTTATTAAAGAGGGAAGACGACTTTGCAATAGAGCCTTACGGTACTAAGGTAATTAACGCTACCGAGGACTTCGCTGAAGCGCCTAACCCTGAAGGAGCAGAGCTCGTTGACGCGTGGGATCAAATCGGCGGCGTAAATATGCTTATTAACGATAATTACGCACTTTGCGACGACGGTTATTATCACAGGGTTACTAGGGATTTAAACGGCAATATTACCGAAGTTAAAGAGCTTTTATTCGTGCATATAACCTCTACGGTTATTATTTGGCAGGATAACGCCGAGTACGGTTACCCCGATAACTTTGCAACCATAGAAAGCGCGGGCAATAAAAACTTAACCGTATATTACAAAATAGAGAAGGAGGACGGAACGGAAACCTTCTTTGGCGAAAACCATAAGGCGTTTATCGAAAACCAGTATGCAAGCTTCGTAAATAACGACGGTTTATATCCCGTAACTGAAGAAATGCAAATATTCTTGCAAAAATTCAGTATAAGCCAAAGGCTTTTTAACGACGGTAACGGATTAGCTGAAAGCTACGGTTTAGATTCCGGTGAATACGATCAATGGTTGTTTGCTTGTTGCTATTACACGGGCTATACCGGTGAAGATTGGGTTGCTGAAAAAAATGCGTAGCCTTTAAAACGGCTTTCGTATAATTTGATAAGTTTACCAATTGTTAAGGCATATAGCCCAACAAATAAAGATATATCAATAAAATTTTAGCAATTCAAATCAAAAAAACTTTACAAATTTTTTAAATTGAATTATATTTAAGATAATATAATAATGAAAGATAAGGAGAATTATTATGAAAAAAGGTTTAACACTCGTTTTGTGTGCAACTTTGGCAGCGTTTTCTTGTTTAGCTGCTTGTAAACAGCCCCACGAACACGAGTACGATCAATCTTGGTCTCACGACGCTAATAATCACTGGCACGCAAACATTTGCGACCCTGAGGATTGCGTTGAAGAATTAAAGATTGACGAAGCGGCTCACGTTGACGCAGACCAAGACGAAGCTTGTGACGTTTGTGGTTACGACCAAATGCACGTTCACGGATATTCCGATGAATGGACGCACGACGCAAACAAACACTGGCACGCAGCGGATTGCGGACACGATCTTAAAAAAGACGAAGCGAACCATAATGATGAGAATGAAGACGGCGTATGCGACGTATGCGAATACGACGGTATGCACCTTCACACCTTTGAAGATGAATGGACTTTCGATGACGATAATCACTGGCACGACGCTGATTGCGGACACGACCGCATAAGCGAAGAAGCTCCTCACGTTGACGAAAACGAAGACGGAGAATGCGACGTTTGTGATTACGACGAAATGCACAGACACACCTTCAGCGACGAATGGTCCGTTGACGAAGATTATCACTGGCACGACGCAACCTGCGAACACGACCGTGAATCTGGAAAGGGAGAACACGTTGACGAAAACGAAGACGGCGTGTGCGACGTTTGTGATTACGAAGTAGAACACTTCCACAAATACGCTAACGTATTGTCTTACGACGAAGATAATCACTGGTACGCAGCAACCTGCGGACACGACCTTAAAAAGGACGAAACGGCTCACGTTGACGCAAATCAGGACGGCGAATGCGACGTTTGTGATTACGACGAAATGCACGTACATAGCTTCTCTAAGGATTGGGCAAGCGACGCTAACAATCACTGGCACCCCAACGATTGTGAAGACGAATGTGGAGAAGAGCTTAAACAAGAAGAAGGCTCTCACTCAGACTTAGACGAAAACGGCGTATGCGACGTGTGCGATTACGACGGTATGCACAGACACACCTTCGAAGAAGAATGGACTGCTGACGAAGACCACCACTGGCACGCAGCAGATTGCGGACACGACCGTATCTCCGGCAAGGCTTTACACGAAGATAAAGATAAAGACGGCAAGTGTGACGAATGTGAATACGAAATCGTTACCTTAGAAATCGAAACGGTAGAAGACGCAATTGAAACCGCTCTTGAAAAAGCAAACAGAGTAACTAGCGGCTCTATTACCGAATCTAACGAATTCGTTGGCGTTATGAGCACGGAAGTAGTTACCTCCTACATCTTCTACGAAGATTACCTTTATATGAGCGAAGAAGACGTTGGTAATAACTTAGGCGTTACCAGAGAATGGTGGTACGAATCTGCAAACAACCGCGTTTACGGCTTTGAAAAGGAAGGCGACATATTAAGAGTATTAGCTGAATCTACCAAAGATAACTTATACGGCTACTATTTCGGCTGTGAATTTATGGGCGGCGGCGTATTCTTCTACGGCGTTGAAGATATGATTTCCGGCGTTTACGACACCGTTTTAGCTGCTAACGGAAAGGTTGATACTAAGGTTACCGTTATTAGCGAAGACGAAGTAGTTTACAGCTTCGATATCGTAAATTATGCTTCCGAATACGATTACTACTATATCGGTACGCTTGAATTTACCTTAGGCGTAGGCGGTAACGTAGAAACCGTTAATATTCAAACCTCTTCTTACTACGCAGATCAGTACGAAGTAACTACCGACGAAGAAGGTGGCTACGTTGTAACCCTTAACGAAGACGCAGTAGCTTCTTGGAATTACTCCTTAGTAATTGAACAAAATTCTGACGTACTTGAATACGTAGAAAACCCTTACGATCCCGCAAAGGTTATTATTAATACCTTCAAGCTTACTGATGCTGAAGGCAATGAAGTAAGCGAAATCAACGCACGCGTAGGAGATGTTAATCGCGTTAACGTAACCGATATTCTCCCCGAAAGCGCTGACCCTGCATTTAACGCATTTAGCGTAACCATTAACGGTCAACCTCACTCTGACTGGAGCGCGTTAATGTTCTTAACCTCAAGCAAGCAAGTATACATTAAGGCTACTATGGCTGACTTGGGCGAAAACACCATTGAAGTTTCTTGTGGCGACGTTGTTAAAACTATAATTTATAACGTTGAAAGAGCACTTCCTACGTCTATCAACGCAACTATCGACGGTACTACCGTACGTGACGCAGACGTTTACGTAGGCAAAACTATTGAATTCAGCGCAGAAGTTAACGCTAACGCAGATCCTTCCTATACTGCAACTATAACTAGCGAAAACGCTGATAAGGCAACCTTAACTGCACCTACCGAAGAGGGCGGAAACTACGTCTTCACCGCAACCGAAGTTGGCGAATACGTAATTACCATTACTTCTGACGTAGCAGAAGGAGTAACCACCACCTTAACTATTACCGTTAAAGAAATCCCCGATATGTCCGTGGTATTAAACGGTGAATACGTTTACGACGATTCCAGAAACGCAACCGTATACAGCATCGTATTTACCCCTGCTGAAGAAGGCGCGATAACTGGTGAAGCACTTATTACCAAGACCGTTGACGGCGTAGCAACCACCGCAAACGCAACCTACGTTTATAACGTAAGCGAAACCGCTTTAACCGTAACTTATGCAACCGGTTCTCAGCTTGAAGAAGTTTACGCTATTAACGATTATTTCGAAGTAGTAATTAAGTTTGCAACCTTCGACGGCATAATGGAAAGACCTTCTACCGTAGAACCTGAAGTTATTACTGGTACATTAGAAATCCAAGATAATAATAACGGTAAATTTACAGGTACTTACACTTATACTATTGAAGATGGTGTAGTAACCGTATATCAAGACGGCGTAGTTAACGAAAACATTCAAATTGTTATTACTGATTCTGGTTACACTGCAGCGTTTGTAGGCGCTTTGGCTGTGGCACAACCTCTTGTAGCAACCGAAGGTCAAACCGACCTTACCGGCACTTGGAACATTAACTTCTTAATGAACGGAATTTACTCTCTTACCTTTACTCCTGATGAGGCTGAAGCTCCCGCAGTAGTTAACGGTACGTTGGAAATCCAAGATAATAATAACGGTAAATTTACCGGCACTTACACCTACACCATTGAAAACGGCGTAGTAACCGTATATCAAGACGGCGCAGTTAACGAAAATATTCAAATCGCTATTACCGATTCCGGTTATACCGTAGCGTTCGTAGGCGGCTTAGCAACTGCACAACCCCTCGTAGCAACCGCAGGTCAAACCGATCTTACCGGTACTTGGAACGTTAACTTCGTAATGAACGGAATTTACACCTTAACCTTCACTCCTTCCGCAGGAGAAGACGTAGGCGAAACTATTTCCGGTACGTTAGAAATTAAGGATAACAACAATGGCAAATTTAGCGGTACTTACACCTACACCATTGAAGGTAGCGTAATAACCGTATATCAAAACGGCGCAGTTAACGAAAATATTCAAATTGCTATTACCGATTCTGGTTATACCGTAGCGTTCGTAGGCGGCTTAGCATCAGCTCAACCCCTCGTAGCAACCGCAGGTCAAACCGACCTTACCGGCACTTGGAACGTTAACTTCATAATGAACGGAATTTACACCCTTACCTTCACTCCCGACGAAGGTGGAGATGGTCCCGATGTTCCTCCCGTTGAAGTTCCTGAACTCGTAATGGGAGAAAACACGGTTGTAATTACCGATACTTACATTTACGAAGCAGACGTATACACCTTTGTAGCTCCCGAAGCAGGCACTTACGTGTTCACTCTTGAAGGTGGCTTAGGCGCTGACGATAACCTTGAAGATTGGGAAGAATTAGTAAGCTTCTACGATAACGCAGTAGGCGCATCATTCACACTTACCCTTGAAGAAGGTGAAGCAGTTACCATTTACTTTGCTTCTACTGTTAAGGGCGAATATTCCGTAACCATTACCGAAGGTGGCGAAGTAACTCCTCCTGATGGCGGCGGCGAAGAAACCGTTACTCTTGACGGTACTTACAACGTTAACTTCGTAATGGAAGGTATGTACGTACTCGTATTTGATGCAGAAGCAGGCACCTTAGTTGTAACCGATAACAATAACGGCGCAGTTGCAGGCACCTACGGCTACTCTGTAAACGAAGACGGTGGCATAGTTATTACCTTAAACGGCGAAGAAACCGACGTGATCGTAATTTCTACTGACATTGACGGTAACTACACCTTCCAGTGCGCAGGTCTTGCAAGACCTCAACCCCTTGTAAAAGTTGAAGAAGAAGTAGCAGAAAACGTTTTAGTAGTCGGTGAAAACACCGTAACCGTAAACTATAGCGACCTTATCGAATACACCCTTACCGCAACCGTATCAGGTACTTATACCTTTACTAGCGAAGACGTAGTAGGATTTGAAGAAAATTCTATGTGGAATCCTCCCATATTTGAAGGAACTTATAGCGTAGCGTTAGACGAAGGCGAAACCTTTACCATTTACCTTCTTGCAACGGAATACGGCGCAAATAGCGGTACCGTAACCGTAGCAGTAGTAGAAGGCGAAGGCGGTGGCGAAGTAGTTGAACCTGAAGTTTTAGTTGCAGTACTTGGCGAAAACGAAATCGTAGTAACCGAAGCAGACTATGAAGCAGGCGGTATGGCTTATACCTTCATAGCAGCAGAAGCAGGTAACTACACCTTTGCAAGCAACGATCTTTTTGTAAGAGTAATGGATGCAAACGGTATGATAATCGGTTCTGGTACCGTTCAGCTTGAAGCAGGTACTTATACCCTTAACATAGTTACTTCCTTCTTATCTTCTGCAGGCACTTATACTTTAAATATTTCTTACGAACCCTTTGCAACAACCCCCGTTGCAGTACTTGGCGAAAACGAAATCGTAGTAACCGAAGACGACCTTGCTATTGGCGGTATCGTTTACGAATTCGTAGCGGCAGAAGCTGGTAACTACACCTTTGCAAGCAGCAATCTTTTAGTAAGAATTTTAGATGCAAACGGCGTTATGGTTGGTACTGGCACTGCTCAACTTGAAGCAGGTACTTATACGCTTAACGTAATTACTTCGTTCTTATCCTCTGCAGGCACTTATAGCTTTACCATTAGCGTTGAAGTAGCAAGCGCAGCAGGCGACGGCTCTGAATCTAATCCTTACGTTATTGAAAGCTTAGATGAAGATCTTTACGTTGAAGATTCCAATGCTTCTGAATTAACTTGGTACACCTTTACCGCAGCTGCAAGTGGCACGCTTACTATCACTTTTGATACTGACGATAACTGGTGCAGAATTTACGACGTAGCTGATTCTTATAACTGGCTAGCATCTTCTTGGCTCAAAGCAGAATACGTAGCAGAAATCGTTGCAGGCGCAACCTATAACGTAGGCTTTGGTAACTGGAACAATACTGCTCCCGTAACTATTACCTTCGTGCTTGAAAGCTCAGGAGAAGTAACTCCTCCTGAAGAAGGCGACGAAAAAGTATTAGCACTTGGTGACAACACCGTTACTATTACTGATACCTATTCTTGGATTGACGAATACACCTTTACTGCAGTTAAGGGCGGTGAATACACCTTAGTTCTTGGCGCAGGCTTAGGCGTAGACGATAATCTTGACGATTGGGAACCTATCGTAGGCTTCTACGATAACGAAAGCGGCGCGTATGCAGTAATTAACGTTGAAGCAGGCGCAACCGTAACCCTTTACTTCGGCTCTGTAGAAACCGGTGAATACTCTGTTTCTATTGAAGAAGGCAACAAGCTTCCCGCAGGCGAACAGGGTAATCCTATCGCATTAGAATTTGGCACTACCGAAGTTGAAGTTGCAGAATCTCAAGTTGGCGATGACAATTACGTTTACTTTATTCTTAACGTAACCGACGCTGGCTGGTATGCAGTTAACTCTAATTTCTACGTAAGCTATGACTACGAAATTTCTTATACGACCGTTGGCGAACAAACCTGGATGTATTTAGAAGCAAACGGTGAAGTAGTAATTTACAGAAGCTTTGCTGAAGCAGGTAGCTACGAAGTAGTTGTTTCTGCTGTAGAAGGCGAAGTTGCTCCTTCCGAAAACGCAGGCGTTAACGAAGAAAACGCTGTTGAAGTTGACGCAGGCGCAACCCCCGTATACGTTGACTACGAAGTTTGCGCAAACGGTTTATTCGTTAAATTCGTAGCTTCTGAAGACGGCGTATATAGCGTAAAATTAAGCAACAGTAGCGCAAAGATTACTTATAATGAAGTAGAATACGGCGCTGAAGAATTAAGCATTACAGTAAGCACAAACGAAGAATACTTATTCGTAATTAACAACTCCGTTTACGATTACGATATTTGGGAAGAAGTACAGCAAAGCGGCGCACTTGTTTTATCAATTGAAAAGCTTGACGAGCTTACCGTAGGAAGCAATATCGTATCTTCTGCAGTTGATTACGTAAACGTATTATACGTAGTAACGGTTGAAGAAACTGGCGAATACACCGTAGCAATTCCCGAAGATTCTGACGGAATGAGCATTATGGACGCTACCACTTATGCTGAAATCGTAGCAGGCGCATGGGGCTGGCCCGCTGCATTTACTGGAAACGTAACCTTAGAAGCAGGCGTTGTATACATTTGGCAAGTATATTTTGAATATGCAGGCGAATATGAAATTACTATTACCGCAGCTGACGGAGGAGAAGTAACTCCTCCCGAAGGCGGCGAAGATGGCGACGAAGTTATTGAAAACGCTTTAGTTGTTGGCGAAAATACCGTAAACGTAAACTATAGCGAGCTCACCGAATACACTCTCGTTGCAACGGTAGCAGGTACTTATACCTTTACCAGCGAAGACGTAGTAGGCTTTGCAGAAAATTCTATGTGGGATCCTCCCGTATTCGAAGGCACTTATAGCGTAGAATTAAGCGCAGGCGAAAGCTTTAACATTTACCTTCTTGCTATGGAATACGACGCAGTTAGCGGTACCGTAAACGTAGCAGTAGCTGAAAGTGAAGGTGGCGAAGTTGTTGAACCTGAAGAAATCGTAGCAACCCTTGGCGAAGCAGTAGAAGTAACTTTAGCTTATGACGAAGAAGCTGGCGCAGCAGTTGCAAACGTAGCTTTAGATGCTGCTATGACCGCAGGCACTTATAGCGTAGCTATTGAAGTAAGCAGAGCAAATTACGGCGCAACCATAACCTTTATGGTTGGTACGAATAGAATTTCTTTAGATGCAAGCAATTACTTTACTGCAACCTTCGACTACAACCCTAGATTTGACGGTTTATATGCAAGCCTTATGAGCGCATCTGAAATGACCATTAACCTTACCGTAGCAGTTGCAGAAGCTGAAGGCGGCGAAGAAGGCGGCGAAGTTGTTGAAATGGAAGGAAGCGGTACCGAATCCGATCCTTACGTTTTAGAAGCTCTTCCCGAAACGCTTTACGTTGCAAATTCTAATTCCTCCAACTTAACTTGGTACACCTTTACCGCAACTGTAAGCGGCACGCTTACTATCACTTTTGATACTGACGATAACTGGTGCAGAATTTACGACGCAGCAGATTCTTATAACTGGTTAGCATCTGATTGGCTTAAATCGGAATACGTAGTAGAAATCGTTGAAGGCGCAACCTATATCGTAGGCTTTGGTAACTGGAACAATACTGCTCCCGTAACCATCACCTTCAGTATTTAAGCAAAAAGCAAATTAATATAGCTTAAATTAAACGGCTATGCAAGCTTGGCTTGCATAGCCGTATTTTTCCTAAACCGATAAAAATAATAGCGGTAGGGGAATTGGGTATGACTTATTTTATTTCTGATATTCACGGCGAGTACGATTTGTTTATGCGCCTTATGGAAAAAATTAAATTTTCTCACTCGGATAAGCTTATCGTTTTGGGTGATATAATCGATAAGGGCGCGCACTCTTTACGGCTTGCCAAAGCCCTATTTAGCGCACCCAACGTCTATTGCATTTTAGGCAACCACGAGTACGATTTTTTGCGCTATTATAGGGTTTTAATGAAGGAGGCAACAACCGACTTTGACGCCGTTTTACAGCGGTTAAAAACCTGGTTTCCGTGCGAAGGTAGCCTTTTGGATTGGGATATATTAGACGCCTTCGATTCGCTTCCCGCTTACCTTGAAACGGACGATTATATTTGCGTTCATGCGGGAGTATACCTTGACGAACGCAAAAATATTATGCCACTTAAATCTACGCCCGTATCAAATTTAGTGTATAACAGGGTGTTTAAGGATACGACGACGAGGGTTGTAAGCGAAAAGTGCGTATTGTACGGGCATACGCCAACTAATTATATTCACGGCGGATATCAAATAATAAAATATCCGCGCAAAATTCAGCAATTTGAAGGCCGTAATATAAAAGATTATTCGCGCGTGCATTTAGATACGGGTTGTTATATAACGGGCGTTTTAGGTTGCTTTTGCTTGGAAAAATGTAAGTCGTTTTACTTTAAAAAATAAATACTGTAAATTGCAGGTAAAGTCCTTGCATTTTAAAAGCCGTCGGCAGTTGTGCCGACGGCTTTTTATTTTATATTCAATTCATATCGTTTTATCTTTACGGTTGTATAGCAAAAATTTCGTTGCGATACTTATTTAATAATTTCAATATTTTCTTCGTCAGACGAGGCTTTGTGCTTGGTCTTATTAGAAAGCGCAACGTATAAAACGTAAATTATAACGGCAAATACCAACAAAATTATAGTTAATACTATAACTACGGTTTTAATTTCATTGTCGTAAACGGGCTCGTCTCCAACGCTTTCAAAGCCGTTTTCTTCTGCAGAAAAATCGTTAGGCGTAATAAAGTTTTTTGCAATAAAGCCTTGCGCGCCTTCGTTTCCGTATTCAACTAAATAATATTCCGCATCTAAAACGTCCGATTTATACGCGCCTAAAATTTTCACCGCGTCGCCTACGGTAAGCGTAGCAACCTTGGTGCTTTCACGCATAAAGGGGGTGGAATATACGCCAACTAACAGGTTCGTGTTGCCAAATTGCTTATCTGCAGAGGTGGGCGTAAATTCAACGGCGGCAAGATTATCACTTAAGGTAATATAGCTTTTTCCGCCAAAGGCAACTATGCTTGCGTTGCCGTAGCTTGCAACTAAAAGTGCAACCGTTCCGTCGTTAGCAGTTTTTGTATCTTTTGCTACAAAGTAATCTCCGTCCGTTTCGCTTAAATCTATTTCCGTAATATAAGCGCCGCCGGCAATCTTTTTAAAGCTTACCTCTTGGGTGTTGCTAAACGCCTGGTCAAATCCTGCCCTTAAAATGCTGTTTGCCGAAGAATAATCGTCGTAAACGAATTCAAGCTCGCTTGCCTCTGCGCCCTCTATTTTATATAGGGCGTTATTTTTTACGGCGTAAACGCAATTATCGTAGCATTTAAGCGCGTTAAATTCGCTTCCAAGGCTAGTAGAAAGGGCGGTGGCAAGGTTTAATACGTTTAAGCCGTTGTCGTTAAAGTAATAGTAATAATCCTCTACGGTTGCGGAAGTCGTGGTTATAAATTCGTATTCGCCCTGATATTTTTCCACTTCACCGTCAAAATAGCGGTAAACCTCGTCGGTAGAATCTTTAAATAACAGCTCGCCGTCAAAAAAATCTATGCTTTTAACCGCGTGCGAAAGCTCGCCTTCCGTTTTGGCAAGCTTACCATTTTCGTATACGAAGATATAATTACCGTCGGCAAAAGCAAATTTTTCGCCGTCTATTGCAAAGTCGTTAAGGCTGGTAAAGGTAAGCTTCGCATCAAAATTTTCGGGGTAAACCTCGCCATCGGCAAGGGCGTAAATGGATGTGGCGGAAAGGCTTATTGCCGCCGTCAATAAGGTTGTTAAAAAAATATTACTTTTCACAGTCAAAATTATACCACACTTAAAATTTATTGTAAACTGTTTTTTTAAATATCATAGTTCTAAAAAATTAGCAGTTGTCAAAATTAGTTAAAATTGCGCCCAAAAACAAAGCGCAATGCTTTTAAGTACAAATTTATTTTAAAAAAAAGTTAAAAAAGTTTTTAATTATGCGTTTATTGTCAGGTTTTCTGCTTTATAATCAAGGTGTAAACAAACATATGTTCGTATTGTTTAAATAATTTAAAGGAGGATGCCGTGAGAACGAAGTTAATTTTGCGTTTTTACTTTTCGGTAGATAAATTAGAACAGTCGTTAAACAATATAATAATGCGCAAGGCTTGCACGCCGTCAAACGCAAGCGCCGATTATTGCTCGGTGCAAATTATAGAAATTATTAACGATAAGGTTCGCCTTGCAAGGCTGTGGGATTGCTTATATTCTTTTTTATGCAAATTTTCGCAAAAGGAATTAAATGCGTTAAGCTTGTACGCCTTAATGCGCAACGGCGTTTATCAATTACCGGAAAAGGAATATAAGGAGGTGAATAGGCTTAGAGCTAAATTTTTGCGCAGGGCAAAAAGCTCCGTGGAAAAAATGAAGGTAGAGCTTGAAACGCTTTATAAGTATTCCGCTTTATTATAGTACATAAAGTTATAAAATTAGCGTGCTGGCGGTATTAAATTAAGTTAATCGCGCGTAGGGGTAAAGGTTTTTTTGCGGTTGCCGAAAAATAAAAGCAACAACGCAACGACGGAAAAAATTACTAAAAACACACCCACCAGTAAGCCTATATCATACTGCTCCTCTTGCTTGGGGGTTTCCCCTTGGGCTGGGGTATCGGGGGTGTCGTAAATTAGTGGATAATCGTCGTTTGCGCCAACTATATACCCGTAAGTGCCCTCGCATAAAACGTAGCTATAAGCGGCAGGGCCTTGGTAAAACGCCCCGTAGTATGCCGCAGTTACCGTAATTTCGCCAAGCACGGGAAGGTTCGTGGAGGGTAGGTTTGCAGAATAGGTTACCGTTATGGGCTTATATAAATAAACGGTTTGCGGGCGTTCGTACAAAAGGGTTAGTTGCCCCTTTTGGCAGTACCCGTAAACGGCCCTATAAATGCCCGAATCCTCTGCGTATTTAACCCTGTACCAATCGCCCTCTTCACCTAAAATTTCTACGCAATAGGTGTATGGTATGGTAAACATAGCAAAGGCTTCGTCCGGCTTAGAGCATAGGTAAACGTTTTTGCTTTCCGCTTTGCCGTAAGTAATAAAAGCCGTTGCGTCGTCGTTTGCCAAGGCAAAATTATTTGCAGGCAAAAGCAGTACGTTTATTAAAATAATAAAAAATGCAAGGGTTAGGGGCACTACTTTCATAATATGAAATTATAACGGAAGTCAAGTTAAAAAATTTAAGCGTTTTAGTCGAAAAAGGTCTATGAATAAGGAAGATTTATTAAATCGGCTTTTGTTGCTGGAGCGGGAAATTAACCGCCGTACAAAAAGCGCGCAAAGGCTTTTAAAGTATAACAAAGGCAGTAAAAAGCACAAAAAGCAAATAGCTTTTCATAAATGTAAAAAGCGTAACCGTTGGGTTTTTGGCGGTAACCGTTCGGGGAAAACCGAGTGCGGCGCCGTGGAAGCCATTTGGTTAGCAAGGGGAAATCACCCTTACAAAAAAAATCGCAAAAACGTGTTTGGGTGGGTAGTATCTCTTTCCCAACAGGTTCAGCGCGACGTTGCGCAAAGCAAAATTTTAAGCTATTTGCCAAAGGAATGGATAGAGGATATCACTATGCTTTCAGGTAGAAAGGATAGCCCTGAAAGCGGTGTGGTTGACCAAATTAAAATTAAAAACGTATTTGGCGGAATTTCCACCATAGGCTTTAAAAGCTGTGACCAAGGCAGAGAAAAGTTTCAGGGCAGCTCTTTAGATTTCGTATGGTTTGACGAAGAACCGCCAAAGGACGTATACGAGGAGTGCCTTATGCGAGTTATGGACAAGCAGGGCGAAATTTTCGGCACTATGACGCCGCTTAAGGGGCAAACCTTTATCTATTCCGAAATATATTTAAACCGCCGTCAAAGCCCGGAAATTTGGTACGAGTTTATGACGTGGGAGGATAATCCTTACCTTAATAAAAAGGAAATTAAGCTTTTAGAGAGGGCTCTTTCTGAAAGCTCGTTAGATAGCCGAAAGTACGGCAAATTTTCGGAAGGAGCGGGGCTTGTTTATCCTGAATTCGACGAGAGCGTTCACGTTATCGAGCCCTTTGAAATTCCTGCCGATTGGCAGTATGCAATTTCTATCGACCCCGGGCTTAACAATCCCCTTGCCGCGCATTGGTACGCAGTTGATTGGGACGGGAATATATTCGTGGTAGCCGAGCATTACGCCGCCGGCAAGGACGTAGATTTCCACGCTTGCGCAATTAAGCAAATAAGCCGAAAAATAGGTTGGAAGACGGACGGCAAGGGTAGGCTTTACGCCCTTATCGACAGCGCTGCAAACCAAAAAACCTTGGCTTCGTCTAAAAGCGTTGCAGAGCTTTTTAGGGAGCGAGATATTCTTGTAAACACCGAAGTCGATAAGGATGTATTCGCCGGAATATGCCGTGTTAAAAGCTATTTAAAGCAAGATAACGGCGAGCCGAATTTGTATCTGTTTAATACCTGCAAGCATATGATTTCAGAGTTTAAAGGGTACGCTTGGGCGGGTGGCGACACGCCCGTAAAAAAGGACGACCATTGCATGGACGAATTGAGATATTTAATATGCACGCGCCCTAAAACAAAAAATTCGCAACCGTTATCCAGCCCCGTAAAAGCGGATAAATTAAGAAGAATAAGGAGGATGAAAAAATATCGAAAAGGAGGATAAACAACTAAAAAGCGCGCTTATAAAGTGTGCGATAGGCTTTGAAAATTCGGAAGTAGTAGAAGAATTTGCCGTTTTAGACGGCGAGCTAAAATTAATTAAAAAAAAGGTAACTAAAAGGGATATACCCCCAGACATCAAGGCCGTAAAGCTGCTTATGGAAGGCGATAATCTTCAAAGCCTTACCGACGAGGAGCTTATGCGGGAAAGAGAAGAAATTTTAAAAATTTTAAAGGAGAATAATATTGAATAATCAAACTAAAAAAGAAAAATTAAAAGCGCCCCAAGGGGCAATTAAATCCCCCGAAGAAATTTTGGTGGAGGAAGTTATTGCAGATTTTAAAAATAGGCAAAGTCAAAGAAAGAATTTAGAGCGTGGCTGGCAATTAAATATGAACTTTTTGCGTGGCAATCAGTACTGCGATTTAAATTCCGTTGGCGAAATTGAAGAAGATGCCAACCAGTATTTTTGGCAACAAAAAAGGGTTTTTAACTACGTTGCACCCACGATAGAAACGCGCCTTGCTAAGCTTTCACGCACGCGCCCCGCGCTTGCCGTAAGGGCGGCTTCGCAGGAAGAAGCCGATATTAATTCGGCAAAGCTGGCGTCTTCAATCCTTTTTTCCGTTGCCGAAACGCAAGATTTAGACGCAATTTTGTCCGAGGCTACTATGTGGTCGGAAACCTGCGGAACGGCGTTTTATAAAATCGTATGGGATTCGGCGTCGGGCAAAAGGGTAGGAGTAACGGAAAACGGCGAAAATATTTTAGAAGGCGACGTAAAGGTTATTAGCGTTTCGCCCTTTGAAATTTACCCTTATTCCCTATATGTAGAAAAGCTTGAGGAACAGCCCAGCATCATCCACGCAAAGGCGTTGCCGGTGCAGGATATCGCGCTTTTATACGGCGTAGAGCTTGTGGGGAAGGACTTAAACGACTTTGGCGTTACACCTAATTTTTTGGTGAATAATACGCGCCTATCCGCAGCTGAAAAAACTGAAAATAATTGTGGCTTTGAGTTGGTAATCGAAAGATACTCCCGCCCCAATTTGCAAAATCCCAACGGCAGATTAACGGTTGTTGCAGGCAAAACGCTTTTATTTGACGGCGAGCTTCCCTATTTAAACGGCGAAGGAGAAGACCGAACCTATCCCTTCGTAAAGCAAACCTGCCTACCCGTTGCAGGTAGCTTTTTTGGGCTTAGCGTAATAGATAGGCTTATACCCGTTCAGCGCGCGTACAACGCCGTTAAAAACAGAAAGCACGAATTTTTAAACAGAATTTCAATGGGCTCTATTGCGGTAGAGGACGGCTCGGTTGACTGTGAGGAGCTTGCCGAGGACGGCTTTGCGCCCGGCAAAATAATCGTTTACCGTCAGGGTGGTAAAGCCCCCGAAATGTTAGCGCTCGGTAGTGTCCCTGCAGAATTTTCCGAGGAGGAAGAAAGCTTACAGCAGGAGTTTGCAAAAATTTCCGGCACGGGCGAGCTTTCGCAAAGGGCTTCCGGCTTTACGGGCGTAACCTCGGCTACGGGCTTACAGCTTATAATCGAACAGGACGACGCAAGGCTAAACAATTCGTACCAGCAAATTAAAAGGGCGTTAAAGCAAATTGGTAAGCACATATTACGCATTTACCGTCAATTTGCTTCTGATTTGCGCCTTATGAAATGCGCCGGCGACAAGGGGGAATTAAAGCTGTTTTACTTTAAGGGAAGCGACATTTCCTCTGACGACGTGGTTTTGGAAGCGGACACCGACGCCAACCTTTTACCCGCGCAAAAGCGCAACGTTATTTACGAGCTTATCGACCGTGGGCTATTCAACGACGATAAGGGCGTTTTATCCGAAACGGCAAAGGGCAAAATTTTGGAATATTTAGGCTATGGTGGCTTTGGCTATAAGCGTGATATTTCAAGGATGCACGCCGATAGGGCAGGCGAGGAAAATATTGCGCTAAAATCCGGCGAGGTAGGGGTAAAGGACTACGACGACCACGCCGTACATATTGAAGAGCACACCGCGTTTTTACTTTCTGAAAAGCTTTCGCTTGAGGAGGAAGAGCGCGTGCGACTACATATTTTAAATCACAAAAATAAATTAAAGGAGGATAAAAACTGATGGATAACCTTGAAATTAAAGTTCCCGAAACGGCAGACGCTGCGGAGGCAGAAAAGGATAAAGCTGCGGCAGTAGCGGGAAAGTTTAAAAGCGTAAAGGCCCTTGAGGAAGCGTATTTAAGCTTACAGGCGGAATTCACCCGACGCAGCCAAAGGCTTAAAGAATTAGAGGCGAGTATTGCAAAGGCTTTGCCCGAAGACGCGGAAGCGCAAACGCAAAACGCAACGCAAACGCAAGATGCAACGCAAACGCAAGATGCAACGCAAACGCAAAATTCGGATACCCAAGCCGAGCAAAAATGCCCTGCTTCCTTAACCGTTTCCCCCGAAAAGCTTCTTGAAGCGGCAATGGCGGACGAGAGCTTAAAAAACGCAATAATTAGCAACCGAGAAATTAAAAACGCTATTATCGAAGACGAAGGCGTTAAAAACGAAATTATTGCGCAGTATCTTAAAACCGTTTCTAACAAGAAGAGCATACCGTTAATTTTTGGCGGAGTGCAGGTTGCCGCGCAGAAGCAAACGCCTAAATCCGTAAAGGAGGCAGGGCAGTTAGCTTCGCAATTTCTAAGCGGTAAATAGGGCATATATGCGGGGGAATTTATCTTCCGCGCCCCTTTACCGATAAAAAAATAAATTATTAAAAAAAGGAGAATTAAAATTGATTACTATTGAAAATGCTGATAAAGCACTTAAAAGCTATTACTTAGACGCAATCTCTGCGCAACTTAACGAAAGTATTTCCCCCTTCTTTGCCGCAATCGAAAAATCAACTAATAACGTTTTTGGCAAAGACGTAAAAATGATGGTAACGGGCGGCTGCGGCGGCAACGTTATCGCAGGCTCTGAAGACGGCGACTTGCCTTCCCCTTACGCAAACCGCTACTACGATATTACCGTACCCTTAAAAAATATTTACGGCACTATCGAAATTAGCGATAAGGCGTTAAGGGCTTCGCAAAATTCTTCGGGCGCGTTCGTAAATTTACTTAACGCCGAAACTGAAGGCTTGGTTTCCGCTGCAAAGTTCAACTTCCAGCGTATGTTATACGGCAACGGAACGGGCTTTTTATGCGGCGCGTACGAAAGGGTTTCCGCAAGGGTATATAAGGTTACCACAACCAAATATATGTTCCCCGGTATGAAGGTGGATATGTTGGACGAGCCCGACCATATTAACGGCGGAGATAATCTTACCGTAGTAAACGTCGACCATCAAAACCAAACCGTAACCGTAGATAGAGATATTTCCGAAGCGGATTATTTCGAATCCTGCTCCTTCTTCGTTCACGGCGCGTACGGCAACGAGCTTTGCGGACTTAAAACCGTATTTTCCGCAAGCACCTTATACGGCCATAATAAAACCGAAGAAAGCTATTTTAGACCTAAAACCGAAACGGTTAGCGACGCCGACCTTAACGAAGAATTTTTAGTTAGGGTTATGGACGAAATCGAAGAAAACTTCGGCGCAAAGCCCAACATGATTTTATGCTCGTTTAAAACCAGAAGAAAAATCGCGGCAATGCTCACCGAAAATAAAAGGGTAATCGACACCGCAACCTTACAGGGCGGTTACGGCGCAATTTTATTTAACGGAGTGCCCGTCGTTGCCGATAAATTCTGCCCCGACGACACCGTTTTCGTGTTAAACACTCAAGACTTCTGCTTACATCAGCTTTGCGACTGGGAGTGGTTAGAGGATGAGGACGGAAAAATTTTAAAGCAAATTCCCGGCAAGGCGGCGTATTCCGCTACGCTCGTAAAATACGCCGAGCTCGTTTGCTCTAAGCCCTGCGCACAAAGCGTAATTTACGTTACCAAATAATTTTAAGCCGTTAAATCGGGCGTATGCGACGCTTATTTAATATAGGCGTCGCGCCGAGATAACGGATGGCAAAAAAATTTAAAGGAGGATATTAATGCTTGTTAAAAACGTAATACTTGGCACCCTTTTACTTTTAGGTAGGGAGGATATAGCCAACCTTTTAAGCGAAAACGCCGAGCTTGAGGGCGAGGCAGAGCAAACGGTTAAAACGCTTATGCACTGCTACAACGCGGTAGAGGACGAGCTTGCAAGGCTATATTTTCCTTTGACGGACGAGTTTAATTGTAAGGTGCAGGGCGGGGAGGTCAGTTATTTAAGCTTCCCTAAAACGCCCGTAAAAATAATTTCGGTTAAAAGCCAAAACAAAGCGGTTAAATACCGCGTTTTGCCCACCAAGCTTAAAACGGCGAGCGGTGAAGTGGTTATAGAATATAATTATTCGCCCAACAAAAAGAGCATAGACGGTCAAACGGAAGGCTCGCTCCCTATAAGCGAAAGATTGTTATCTTACGGAATAGCGGCGGAATTTTGCTTGATTTGCGGTCTTGTAAAGGATGCCGAAAGCTGGGAAAGTAAATACCGTGAAGAAATTTACACCTTAAAATCTTCAATGCAAAAAACCTATCTCGTTCCGCAAAGGAGGTGGGTGTGATATTTAAAAACAAGGCTCACCGCTATAAAAAAACCGCCCTAAAGGAGCAAAAGGTTTTTGGCTCGGATGGCGTCGGTTTTGGCGTTGGTTGCTACATATATGGCGGTCAATTACATAAAGGTGAGCAAGCGGAAAGGCTTGACTGCCTATCTTACCCCATAAATTGCAGGGGTGGGTTTTACAGTAAAGCGCTAAACGCCTTTTTCGTAGATAACGGCGAAATTTTTATATACGATATTTTAAACGGCGACGAATATTTGTCCGTTACGAGGCAGACCTACGGCGAAGCGTTTTTTATCGAATACTTTTTCGAAGGTGGCGCGCGCGTTGCCTGCTGTACGGGCAATTACGCCTTTATATGCGACGGAAAAAGCGTTGAAGCTATTCAGCTTCCCCACGCGTTTACGGGCGGAGCGTACCATTTTGGAAGGTTCTTTTTTTGCGACGATACCACCGTTTATTGGTCGGGGCTCGGCGGTATTGACGATTGGGAAAGGGGAATTAACCAAAGCGGTAGCATAATTTTAGAAAATTTGTCGCTTGGCAAAATTTTGCGCCTCGTCGTTACGGGCGATAAGCTCGTTGCCGTAAGAGAGTGCGGTTTTACCGTTATTCGCGCCTTTGGCGCACCGGAAAACTTTAAGGTAGATAACCTTTCGGCAAAGTGCCGAGCAATCGAAAAAAACAGCGTTGCCGTAGCGCAAAGCAAGGTTTTCTATTTTTGAAGACG
>SVIM01000008.1 GCA_015069485.1 Clostridiales bacterium | reverse complement strand
AATAACCAAACAGGCTTAAGGTTTCAGCCGAATAATTAAAATTGAAACCGTTTTCAAAAAAATCATCCGTTTTTGCTTAATTCATCCGCTTTCAATTTTGTATCCTTTTCGTAGCCCTTTCACAAAAAATGCAGGAAATTGACTGAATTTCCTGCATTTTTTTATTATTATTTTTATTAATTTTCAAATTCGTAAATATTCTTGGGGAGGCGCATCAAAAATGCTAGAATACGCCAAGAAAAAGAAAGTGCCATTTTATAATTTAGCCGACCTTGAATAAGCTTAGTTCTCTGCTTTTCTTTATGATGATAAATTAGGGGCTGGCGGATTATTTCCGCCAGCCCCTTTTAATATTTTATATGTTAATCGTAAATTTTTATAGTCCAAAGCCCATTAATTTTTATAGTACGAAGCCACTTTAATTAATTGTAAATTTTTATAGCAAGTCAAGGTTGATTTCGTATTTTTCGTCAATGAGAATATAGTTTACGCCATGCTTTTGAGCAAGAGCCAAAGCTTTTGCGTTATCTTGTAACGCGATATCCATTGTATAGTATTCGTCGTTTAACCTTTTTTCGATAGTGTTGGCGTATGCTTTTACTTTTGCAAAATGCTTTTTTATATAGCCTTCGCTCATTACAAGGCAATAGTATTTGATGTTTTTAAGATATTCTGCAGAAAAATCTTTTTTCCAATCGAAAGGTATATAGCACCCCTCTACTATCAAATTTTGATCGTTTTCGATTGCCGTTTTAATCATTTCACGGAGAATAGGCCATAAGTATTCGGTTAATTGCTTATCGCTACTTAATGGCGTAAGCGTAGTATTTCCGCTTCGTATTAAGCCCATTTTTAGATGATCTATTGAAAGATAGGGATATTTATATTTTTCGAGCAATTTTTGAGCAAGCGCCGTTTTGCCGGTGTGTGACGCCCCTGCAATTAAAATAATCATCTTTTCTCCTACAAATTTTTAACAGCCGTCTTTTGTAAGCCGTTTACTTAATAATTAAAAAATTTTGTTTTGGGCTATGCGCAAATTAATTATATTCAAACTCAAAATCGCCGTTAACGCATTTGCCTACCGATTCAAGTATAATATAAATAGCTTTTTCGTTATCGTATTTAGAATCTAAAGTTATAGTCGTATCGTAAGATTCTCCGCCGTTAACCGTAAGGAGCAACTCCTTTTCGCCGTTAACGCCGATATATACGGACATCTCCCCTTCTTCAAGGCTTAAATCACAGTCGAGCGTATGCTCGGCGGGGTCGTCTCTTCTTAACTTAAAATTATAAGTTCCGTTAAAGGTATAAAATTCCATATTTGCTTCGTCGCCGAAGCAGGAAGTAATTAAAATGGTTGCAGAATAGCTTTTTACATATACGCTACAACCACAGAGCATAACGAGTGAAAGTATTAACGCCAATAAAAAACATGTTTTTTTCAAGTTTGTGTTCCTCCTTGTTTGATTATTATTATAATGCATCACTATTAAATTTTCAACCGTTTAAGCAATTTAATACGCGCGAGTTTGACGGCGAACGCCTTTTTTTTGCCAGCCCTTTATTTAGATTTTTTGATATTATTGTAAATTAATAGTTAGCGTGTAACAAAATTTATTTGTTTACAAAAAAATTTTTATTAAATTGCTTTGTTTTGCTTGCGGTGCTATACTTAAGCGGTATGAGCAAGGTTGAAGCGAAAAAAAATGACGGTATAAATTTTAGCCGTTTACATAATATTTTTAAAGGCGTTTTAGGTTTTTTAAAAAAGAACGCGGTTTTGTGCGTTGCCGTAACGGCGGCGATTATAACCTCGTTTATTGTTCCGCCCGATAAAGAGTATTTAAATTACTTTGATTATAAAACGCTTACCTGCCTATTTTGCGTTTTAGCCGTTGTTTGCGCGTTGAAAAACGTTAACTTTTTTTACGTTTTAGCGCAAAAAATAGTTAAAAGGTTTAAAACGGTGCGCTCTGCCGTTATTGCGTTAGTTTGCATAACCTTTATTGGCAGTATGTTAATTGCAAACGATATGGCGCTTTTAACCTTTTTGCCGTTAGGCTTTTTCGTTTTGCAAACTACGGGCAAGCAAAAGCATATGGTTTACCTTTATTATGCAAAATATTGCAGCCAACCTTGGCGGTATGTTAACGCCCTTTGGCAACCCGCAAAACCTATACCTTTACACTAAATTTGCAATTCCTACCCTTGAGTTTATGGGCATTATGCTTATTCCGTTTATACTTTCGGTAACCTTAATTATTGCCTGTTGCTTTATATTTTTAAAAAAAGAGGCGTTAGAGGTTGGCGACGAGCCCGTAAAATTGCCCAAGGGAAAAACGGCTTTATACTGCGTTTTGTTTGCGCTTGCAATAGCAATAGTTTTTAGGGGTATTCCTTATTTGATTGGGCTTATTATAATTCCTACAGTGCTGTTTTTCGTTGACAGAAAGGCGTTAAAGTCCGTTGATTACCCCTTACTTTTAACCTTTGTTGCATTTTTTATTTTTTCGGGCAATATGGCAAGAATTGAACAGGTTAAAGGCTTTTTTGAATTTTTACTTGATAAAAACACGCTTGTTTTTAGCGTATTAAGCTGTCAGGTTATTAGCAACGTGCCTTCTGCAATTTTGCTTTCGCAGTTTACCACGAATTATGCCGACCTGCTTATAGGCGTTAATATCGGCGGGGTGGGAACGCTTATTGCGTCGCTTGCAAGCCTTATTACCTTTAGCGAATACACCAAGCACAACAGGGGCGAGGCGTTAAAATACATAGCCAAATTTTCGGCTTTTAACTTTGCGTTTTTAATTATTTTAACGGGCGTTATGGTGATAATTTAAATTAAATTACAATTAAATTTAAAGGGCGGACGGCTTAATTTTTAAGCCGTCCGCCCATTTTTTACCTTTTAAAATGCAAGTAATTAAGGCATATGTTGGGGTTAATTGTGTTTTTTGCAAATAAGCACTAACGATGCGCCCAACGCCGTTAATACGAAGGTTGAAGCTGATATGCTACCTGCGCAACCACCCTTTTCGATTGTTAACGCTTGCGTATATAAGGTTAAACCGTTATCTTCGTACTTGCAAATAAAGCTGTAGTTTGCCCCGTTTTGTTCAACGGCAATAACGGTGCCTTCCACTTGCTTTTCAGCGCCTTCGTAGGTGGTCGCATTGAGAGTTACCGTTTGACCTACTGCAACTTCGGTTAAATCTCCCACGAAAGAATCTGCATACATAACCTTACCTAAAGCGGTTGCCGCGCCGTTGTTGGTTAAGCCTATTATACCGCTGGCGTCGGTTACTCCCTTTTCGTAAGTATCGTAGGTATAATACCAACCGATTATGCCCCTATCCCTAAGGTATTTTTCGTTAAACTCTGCCGTATCGTTGCCGTTACTCGTGTTAATGCCCGTATTGTATTTACCCATCCAGTCGATTACATCAGCAAAGGTAGATTTTGATGCGGTATTAAGGTTTGCGGTAGGGATTTCGGGAATAACCTCGTACATCTTTTCAAGCTGGGGAAGATAGAACGAGATAACTACCATCTGATCCCACATATCGTACTCTTCAATTTTTGCACGCAAGGGTTCGATAATGTTAGTATCGGAGGTTTTAAGCTCTAATACTAAAACTACTTCCGATTCCTTTATAACCTCGAACGCCTCGTCGAGAGTGGGTATTTTTTCTTCGCCGAACAAGTCGAGCTTATATTGCTGAATTTGCGCTAGCGTCATTTTGCTGGGATTGCCCGTGCCGTTTGATGTTCTGTCTAGCGTATCGTCGTGCATTAAGAATAACTGATTATCGGTTGAAAGGAACACGTCTAATTCAACGTGAGTTGCGCCACCTTCGATAGCGGCTATTGTACCGCTTATAGAGTTTTCGTTATGAGTTTTGGGTAAACCGCGGTGCGCCACGTTAAAGGGTGTGCGGGTATAACCGCCTTCGTATGAATTTAAAGTTGAATATATATCTGCAGGAGTAGTTGAAATAACGCCGTACGCCCCGCTGTTTATTGCGTTTTGAATATTTAAACCGGAAGTATCTTTTAAGTCCACCCATACCGTTTTAAACCTTGCCTGCAAATAGCGCACGTTGTTGATGGTTGCCATGCTTTGGGGCATAATTACGATAGTAGCGGCGTTTACGTTTGCAATTTGAACTGCTTCGGCAAGCTCGTAAGTTTCGTCAATGCGCAAAATTCCACGCACGTGCCTGCAACTTATATCCGATTTAATATCCTTTATAATAGTTGCGTCGGAAGAGGTTACCGCGATATCTAAAATTTTAACCTCCGTGCTCATATAAGATATAAAATTGTACGCCGAGGTGCTTGATTCGATTGAAAAAATAGGCAAAACCTTGTTATTTAGAATTGCCATTACCTCTTCCATAGTGCCGATTTTATTGCCTGAGGAATCGCAAATATTTTCGTAATTATCGTATTGTAAAATTACGTTTGAAGGTCTTTCTTCCGCAGAGCAAAGCTCTTCAAGATGAGCGGCTGAAGTAACCTCTGCAACGACGGTAGGCTCGTTAACGAGTGAGGATTGCGACTGATAAGTATCGACAATGTTGTTATTTTGCGTTTGTGCAAGGGCGGAAATACCGCCTACACCCCCGAATATACTTGAAGTAACGACGAGTGCGCCCACGGCAAGCACGGGTAAAATTTTTATTTTTTTGCTTGTTTTATTGACCATAATATCCCCCAAAATTAAATATTTACCTTGTTAATTTTAATACAAAACTGCCCGTTAAACAATATTCTTTTTAATTTTAAAGTTTAATTTTTATACTTTTTTTGCATGTTGTATATACTTACCGTTTTGTTTGCGAATATTAAAAACAAAGTAAAAAAAGGCGCACCTATAAGGGTACGCCTTTTTAAAGCCTTAATTTTTTAAATTAAATACGGTTGAGCTTTTACCCGTTATAAAGGCTATTTTTGCGCCGTATTAGATAGCGCTTTGCCAAAACGGATTAGGGCAGAAAAGCAAATTACGCAGTTACGACAATGTCGCTAATTATAAAGCTACCTGCCGTGATTATTGCCGAACCTTCCTCGTAAGTGCCGATTTGAACGGAAATGGACGCTGCGCTTGCGCCTTCGGTGTAGGTGACGGATACCGTGTTATCGCCTACCTCTAAAGCAACTACCGTTCCGTTTACGGTGATATTGCCTGCAACGGTGGAGTTGATTTTAAAGGATAAGGTGTATTGCGTTCCGTTAACTAACGCGGAGTTTTTAAAGAAGATTTGGTTGGAATACCAGTTACCGCCGGTAGTTACATCAAAGGAAATAGTTCCGTTTTCGTATCTGCCGTTAACGATACCGCCAAATTCCGTCCAAAAATAATATTTACCTGCGTTTGCAACTGCGTCAACTTCACCACCGGCGAATAAATCGTACTCTACTGAACCGTTTGATACGGTGTAGGTGGATAATACTGCAGATGCTTCGGAGGATTGATATGCGCCGCTTCCTACCGCCACTACCTTAATATCGTAAGTTCCGTCTTGCATAATAGAATCGTCGAACGAGTCGCCACTTTGAAGGGTTACGCTATACTTAACCTCTTCTCCTTGGCAGAATAATAAGGTGTACGCCCGTGCGTTTTCTACCGCGCCGACGGTTGCAACCTTATCGCTTGAAATGGTAAGGGAATTGGGCGCAGATAATTTTTCCGGATTGTATTCGGTAAAGGTAAGATTAGAAATAGCAATAGTGGCTTGTTCTATAACAGTGTTTGACGCGCTTACGCCACATTGAATTGAAAGGGAAGCCGCAGGCGTGCCGTTAGTATTGTTAGCCGTTTCGGTATAAAATACTTCAACCTGATTTTCACCTTCTACTAACGCTACCACCGTGCCGTTTACGGTTATATTTCCTGCTGATGAAGAGGTTACAGTAAAACTAACCTTGTAATTTTTATCAACGGTGTTGGTTGGACATTTGTAGAAAATTTGCATACCAAACCAACAAGCAGATGACGCGCCGGAATATGTAAAGGAAGCCGTTCCGTTAGCGTATTCTGCGTTAGATACGGTTACGGATGAGCCTACCCAGTTTTGGTCGTTCCAATAATACCAGTTGCCGGGGTTGGCTGCGCTTACCGTTTCTTCGCCAAAGGAAATTTCAGCGAAATCTTGGGGCTTATTGTTCCAAACTACCGTTACGGTGCAGGTTGCAGAGCCTGCCGCCCCACGCTTTGCGGTTATTGTTGCAGAGCCTTCCTTTAAAGCCGTTACGACGCCGTTATTTACGGTTGCAACCGCTTCGTTACTGCTACTCCAAGTTATAGTGCCGTTATCGGAAGCCGTAGCGGTTAATTCAAGGGTTTCGCCACGCTCTATCGTTGCGGTGCTTTGAGAAAGGGTTACTTGTACTGCGTTAACAGTTACTTCGCAGGTTGCGCTTGCTTCGCCTGCGTAGGCGGTGATTGTTACCGTACCTTCCTTACGGCCTGTTACTATACCGCTTTTATTTACGGAAGCAATAGTGCTATCGCTTGATTCCCACTCTATTTCCGAACCGTCGGAAGCAGTTGCGGTAAGCTCGAGCGTGCTACCGATAATAATAGACGCGCTTTGTTGAGAGATGGTTACCGTTGTGCTTGCGCAAGCCGAAAGGGTGAAAATTGCTAAACACATAGCCACTAACGCTGAAAGAAGGGAAATTAAAGATTTTTTGTTCATTTTAATCCTCCTGTATATAATTTTATTTTAGACAATACCGAATAACGCGTTTATTTTATATGTAGCAATAATTAAAATAAACGGAAAAGCGATATGCGCTAACTTTCTAAATGCTTGAATACGCGTACATAATCGACCTGCATATCTGCCGATATAAAATCGTCGGGCGGGGTAACTCCGTTATCGTAATTACCGCCAACCGCAAGGTTTAAAAGCAAGTAAAAATCCCTATCGAATGGTGCGCTATCTTCGTTTGAAGAAGCCGTCCACCATCTTTCGCTTTCAAGGGTAAAGGACTGAACGCCGTCGACATACCAAGTAATTTTATCGGAACGCCAATCAATTCCGTAGGTATGCCACTCTGAAATGCTTGAATTAAGCCTTTCGTTATCAGCCAAATAGGTGTTGTTGGGCCAATTACCGCCAAAGTGAAGAGCGTTGCCTATTTCGTTATCTACCCTTCCCTTCGCTTCCATAATATCGATTTCGCCACTTGCCGCCCAAGTTCCGTAATCGTTTGCAGTTCCGTTTTCTCCGTTAGGTTGGGGGAGCATCCAAAAGGCAGGCCACATACCGTTTACTGCGGGAAGCTTTATTCTTGCTTCAAAATAGCCGTAGGTGAAATAGGCTAAATCACGCGTTAAAATTCTGGCGGAGGTGTATTCCATTTCCTCCATTTCACGCTTTTGCGCGGTTATGGTTAAAACGCCGTCTTGAACCGTAACAGAATCTTCGGTGTAATACTGAAGCTCGTTATTTCCCCAATGCTTTGAGCCCGAAGCCCTTCCGTTATAAAAGTCGCGTATGCCCGTTTGATAGCCCCACTTGGTTAAGTCAAGCTCGTCACCTATAAATTCATCTTGCCAAATAAGCGCTAAATTTTTAATAAATCCGTCTTCTACCACTACCGTACAGGTTGCGCTTACCCCTGCAACGGACACGGTTATATCCACTTCGCCTGCGCTTATTGCGGTAATTTCTCCGTTAGAAGATACGGTTGCAATATCTTCGTCGCTCGAAGTCCATTTTAAGTTCTTTTTGTTTGAAACAGCCAAAACGCTGGCGCTTTCGCCAACGGTTAGCATAACCTGCTCTTCACTTAATTCAAGCGTAGCAGGCTCGAACAACGAGCAGGAGCTAAAAATAAATATAAAAGCTAGCGCAAAAACGGTTAATAAACGAAGATAGCGCCTTTTAAAAGTGTTAATTATCATATCTACCTCTTAAGTTTAATTTTATAGCCGTTGCTGTTTTATGTCAATACACTCAAATTATAAGCCGTTAATAAATTATACACATTTAAAATTAGTTTATTTATAATAAATAAAACCCTTACGCTACTTAATTAATTCTGCGATAATTTGCTTGCGAAGCTCTTCGTTTTCGCCGAAGGGGCGTGGCGGCTCCGATTTGCTTGGAATAAATTCCCTTTGAATTTCCCCCGACTTTATTAACACGATTCTATCGGCGAGCATTAACGCCTCGTCAATATCGTGAGTGACGAAAAGGGCAGTTTTATTAAGGCTTTTTTGCATTTTTATAAAAAGCTCTGCAACGGAAAGCTTTAATTTTAAATCGAGAAAGCTAAACGGCTCGTCCATTAAAATTAATTCCGCGTCGTATAAAAAGGCGCGCGCAATAGAAACGCGTTGCTTTTGCCCGCCGGAAAGCCGGTTAGGATAGCTGTTAATTTTTTCTTCAAGCCCACACGAATTTATAACGCTTTTAATTTTTTCTTCGTCCCCGCAAACTAATTGCAGATTGCCGTAAACGGTTAGGTTAGGTAAAAGGTTGGGCGTTTGAAAAATATAGGAGGTTTTGATTTTAGGGACGCTTCCTTCGTATTCAGTTAGATTTGCTATTACATTTAAAAGCGTAGTTTTGCCACAACCGCTTTCGCCTAAAACGCAGGTTATTTGCCCCTTTTTAAAGGCAAAATTGAAATTATTATACACGCACAAATCGCCGTATTTTTTAGTTAAGTTTTTTATTTCAAACACCGTTATTCCCCCCTTTTCCACTTAAAAATTACCTTGTATAAAAGAGCGAAAAACCCTTCGATTAAAAGGCCTAAAATTACCGCAACTATGGTAAGCGCGGCAAGGCGCGAGGTTTGCAAATATAAGTTTGCAGTTTGCATCAATCCGCCCAAGGCAGTTAAGGTATTTGCCATAACCTCTGCTGAAACTACTATTTTTATTGCAAACGAAAGATTGCTGCCCGAATACAAAAAAATGCCAGGTAAGGTTAAGGGCAAATATATTTTAGTTAACCTTTTATAAAAGGGCAAATTATATACCTTTGCCATTTGCAAAATACCGCTGTCAATCGCATTAATTTGCGCATTAATTTGGGTATATATAAGGGGGAATAACACTAATACGCAAATTAATACGGGTGCGGTTTTAGGCGAAAGCCAAAGCAAAATTATAAGTAAAGCCGCCATTGTGGGAAGGGCGCGAAGTATTGTGATTATAGGGTTTATAAACGAGTTAAAAGGCTTGAAAAAAACCGATAAAATACTGCATACCGCACCCAAAATGAAGGAAACTGCAAACGCCGACAAAACCCTTAAAAAAGTATTTAAAAAGGCTTTCCAAAAAAACGCCTCGCTAAAAAGAGTAAAAAATTCAGTTACCGTATCGTTTAAGGACGGCACTAAATAGTCGTTACCCACTATAAAAAAGCATACCTGCCACAAGACGAAAACGAATATTATTGAAAGGGCGGAAAATATTAAATTTATTTTATTATATTTTAAAAAAGATTTCATTGTTCGTAAAAGAAGTTTTGCGCAGGATTGCCCCAAGCGTTATTAGTTATTGCGTTTAATTTTTGAATATAGGAAATTACTTGCCCCTTGCAATTTGCCGAGCTTACGAAATTTATACCGCAGTTGTTTATAACTTGCCCGTTTAAGTTGTTTGCATTAAAGGTAGGAGTTGTATCTTGCATTAAATAGTGAGAGGTTATAGCGTTTAAAATTGCTTCAAACGAAGTATCTTCCGCCGTGAGCCAAGCCTTATTTTGCTGGAAGGAAGCAATTAATTGCGTTACCGTTTTGTTGTGGGAGGAAATTACCGAATTTTTTGCAACGAGAACGGCTTGAGGATAACCGCCGTCTTGGCCATAAAGCTCTTGCAAGCTACCTGCAATATTAAGCTTTTGTTGGGTTGCGTTTACCTTTGTAGTTGCGGCAGGCTCGGGAACTATAAAATAGTCGCAGTTATCGTTTGTAGGCAAAACCTGGGTGGCGTCTATCGCAATAAGATTTACCTTGTTTTCGTCGTATTCTACGCCTTCGGTAAGCTCTTGATAGGCAAGAGAGTTGTCGTTTAAAATTGCTTTAAAGGTTAAGCCGGGCACATTGGCAAGGTTTATTACCCCCACCCTACTACCTATTAATGTGCTGATATTTTCCGTTGAGATATCGGGAGATTGATAACCCGTATTATCGGGTGATTTTTTATTTAAAATGAACAGGTTGCCGTTAGTAACCGCACCGAGCATTTTATACGAGTCACCGCTACCTAAAAGCTTACTTGCCAAGTTTACGGGAAGAATACAAAAATCCGCCGTAGGATTTTCGCCCGTGACGAAGGCTTGAATAGTGCTTGCCGAAACGACGCTATATTCGATAGCTTGGTCAAGAATAGCTTCGTCGTCCATTAAGCGGGCTACCGAAAGCGCAGGCGCACCGTCGGGAAGGTAAAGCGAAAGCTTATTGGTATTTGTAGTGTTTACGCAGGCGGAAAAGCCAAAGGTTGCCATAAATGCGCTTACGGCGCAAAGTAAGGCTGTTAAAAATTTTTTCATTATTTCTCCTTTTTGGTATTAGGCGTACCTTTTACCTTAAAAAATTAATTTTTTGTTAAAAATTTTTTCTATATTTTAAAATAGAACTATTATTTTTTAGAAAATAGCGTTTTTGCCGTAACGCCCGAAAGCATACCGATTTTGCCCGTTAAGGTGTTGATAATTTCGGCAGGGGCATCACAAATTATGCAAATGACCGAAACGCCCCTTTCTTTATAGGGAACGCCCATACGCCCCACCATATATTCGCCGTATTGCGAAAGTATAGCGTTTATTTTTTCGCTATTTTCACGGTTTTCAACTATAATGCTAACAACAGCAAGCCTATTTTCTGACATAAAAAAATTCCTCCGCGCCGAGCGGGGGAAATTAAAAGCACGCAAAAAAACTTCTTGACTAAAACGCCAAGAGATTACGCATTATTACTCCCCCTCGTTTTTAGGCGAACCTTTAAACTCGGGCAAGGATATTATAGCACGGAGTAAAAAAAATTGCAACAAGTGAATAGTAAATTTATTTTTTTTACATACTGTTAGTATGAAAAGATTGATAGTAAATTTAATAATTTCCGCAGTAGCTATTGCTACGGCGTGCGGAGCCGTTGGTTGTTCTAAGGGAAGTACGATGAACGGTGAAACGATGGATAGACGCACGGAACAAGTTAGAACAAACGAAAGTAAAAAAGGCAACGATATGCATATGTGGAATAACGAAATGAACGATTTTGGCGATATGTTTTGCCCCAAGTGCGGAAGCAAGATTAATAAAAGTAGCTTATTAGACGAAAGATGCAAGGGCAAAAACTATAAAGACGGCGCTTGCGACGAGGACAAGTGCAAAGACTGCGAAAAGGATAAGTGCAAAGACTGCGAGGATAAAAATTGTCAAGACGAAAATTGTCCAAGCTGCAAAGAAAAAGAAGGTAAAAAGGTAGAATTGCCTAAACCCAGACACCCTAAATTTGTGCCTGGCAGAGGTGGAAAATTACCTAAAAAACCCCACCGCCTTCCACCTAAATCAATTTCGTTTTAACTAAAAATTTACCACAAAAATGCAAATTGGACGGCATATATGCCCCAAACATTAAAATTTAAGCCCGTTGCAAAAGCTTGCAACGGGCTTTTAGTTATTTGTTTTTATTAAAGTTTATAAGGCAACCTTGAAGTATTATTTGCTTTTCTTCTTGAGTTAGTGAGCCAACCTCGAAGCTAACCTGCTTTACCTTGCCACCAGATATATGCTTTGCAGGTATAACGGGGTTTTCTTGCTTTATATAATCGGTAATATTTTCGATTAAAATATAGTCGCCAACCTTAAAGTCAAAGCTTTTTGCAATTAAGGGAAGCATACCCCAGTTTATAAGGTTGGAGCGATAGCGCTTGGTTGCGTATTCAAGCGCAATATTGGCAACGCCACCTAAAACTCGTTGGCAGGAAGCCGCCTGCTCGCGAGCAGAGCCGTCCCCGGGCTTTTTGGCAATAACGCAGCTGCCGTACAAGGTGTTTGCAGGGATTTCTATGCCCACTTCCTTTAATACTTCTTCGGGTAACGCTCCGTTTTCCCTTCTTAAAAGCTCGTCCGCCTTTACCGCCTTTGCCCTACTTACATACTGCGGGTCCTTTCTTGAAAGGGTAAATTCTGCAAGGCGCAAGGGGTTGGAGCGATATGAAGAAGTTTCGCCCGAAGGTATTAATTCGTCGGTAGTCGTAACGGGGTCGGAGATTACGGAAACTGCCTTGATTAAAATATTTTGAGTTAAGGCAATTTGCTCGGGCCAGTCGGCAATATTGTTGCCGTAAACGAGGTTAACACCTTCGTTTGCATTATTTTCCCCAATATACACCCTATTTTCGTATATGGACTTATCGAAGTAATATTTTTTGAGTTTTTTGGTATATTCCACCTCGGTTGCGGGGGTTAAAACACCGCCGTTTGCCGCCGTTGCCGCAATAGAGCGCGCGTCCATTAACGCAACCGCCGCAAGCTGACCTTCGCCAAGCTTACTGCCTTCTCTATTTTCGAAATTTCGAGTGGTGTGGCGAATAGAAAGGCCGTTATTTGCAGGGGTATCGCCCGCGCCGAAGCAAGGACCGCAGAACGCCGTTTTAACGATTGCGCCCGACTGCATTAGATTGGAAATATATCCGTTATCCACAAGGCTTTTAAATACGGGCTGAGATTGAGGATAAACGCTTAACGAAAATTCGTCAAAGCCACAGCTATGACCCTTTAAAATTTCGGCTGCTTCGGCAATATTTTCGTACATACCGCCCGCACAGCCTGCGATTATACCTTGGCTTACGAAAACCTTACCATCCTTAATTTTATCGGTTAAACGGAAGGTATTGTTGCCCTTAAGCTTGTTTCCGTTTGCTTCGATTTCGCCTAAAATATCGGCGGCGTTGTCGATTACCTCCCTTACGGTATATGCGTTAGAGGGGTGGAAAGGAAGGGCAATCATAGGCTCTATTTTAGATAAATCGATTACTACCGCGCCGTCGTAATAAGCGGGGTCTGCAGGCTTTAACTGCTTATAATCTTCTTCCCTATTATGAAGCTTTAAATATTCTTTAACCGTTTCGTCCGTTTCCCAAACGGAGGATAAACAGGTCGTTTCCGTGGTCATTACGTCAATGCCAAGGCGGTAGTCCATAGAAAGATTTTTTACGCCGGGGCCAATGAATTCTAATACCTTATTTTTAACAAACCCCTTTTTAAAGGTTGCGCCTATTAAGGCTATTGCAATATCTTGAGGTCCAACGCCTTTTTTGGGTTTACCCTTAAGATATACCGCAATTACTTCAGGTTTTTTAATATCGTAGGTTTGATTTAAAAGCTGTTTAACAAGCTCGGGCCCACCTTCGCCAACAGCCATAGTACCAAGCGCACCGTAGCGAGTATGACTGTCTGAGCCGAGTATCATTTTACCGCAGCCTGCCTTCATTTCGCGCATATATTGGTGAATTACCGCAAGGTGAGGAGGAACGTAATTTCCGCCGTATTTTTTTGCTGCGGAAAGACCGAATACATGGTCGTCCTCGTTAATTGTTCCACCTACCGCACAAAGGGAATTATGGCAGTTTGTAAGAGTGTATGACAAGGGGAATTTTTCAAGCCCGGATGCCTTTGCCGTTTGAATTATGCCTACGTAAGTAATATCGTGCGAGGCCATTGCGTCGAACTTAATTTTTAAATTGTTTTCGTCCCCCACGTTATGTGAAGATAAAATGTTATACGCAATAGTACCCTTTATAGCCTTTTGCTTTTTTGCTTCGACCATAAAAGCTACGCTTTCTTTTAATAACTTTCCTTCGGTGTAGTAAACACCGCCTTTTATAAGCTTAATCATATTTCTCCTATTAGCAAAAACTTTTGCCAAGTAAAGTTAATACATATATTTTAACCTATTATATAAAATATTTCAAACGTTTAAAGGTATTAATTTTGCTTTGCAAAAAAAATGTTGATTTTTATTAAAGTTGAGTGTATAATATACTTATGAAAACCTTTAAATATCAATTTACAAAATTAATAAAAGCTTTAATTTACGTTGCGTTAATATTATGCGCCGTTGGCTTTGGAATAACGCTGTATCAGGTTATTCGCTACGGCTTGGCTTCTGCCCCTAACCCCGAATATAAAATTATTCAGTACGTTTTAATGTTTGCCGTATCCGTTGCGCTTGCCGTTATTTTAGTTAGTATTTTAAAAAATTCTTACTACGCCGTTGACGATAAGTATTTTACTACCTGCTTTGGCCTGATAAAATCCAAGTTTGAAATTGAAAAGGTGCAAACGATTTTACTCGACACTAAATTAAACAAGCTTTCCGTTTATTTTAAGGGCGAAATTAAGGACGGCGTTGAAACGGAAGGACAATTTATAGTTATAGTTGTAAACGAAGAGTGGTATAACGATTTTGTAACGGCAATTTTAAAGGTTAACCCCACGATTGAATATAGAATTTCTTGCAACGAAGACGATAAATAACGATAGTATTTAAAAAAGCGGTGAGCAATAACTCGCCGCTTTTATTTTATATTTTATTTAATTTGAACGATATTCAAGACTTTTTAAGCTTATTTTTAATTTTGCCAAGAATAGAAGTTCTATGCTCTTCCCCTGCCAAAAGCTTTATTAGGTTTTTGTTGTGAGCGAGCCAAGTTAATAAATTTAGCGATAAAATCAGCATAAAAATTATTATTACGTACACGCTTTGAAGGGAGCTTTGATAGCGGAAGAAAATGAATAAGCCTTGCCAAACGGAAAGCCCGGAAACGCCTATAAGCGAGCCCATTGAGCCCCACTCGGTTAAGGCAATATACGCAACGATTCCTAAAAGGAAAACGAACGCAACGAGAATCAACCACCACTCTTCACACGAAAGAGCCGCCCAAAAAAGACCTAGGGTAGTTGCTATACCCTTACCGCCCTTAAACTTCATAGTTACGGGGAAAACGTGCCCTATTACTGCAAATAGCCCAAAAAAGAACCTTGCAAAGTCGGAAACGATAATTTCGGTTCCTTCAAAATAAAAGCCTTTAAAAATTAAATATCCTGCAAATACGGGTATCATACCCTTGAACGCGTCGCAAAAAAAGTTTATAAGACCAACCTTTAAGCCAAAAGTACGCGTCATATTCATAGTGCCCGGGTTGCCGCTGCCAATATTACGGATATCGGATTTTTTTATGTGGGAGATTAAAACCGCAAAGTTAAAGCAACCTATAAAGTAGCTTATTACTGCGCCCAACAAAAACCAATACCAAGTGTTTATAAACGAAAGTTCTGCCATAAGCTTATTCCTTATCGCCTTTTTCCCTTACGATAATTTTTATGGGAGTACCAGAAAAATTGAAGGATTTGCGCAAAGTGTTTTCTAAAAATCTTTCGTATGAAAAGTGCATAAGCTCTACCGCATTTACGTGCAACACGAAGGTTGGAGGTGCGACGGAAACTTGCGAGGAGTAGTAAACCTTCAATCTTCTGCCGTTAAACGAAGGCGGTTCGTTAGAACGGATAGTATCGGAAATTAAGTCGTTTAAAGTGCCTGTGGAAACACGGAAATGCGCGTGCTCGTAAACCTCGTCAACGAACGACATAATTTTTTCGGTACGCTGACCGGATTTTGCCGAAACGTAAATGGATTTAAAATAGTCCATAAACTTTAAATCCTGCGCAAGCTTTTCGTTAAACTTGTTAATAGTGTTCGTGTCCTTTTCAACCAAGTCCCACTTGTTCATAACTATTACTGAAGGCTTGCCTTGCTCGTGCACATAGCCGATAATTTTAGTATCCTGCTCGGTTAATCCTTCGGTGCTATCTACGACTAATAAGCAAACGTCGGCACGGCGAACGGCGTCAAAGGCGCGCATAACGGAATAATATTCTACGTCGTCTTCAACCTTGCTCTTTTTTCTAATACCAGCCGTGTCGATAATGGTATATTTTTTGCCGTCGAATTCAAATTTCGTATCGATTGCATCACGGGTTGTACCTGCAATATTGGTAACTATTGAGCGTTCAAAGCCTAAAAGCTTGTTTACAAGGCTGGACTTGCCTGCGTTGGGCTTGCCCACAACGGCAATTTTAATACTTTCGTCATCCTCGTTTTCGTATTTTTCAAACCAAGAAACAGCTTCGTCTAAAACGTCGCCTATGCCCGTGCTATGCTCTGCAGAAACGGGGTAAGGCTCGCCCAAGCCCAAAGCGTAAAATTCAAAAATTTTATCTTCGGAATATTCGTCGATTTTATTAACGACTAAAATTACGGGCTTTTTGCTACGGCGAAGCATATCGGCAACGTCGTAGTCGGAGGTAGTTAAGCCCTCCTTTCCGTCCACGAAAAATAAAATAACCTGAGCCGTTTCGATAGCAACCTCTGCTTGCTTTTTAATTTCCTTCCACATAGTGTCTTCGGAATTAAGCTCGATACCGCCCGTATCTACCATAGAAAAGTTTTTTCCGCGCCACTCTGCATCGCAATACAATCTATCGCGGGTTACGCCCGGTCTATCTTCGGTTATGCTAATTTTTCTTCCGGCAACCTTATTAAAAAACGTGCTTTTACCGACGTTAGGTCTGCCTACAATTGCAATTAAGGGATTTGCCATATTATTTATCCTTTAAGAAGGCTTTTAAAAAAGTCTTCAGAATTTCTATTAATTATAACTTTTTTATCTTTTAATTTTGCAGTTAATTCTTCAACGGTCATACCGTCTAAAAACACGTCTTCAAATTCCTTTAAGGTGTTTGCAGGGATGATTACGGTGTCGAATATGCTTGAGTTATTTAATAATTCATCTAAAATATCGCCACCCGTAAGTAGCCCCGTGCAAGTTACCGTTTCGCCAAAAAACTTATTTTTTATAGGTAGCGCAAAGGCGTGTAAATTTTTAACTGCGCCGTTTGCCTTTTGGCATAATTCTTGCATAGTCGGCGCTATGCTTACCCCACACACTACGGCAACTTTTTTTTGCGTTTTAAGGGAGGATTTTTTTAGGCTTGATTGAAAATCTTGTATAAATTTAGCCGTCATCCCTATTCCGTTTTCTATTTGCGAAAAATCCCCGTAAAATTCCGCGTCTTTAAAGGGCGTGTTGCTTCGTATAAAATATTCGTCTGCAGGAAGAAGGAAATTTACCCCGAATTTCTTATTTAATTTATCGCAAAGCTCCAACACCTTTTTGGCGCTTTCTGCAGTTATATCGGGGATATATGGCAGGCAATCACGGAATTTTGTTATTCCCGTAGGAACGACCGCCAAGTCGCAAACGGACGGATACATTGCAAAAAGCTCCCTTGCGGTGTATTCTAAATTTTCGCCGTCGTTTAAGCCGGGAACTATTACTGCCTGACAATGAACCTCTATTCCGGCTTGAGTAAGGCGTTTTAATTGCTCGACGATTTTTCCTGCAAAGCGGTTATTCATAAGCTTGCAACGCAAGTCCTTATTCATAGTATGAACGGAAACGTATAGGGGCGAAAGGCGTAGCCTTATAATTCTTTCCAGCTCCTTTTCAGAAAGGTTTGTAAGCGTTACGAAGTTACCGCACATAAAGCTCATAACGTAGTCGTCGTCCTTTACATACAAGCTTTCGCGCATGTTAGGGGGCATTTGATCAACGAAGCAAAAAGTGCAGTTGTTGTGGCAGGTACGCATTTTTTCTTCTTGCTCAAAGGTTAAATCCAAGCTTTCAAATTCTTGTTTTTGCACCTTTACTTCCCTTACTTCACCCAAAGAATTTTTAAGCGTTAGCGTAAAGCTTTCTTGGCTGTCGTAAAAAAGATAGTCTAAAGAATCGACGGCTTCAAAGCCGTCGAACGCCAAAATAACGTCGCCTTTTTTAATATTAAGTTTTTTACAAAGCTTTGACTTTGCCGAAATTATTTTTAGCATAAGTGTAAAATTATTTTAATTTATTTAAAACTTCTTTAAAATAGCAAGGCATTTCTGCAAAAAATTCCATCCTTTCTCCCGTTTTGGGGTGGGTAAGTACTAATTTTTCGGCGTGAAGAAGCTGACCGTTTAATTTAAAGGCTTGCTTTTTTACTCCGTAAACCGTATCGCCCACTATTGGATGCTTTAAGTGTTGGGCGTGTACCCTTATTTGATGAGTTCTGCCCGTGTGTAAATTAAATTGGCACAAGGTAAACCTTTCGAACCTTTTTATAACGCTGAAATCGGTGATGGCAATTTTTCCTTTTTCAGGGGGAACTACCGACATTTTTATTCTGTCGTTAGGGTTTCTGCCGATATATGTGGTAATATTTCCGCTATCTTCCTTTAAAACGCCTTCAAGTAGCGCAATATATTGGCGCTTACAGGATTTTTCGGCAATTTGGCGGGAAAGGCTTAAATGGGCGGTATCGTTTTTAGCAACGACTAAAAGCCCAGAAGTATCTTTATCGATTCTATGAACGATGCCGGGGCGAATTACGCCGTTTATGCCCGACAGGCTTTTTAAGTGATATAAAAGGGCGTTTACTAAAGTGCCTTCAAAATTACCGTTACCCATATGCACGGTCATACCCTGCGCCTTGTTGATTACGGCGATATCGTCGTCCTCGTAAACGATATCTAAGGGGATATTTTCTGGCTTAACCTCGTAGGTGACAGGGTCGGGAATTTGGGCGATAACCTCGTCTAACGCCTTAATATCTTGCGAAGATTTTGCCCTTTTTCCATTGACAGTAACCGCGCCGTTATCTATTAATTTTTTAACTGCCGAACGGGTGTGATTTGAAAGATTTTCCGTTAAAAACACGTCTAATCTTGGGCACGCCTCTTCGGCAATAATTATTATCCTTTCCATTATTCTTCTTTGGTAATATTAGCGGAATTTTCTTGTTCGTTGGATGATATATCCGCATCAATTTTATTTTGAGCATTTAAAAGCTGTGCTTGCCTTTCTGCTTTTTGCGCTTCTTGGGCTTTTTTAGTTAAGGGAATTAACGAAAATTCGTTTAAAAACAAAACGTCTATGCCTGCAATTATTGCGCCGATAACAATCCAAAAATCGGCAAAGTTGCAACAGGCGAAGCTACCGAAAATATTTATCCAAACGAAGTCGCGCACTTCGCCAAAGGCAATTCTGTCGACTAAATTTCCTAACGCGCCGGAAATTATTAAAACGAGGGCGACCTTTAAAAGCGCAAAGCGTTCGGGCATAAAAATAAATACTGCAATTAATACTATAAGCATTATTACGGTTAGCGTAATTAAAAAGGCTTGCCCCCACTCTGCATTTGCTAAAAAGCTAAAGGCGGCGCCTGGATTTCTGTGCCCGCTTTCAACGAAAATTAGCCAATTTAACGCGTCAACGTCGTGCCAAAAGTTCCAGTTATACGCTTCTTCTAAATGCTTGGTAATAAGGTCGGAAGCGAGTAAAACGACGCCGATAAGCGTTAAAATTAAGCTTAATTTGCCATAATTTATTTTTAAATACTTTAATAAATTTTTAACCATAAATTTATTATACCATAACCTTAAAGATTTTTAAAGCAAAATTAAATAAAAAAGCGCCGGAAATTCCAGCGCTTTTATTTATTTTGCAAAGCCAAGGCTTATTAATATGGCTTTATCGACCCTTGACATTGTTGACTCGTTAAGCTCACCGATGCGTTCTTTAAGTCTTCGCTTATCAAGCGTGCGTATTTGTTCTAATAAAATTACCGAATCCTTTTGAAGCCCGTAGCTATTACACGGCAATTCTATATGTGTGGGCAATTTTGCCTTGTTTATTTTGCTTGTTACCGCCGCCGCAATTATTGTTGGCGAATATTTATTGCCGACGTCGTTTTGCACGATAAGCACGGGACGAACGCCACCCTGTTCACTGCCCACAACCGGTGATAAATCTGCGTAATACAGTTCTCCTCGTTTAATTTCCATATCAACCTCTCCGTTTGCGAATATAAATAGGACGCAAACTTTGGCAGTGTGTATATTTTATTATATGTACTGCCCTATAAATATTGTTGACCTGGATAAGCTTTTTTATACCTTACCGTTAAAGAACTATTACGCCGAACGCCATTAAAAATAGGTAAACGTAGTAAACTGCTAAAACGCCTATCATTATTACGCCGGACGCTTTAGTAAGCGATTGCTTTTTGCCAAATGCAAAGAACCATAAAATTAAAGTAGCTAAAATAGAAACGACGGTGTCTATTACGAAAGTGGTAACATCCACGTTAATTGCTACGCCGCCAGAAGCGATAAAGCCTAGCCCGCCAACGAAGAGAAGGTTAGAAAGGTTACTGCCTATAATATTGCCCGTGGCTATACCCATATCGCCCTTTTTTGCTGCGGAAACGGAAGTTACGAGCTCGGGAAGCGAAGTACCAAACGCTACTACCGTTAAGCCTATAACCATATCGGGAATACCCATTTTACCTGCGATATAGGTTGCCGAATCCACTACGAAATCAGCCCCTAAAACGACTAATGCAAGCCCTACTATGGTTAAAATAATTAAGAACCACACTTTTTGCTTAAGCTCTTCGTACTTGTTTGAAGCCTTTGCAAAAAAGGCTTTTATTTTACTATCGTAAACCTCTACGATAGCTTCTTGCTCGATTGACTGGGGTACGGCGTCTTCAATTAACGCTGATTTGCTTTTTGTTGCCATAACTATAGTATAAGCCATAAAAGCGCCGTATAAGCCCAATAAAATTAAGCCTTCCCACCAAACGAAGGTTGAGCCGATTACGCCTAAAAGGATAAAGAGCGCGGAGACTATAATTAAAAAAGGAAGCTCGATAAGCTTTGAGCTTTTTTCGATGGGGATTTGCGCAAAAAACGAGCAAATACCTAAAATTAATAAAATGTTAATTATATTACTGCCCAAAACGTTGCCGATAATAATATCGCCTTCCCCTTTGATTGCGCCCACGATGGAAGTTGCCGCTTCGGGCGCGGAAGTGCCAAGCGCAACGATTGTTAAGCCGATTACGAAGGTGGAAACCTTTAATTTTGCAGCTATACCTGCAGCGCCGTCAATAAACCAGTCTGCGCCCTTAACTAAAAGCACGAAACCTACGAGTAAGAGTAAAATTTGCAAAAAAATCATAAAAACCTCTTTTGTAATATTTTTTGACTAAAATTAAAGGGCGTAAAAGCGTTTAAGGCAAAAAAAATAGACCTTTGACTTAAATGCACTTAAGTCAAAAGTCTTGTTCCTACGCGTTCCGTTATTAAACGAAATTAAGGGGAATACGGCACGGTTTTTATTACCGGAGATTGTTGCCGTAAACCTATTAACTACTCCCTTTTAACACCTTTATTTTAACAAAGCTAAATTACTTTGTCAAGCATAAAAACGCGTTTGCCAGATTTTTTATAATTTCGGTGCTGGTGGTGGCGTAAGCGGTGTTTTCTTTTTCCGCTAACTCTGCCGAAAGCCCTAAAATATAGGAGGAAATTATTGCCCCTTCAAATAAATTTTTGCCCTGCGCCAAAATGCCGCAGCAAAGCCCCGACAGCATATCGCCACTACCTGCCTTTGCGAGCGCTGACGAGCCTTTAATATTAATTATAGTATTTTCACCGTTTGTAATTACGCTTGTCGAGGATTTTAAAAGAACGGTTACGCCGTATTCCTTGGCGAAGTCCTTTGCGTGCTTTACAGGATCTGATAAAATTTTTTCAACGCTGATTTTAGTTAAGCGTGAAAATTCTTTTATATGTGGAGTGATTAAAACCTCGCAACGCTTTTCCTTTAAAATATGCGCGCCAGCCATAGACAAAATGTTTATTCCGTCGGCGTCAATTAAAAGCTTTCCGCCGTAGTTTGTTAGTAAATTTTTTAAAGTTTCGTAAAGGGCTGTAGAACGCTCGCAACCCATTCCGATAGCTATTGCCTCTGCAGACGAATTGGTAATTTTTGAGTAAATGGCCTGGGGATATATTGGAAATAACGCCTTTTTTAAAAAGCTTTGGCAAGTTAGCTGAACGTATCCGCAACCGCTTTTTAACGCCGCCGCTACCGATAGCGCGGCAGCGCCGGGAAAGATTTCGCTTCCCGCAACTATATTCGCTAAGCCGTAAGTTCCCTTGTTGGAATTTTGCTTGCGTTTAGGTAAAATGCTTTTAATATCCGCATTATCAAAAACCCGAGCGTACCCGTTTTGGGGAAGAGAAATTCCTATATCGGCCTTAACTATTTTTCCGCAATAATCCTTGCCGTCGTTTAAAAAATGCCCTAATTTATACTCGGCAATGGCAACGGTTAAATCCGCCTTTACCGCAACGCCTAACGCTAACCCGTTGTCGCCGTTTATTCCGCTTGGAATATCAGCGGAAATTTTAAAGGCCGGGCTTTTATTAATTTTTTTAATAATTTCGGCGTGCTTTTCGCCAACCTCACGGCAAATCCCCGTACCGAAAATGCAGTCTACGATAATACCGTAGTCGCCGTCTATATTATCTGCGTATTTGCCCGAGTAATTTTGCTTTTCCCTTGCGCAATCGCTTGAAAGATTGCCCGAAAACGCATACACCTTAACCTTTACTTTACTATTTTTTAAAAGCTGTGCGCAAACGAAGCCGTCGCCACCGTTATTGCCCGTACCGCATACGACTAAAACGCTTTGATTGCTTAAATTTTGCAAAGCGAAAATTACCTCGCGGAAAATTTTTTCGCCCGCCCTTTGCATTAAGGTTTGGCTAGAAACGCCCAAAGCGTTAATGGTATATTGGTCTGCGTTGCGCATTTGTTCATTTGATAAAGCATAATTCATATTGAAACCTTAAAGAAACCTCTGCAGAAGAAATAACCCTTATTTCTTCGCCGATTTTACAAATTAACCTGCCGTCGTCCGCGATATCTAAAGCGGTTGCTTGCGCTTCCCCCTGCTCCGTTTTTAATAAAACCAAGCCGTTAAGCCAAGGCATATAGCTTTTATATTCTTTAATAGAATATTCGTTGTTTAAGTTATTTTTAAGAATTTCTAAAACCTTATTAACGCTAAAATTTTTATTGCTTACCTCTTTAAGCGAGGTTGCAATTTGACGAAGATCGCCGTTAAATTCGTTGTTAATATTTAAGCCTATTCCCACAATTGAACGGCATATATGCCCGTTTGAAAAGGTATTTTCGATAAGCGTGCCACTTATTTTTTTGCCGTTTGCCAAAATATCGTTAGACCATCTAATAACCGGCTTAACACCGCATTGTTCTAATGTTTTACATACTGCAACGCAGGCGTTTATAAGTATTTTAAAGGCGTTATGTGCGGGGAAATTTTTATAGTGCTTTAGCAGCGATAAATAAAGACCGCCCTCGTCGGAGGTAAAGCTTCTGCCCTTTGTGCCCCTGCCTGCCGTTTGCTTTTTTGCAACCACTAACAAATCTTCACCGCTATCGTTTTGCTTGCAATAATCGTTGGTACTATCTATTTTATCAAAATAAATCGTCTTCATCTAAGTCCCCAATTTTATCTATTGCCGATTTGCAGGCTTCGTAGTCGTACCCCTTGCCCATTAAATATTTTATAGTTTTTTGCAGGTTTTGCTTAGTTATTTCTTTGCCCCTTAAATGCTTTTTTGCAAGGGATAAAACCTCATCCTCGTCTTCTTCAAAGCCTTCGAGCACGGCAGATATAGCCGACTTTTTTGCACCCCTTTTATAAAGCTCTAGCTCTATCGCCCTTTTGCCCTTGCCCCGTACTGAATTGACGAAGGAGCGACAGTAGTTTTCGTCGTTAATATAACCGTATGAAATTAGCTTTTGCAAAACCTCTTCTATAACGGCTTGCGTATAGCCCTTTTTTGCCAAAAAATCACGCATTTGCTTTTCCGTTTTTATCGTTGCAGAAAGGTGCGTTAACGCTTTTTCAAGAGCGACGGATTTTTCCGTTTCAAGTTGAATTTCGTCAAGGGTTGCTTTTTCTATTTGCATACCTGCCTTTAAGCGATATTTTACGGCAACCTCTGCCTTAATTCCGCAATAAAATGCGCCGTCGATATAGACGCTGCAACGCGTTTTATCTTTTTTTTGCACTTCGATTAAAGTAATTTCCGACATATATTTTATCCAATTAAAAAAATTCATCTTTATTTTAGCATTTTGTTAAAAAATTGTCAATACCACTATTGACATTAAAAGCTTGCGGTTGTATAATTAATGTAATATTTTATACGGAGTGCAATTATGGCTGCTAATTTAGATTGGAATAATTTAGGTTTTGGATATATAAAAACACCTTATCGCTTTGTTTGCAACTACAAAAACGGCAAATGGGACGATGGCGAAATTACTACTGACGACAAAATTGTTTTAACGGAGTGCGCCGGCGTTTTGCAATACGCGCAAACTGCGTTTGAAGGCTTAAAGGCTTATAGAACGGAAAGCGGAAATATCGTGTGCTTCCGCCCTGATTTAAACGCGGAAAGGATGATTGATTCGGCAAACCGTTTAGAGATGCCTGCCTTACCAAAGGAAAAATTTTTAGAAGCCGTTGAAAAGGTTGTTGCGGCAAATAAGGACTTCGTTCCTCCTTACGGAAGTGGAGCAACGCTTTATATTCGCCCCTTTATGTTCGGTTCTTCTGCAGTTATCGGCGTAAAGCCTGCCGAAGAATATCAATTTAGAATGTTTGCAACGCCCGTTGGCCCTTACTTTAAGGGTGGCGTAAAGCCCATTACTATAAGAGTTTCCGATTTCGACAGAGCTGCCCCCCACGGTACGGGACATATTAAAGCGGGATTAAATTACGCAATGAGCTTGCACGCCATAGTTGACGCGCACAAAAAGGGCTTTGACGAAAACTTATATTTAGACCCTGCGACGAGAACCTTCGTTGAAGAAACGGGTGGCGCGAACTTTTTATTCGTAACCAAAGACGGAAAGGTTGTTACACCTAAATCGGATAGCATACTTCCTTCCATTACACGCCGTTCGCTTTGCTTCGTTGCAGAAAAGTATTTGGGACTTACCGTTGAGCATAGACCCGTAAAGCTTGAAGAGGTTTACGACTTTGCAGAGTGCGGTCTTTGCGGAACTGCGGCAGTTATTTCACCCGTAGGTAAAATTGTTGACCACGGAAAGGAAATTGTTTTCGGCGATAAAATAGGCCCTATTACACAAAAGCTTTACGATACCTTAACGGGTATTCAGATGGGCAGATTAGAAGCCCCCGAAGGCTGGATAAAAGTTATTGAATAATTAATATAATAAAAACCGTGAGGCAAGCGTTTGCCTCACGGTTTTTTATTTAATTTTTTACGCATTTTTTTGCGAGTTTTTTTAATTACCCCAATAATATGCCTTGGTTAATTAAATATTTTTGCAATTCTTTTTGGTTTTTAAAGGTTAGCACTTCACCCTTGCAGGCGCTTATTGCGCCCTTAATTTGCTTGCGCTTTTTAGCCGTGCGCTGGTCGAAAAGTATCCACTTTGCAAAGGCAAAATCAAACTTTTCTTTACAAGGTAAATCGGGGCGACAGGTGCCTTTAAACTGCCTATACCTTTGGTATGCCTTTTTAAAGCAGTAAAAACGGTTGTAGTTTAAAAATATAAGCTTATCGCAAGAAGAAAAGCGTTCGGGAACAAGCTTAAAATAATTCCCTTCGATTACGTAATCGTTATTTTCTGTAATAAATTTTTTAACTTCCTCTTGCTGTTTGGCAAAATCCTTAACCTGCCAATCACCCTCCCAATATACGGAATCGAGATGCAATACGGGTAAATTGTACTTTTTTGAAAGCTTTGCGGCAAGCGTTGACTTTCCGCTTCCCGCAAAGCCGATTATTTGAATTTTCATAACTTTATATAAGCCCCTAACACAGCCTAAATATACGCCGTTTATACCTTAAAGGGGTAAAAATATTCTTTTAGCTTTTGCACCTTTACCTTGCCGTTTAAAAGGTTTATAACCTCGGCGTTAAAGGCGTTTTCCGCATCCTTTTTAACTGCTACGGTATAGGTTACCTGATTGCCGTAGTCGGTACTTTTAACCTCGCATTCTCGCTGTGAAAAATAGCGTGAAATGGCGTCCACCAAGGGGTAGTCAACCGTATATAAGCTTTCGGCGCAGACTTGATAAAAAACCTTTTGCGCCCTTTCGATATTTTCGGCAACGGAGCCGGAATATGCCCTAACTAAGCCACCTGCGCCAAGCTTTATTCCGCCAAAATAGCGCGTTACCACAACCGCCGTTTGCATTAGCTTTTTTACCTTTAAAACCTCTAACATAGGCATACCTGCCGTGCCTTGCGGTTCGCCGTCGTCGGAAAAGCGAAGTAGATTTCCAAGCGTATCGGAAATAAACGCCCAACAGTTATGAGTGGCGTCGGAATATTTTTTATTTAACTCGGCTATAAACGCGCGCGCCTCCTCCTCGCTTTCTATATGGCGGGAGGTAGTTATAAAACGGGATTTTTCTATAACCTTTTCGGTTACGCATTGACCTAAAACGGATAAGTAATTTTGTTGCATAGTAATAAAATTTTTTAAGGTTTAAAAACGCATAATGCGGCTTAAAAAAGCCGCATTAATTAAGCTGAAATTATAATAAATTTATTTTTATATGAACTTTTTTGCCCTTGTGAATAACGTCGCCTGATTTTACGGGCGCATTAATATCGGTAACCTTAGTTTCGTTTAAGGTTACGCCACCTTGCTGAATTAATCTTCTTGCTTCGCCGTTAGAAGAGCATATACCTGCCGCAACTAATACGGGAATAATAGTTTGCACTTCTACCTTTATATCCTTTGAAGGAAGATTTTCGGTTGAGCCGCCAAACGCCGCCTTTGCCTGAGCTTGCGCCGTTTTTGCCTTTTCTTCGCCGTGAACTAGCTTGGTTAATTCGTACGCTAAAATTTCCTTCTTTTCGTTAATACGGTTATCTGCCCAAGTTTCCATTTGACGAATTTCATCCATAGGGATAAAGGTGAGCATTTTTATACACTTCATAACGTCGGCGTCGTCAACGTTTCTCCAATACTGATAAAAATCGTAGGGGGAAGTTTTATTTTCGTCAAGCCATACTGCGCCACTTGCGGTTTTACCCATCTTTTTGCCTTCGCTGTTTAAAAGAAGGGTTATAGTCATAGCGTAAGCGTCCTTACCCGTCTTTTTACGGATAAGCTCCGTACCTGCAAGCATATTACTCCATTGGTCGTTACCGCCAAATTGCATATTGCAGCCGTAGTTTTCGCTTAAATAATAAAAGTCGTAGCCCTGCATAATCATATAGTTGAATTCAAGGAAGGAAAGTCCCTTTTCCATCCTTTGCTTATAGCATTCTGCACGGAGCATATTGTTTACGGTAAAGCAAGCGCCTACTTCACGCAAAAGCTCTACGTAATTTAACTTTAAAAGCCAATCTGCATTATTTACCATAATTGCTTTATCTTCGCCAAATTCAATAAAGCGTTCCATTTGCTTTTTAAAGCGTTCGCAGTTATAGTTTATCATTTCTGTAGTGAGCATAGAACGCATATCCGTTCTACCGGAAGGATCGCCGATATGGCCCGTTCCACCACCAACTAAAACTACGGGGCGGTTGCCTGCCATTTGCAATCTTTTCATAAGGCAAAGCGCCATAAAGTGACCTACGTGCAAGCTGTCTGCCGTGGGGTCAAAGCCGATATAAAAGCGAGCGCCACCGTTGTTTATAAGTTCTTTTATTTCCGCTTCGTCGGTAACCTGTGCGATTAAACCGCGTTCTTGTAATTCTTCGTAAATATTCATCCAAAAGCTCCGTATTTGTTACTTATTATTTAATAAGTATACAAAAAGTAAAGCGTTAAGTCAAGTTAATCGATAAAGAAATCTTGCTTATTAAGGCTTTCCCTTGCTTTTTCTATTGCTCTTTTTTCAATTCGCGAAATATACGAGCGGGAAATTCCAAGCTTTTTAGCAACCTCGCGCTGGGGCAGGGCGATATCGTCTATTAGCCCGTAGCGCATTGAAAGGATAGAAAATTCACGCTCGGACAAGGTTTCCCTTAAAAGCTTAACGAATTTTTCGCGCTGAATACTTTTTTCCACCTGCGAAAAAACGCTTTCCTCCTTTTCGGCTAAAAGGTCGATTAGCGTTAACTCGTTTCCGTCCTTATCTACCCCTATCGTATCTTGCAAGGAAACGGTGTTTTTGTGCTTTTTGCTTGCGCGAATAAGCATTAAAATTTCGTTTTCAATGCAACGGGCGGTGTAGGTAGCAAGCTGAGTGCCCTTGCCCGCCTTAAAGGTGTTTATTGCCTTAATTAAGCCGATAGAGCCCACCGACATTAAATCGTCCGTTTCTGCCGCGCCTGAATACTTTTTTACAACGTGAGCCACGAGGCGCATATTGTGCTTTACTAAAATATTTTTAGCCTCTTTATCCCCGTTTTGAGCGAGAGCCAAATACTTTTTTTCATCTTCGGCGGAAAGCGGATTGGGAAAGGTGCCGCCTTTTTGCACCAAACCCGTAAACAAAAAGATTTTGTTAAAAAGTAGCGATAAAAAATCAAAAATCATACTGTACCCCTTTACTTTGCACTTTTACCATACGACGGTAATTGCGTTTTATACGATATGATTTTTGTAGGTTGTACTATACTTGCAGTTTTGTTAAAACTTAAAATAAAATTACAAAACGCTTAACCCTGCACGCCCACCTTGTTTGCTTGCTTGCGTGGAAAAAAGAAGGTTTTTGATTTTTGCGCTTCGCTTTTTAAAATGGATTGTACGGCTAATTGCCCAACCTTTGCCGCAATGGGAAGTCCGCCCGGAGCTTGTTGCCATTGGGTTGCCAAAAACACGTTACGCGCACCCGGAACTTTGTTTGGAAGAGTTTTAGGTATGGCTTTAGGTGGCAATAAAAAGCTCATAAACGAGCCCACCTCTGCGCCCGTATAACGGTTATAGGTTGCAGGCGTCCACACGTCTAAAAATTGTAGGTTGCCTTTAAGCTGAGGGAATTTTTCCCCTATTAAATACTGCACGTCGGCGGCGATTTTTCGCTTTAAATTATAGTAGGAAAGCTCGTCCTTTTTAAGCTCTATAAACTGACGGGCGTCACTTTCGTTACAAAAGGTTATAGATTGAATAACGGTTCTGTTTTGTGGAGCAAAGCTTTTTTCGTGAGTAAATTCCCGCAAAATAAGATAGTTCGTATGAAGCCGTGTACGGTATAACGCAGAAATATCAAAGATATAATCACCCTTAAACGGCACCCTTTGACTGTCGCAGGCAAACGCACAATGATAGCCCGAAAAGCGTTGCATGCTTTTATTATTATAAAGCCTTGAAAAACAGCTTGGCATTTTGCTGCTTAAAAGCTGGTTAAACGCTATTTGCGGATCGGTAGTAATTACGACATAGTCGGCACTCAATTGCGTATTATCGGCAAAATCAACGGAGTGCGCTACCCCCTTTTTTAAGTTGATTTTTATAGCCTGCTTGCCCGTTAAAATTTCGCCGCCGAGCGAAGTGAATTTGCTTACCATACGCTGTGCCATTGCCATTGAGCCGCCTTCCGGAACGCCTCCGTTTTTTCCGCAAACGGTGGCAAACACACAAAGCAAGGCGCTTGCAGAAAAATCCGTGCCTAAAAGGGAAATAAGAAAACCGCGGATTAGCGGATGATAAAAGCGTTCGGCAAGCTGCCCCGTTGAAATACCGTTATATTTTATAAGCTCGGGAAGCGAAGCGATTTTTTGAAAAAGGTTGAGCCCTGAGCTTTTGTTTTTGCCACCTATGCCCATAAAGCCCATTATCGCTTTAACGGCTTTTATAAATTGCAAAATTTCCTTTTCGTCCTTTTTAGATACGCTTATCATTTCGCTTTTAACCCGTTCGATATCAGTATAAAGCGAAAGAGTTTTTCCGTTGTATTCGTAGGTGTATAAGCTTTCGCCGTAATAAACCTTTACTTTTTCCAAAGCGCCTAAATCGCACCAGGTTTTGTAAAGGTCCGTAGAAGCGTTAGTACCGGTAAGCCAATGAATACAGTTATCGATTGTATATCCCCTTCTCGTCCATCCCGTAAGGTTTCCACCTGCAACTGAGTGACGCTCGCATATAGTTGCGCTATGCCCTGCAATTTGCGCGTATATGCCTGCAGAAAGCCCTGCAACGCCACCGCCTATAATTAAAATTTTTGCCATAAAATAAGCTTCTCCTTAAAAACATTATCTTCAATTACTGGCAAATAAATACAGGCTTTTGCTAAATTTTTTTATAATTGCCCTTATACTATGCTTTAGTTAATAAAAAAATCTCGCTTACAAAGCCGTAAGCGAGAAATTTTTAATTTTTATTAATTTTTGCTATCGTTATCCTTTTCTGCCATTTTTATTTTTACGACAGAGCTTTGCTTAATTTTATTACGCTCCTCTTCGGCTAATCTTTCTTGTTCTAAATAATCTTTAATTTTTTGTTCCTTTCGCTCTTGCTCTAACTTTTCGGAAGCTACCCTGTCACGCTCTTTTTTAATTTTATTTTCGTGCAGTTTTCTTTTGCTAAAGCTTACGAAATAACAAATAAAGATTATTATTGCGGTTATTATACTTCCTATAACGAAGCCTGAAAAATCGATAGTTACGTCGTTCCAAACGCCGGACCTGCCGGGTACGAAGCGTTGAATAAGCTCGGTTAAAATTGCTATGTAGAAGCCGGAAATAAAGTTGACGGGAATTGAGAATAGCCACTTTGCCTTATCGAGATAAAGCATATAGGTTAAGGTGGAGAAAATACCTAAAACGGCGAAAGCGCCAAAGTGCCCCAAGCCCTTGCGAACGAGATAGAAAAATTCACTTAAGTTTTGAATTAAGGGTTGACGCTCTACCTTAACCGTTACTTCTAAAATTATTTCATCTTGCATACCGTCGTCGATAACAAGCGTAAGCGTAGCCGTTCCTTCCTTGTGGGGAGTTAAGGTTCCGTCTTGACCTATACTTATAATCTCGTCGTCGCTAGTAGAATATACGACGGTGTTAAAGGTGCTTTGGCTATCGAAGTTTACCGTGATTTTTCCGCTAAAGCCGTTGGTTAACGAATAGGTATTACTTTCGCTGTCAAAGTTTACGTTGTTGGCTTTTAAGGTAAACGCGTTGTTTTCGTTAATAATTATTTTATTATTAATTATAATTTGAATTTGAGTTTGAATACCAGAATAGCTTTCCGTAACGGTTACTGTTGCTTCACCTATGCCGACGACGTTAATTTTTCCGCCTTCTACGGTAAGCACCTCCTCGTCGCTACTTAAATATTCAAAGTTAGTTATAGTCGTAGCGGCATCTACCGTAGGATGAATTACGAAGCTATCGTTTACGTAAATGTTTAAGGGTGAGCCGTCGAGCACGATTTCAAGGTTTTCCTGCTCGTTATTAGCCGTATAAATTATAGAGGTTGCAAAGTTGTGAGCAACTGAAATATTATAGCTTTTACTCATTTGCGAATATTCCTCGCCGTCATAGACGGGGGTTACGCAAATTGTAAATTCGCCCGCTTCAGCGGAAGATATATGGTAAGCACCGTCAATATTTTTAATTGAAACGGAAGGGCTATTAACGCTTACGAAATAATTTTGAAGCTCGTCTTGCTGGGAAGATATTACAAAGGTTTTTTCTTCAAAGACTACGAAACTTTCGGTCCTTTGTACGAATTCTATATCGAAATCGTTTAGCACAAAAAGGCTTACCGTTTTAGAAATTCGCGACGCCGTGTGCGTAATAGTAACTTCTATTGCGCCCGCTGCGCTAGCCGTTAGGGTACTGCCGGATATCGTTCCGTTTTGGGAATTTTCGCCCGATAAGGAATAGGTTATTGCCTTGTTCGTCGTAGGATATCCTTCGGTGAATTGGAAATTTTCTACTATAAAATATTCTTGTAAATTTATTGGAGAATTCGTAAATATTACGGGCCGTTCGCCTTGTAAATAGGTAACGCTAAAGTCGGTAGTATGATCTTCTTCCACCACTCTTTCTATAACCGTTACGGTAAGCGTTTTAACTGAAAAGCTGTTTACGCTACTGTAAATTTCGATAGTTGCAGTACCTAAGCCCACCGCCTTTACGCTACCCGACGCGTTTACGGTTGCGACTTCTTCGTTAAGGCTACGGTATTTCATAGTGCTTTGGTTTGCATACTTAGGCGTTACGTTAGATATGCTGATTTTATTGGTAGTGCCTATTACTACTTGCGAGGATAACCTTGCGCTAAAATCGGTTACCTCCGGCTGAGGCAATACCGTTATTTCAAAGCTTGCAGAAACGTTTTGATATTTGGTGGAGGTTACGGTAACGGTTGCCGTACCTGCGCTTACGCCCTTTACGCCCTTTCCGCTTATAGAAAGCACGGAGGTATTACTGCTTGTTACGGTGTAGTCCTTATAGGTTGCGTCGGAGGGAGTAAACGATACCGTAGGGGTATAGGTTTGCGAAACGTATACCTCGCTTACGGGATTTGAAACGGATAGGGAGGTTAACGCTATTTCGTTTACCTTTACTATAAATTTAAGTTCTTTTTGGATGCTACCCGAAGACACGACGACGGTAGTTACTTCGCCGTTAGAGTGCTTTTTAGGAGTTAGCACGCCGTAGGAATTTACCGACATATACGCGGTTGTATCAGTAGAATAAGTTACGGTTTGGTCGGTAGCGTTTTCGGGCAATACGGTGGCGGATATGGCGTAATTATTAACGTCTAAATCCAAGATATATACGCCGTTTTCCTGCTGTGCGTTAACGCTTAAGGTTATATCTGAAACCTCGACGTTGGAAACCGTTACGGTAAAGGAATCTATCACGCTTGAAAAATGCTGATTGCTTGCCGTAATAGTTGCTTCGCCGGCAGAAAGAAACTCGATTAAACCGCTACTTGAAACGGTTGCAACGGATTCGTTTGATGATGAATATACGACGGATTTATAAGTGGAATTTTCGGGCAAGGTTTGTGTTTGAAGCTGGTAGCTATCACCCACGTTAGCCTCGCTTATTTTATTACTAACGACGATTTCTTCCGGTAAAACGGCTACGGTTTGGTCGCCACTTAAATCGTTAAAAGTATTGGCAATAGTGCCACCTACCGCATTTGACTGGTTAGCGGAAAGCTTGCCGTTTAAGGAAGCTTCGAAAACGAGCACGAAAATACAGCCTAAATATGCAATAAAGCACAAAAACCTAAAAATTTGAAATTTTGTTTTTCCTTTTAAAAACTTAAACATCCCTTATCTCTTCCTTTTATAGTAAGTATATTATATGATATTTTTAGTGTGTTGTAAATAGTTTAATAAAGAATTTATTAAAAGTTTTTTAATAAAAGCCGCCGACGGATTTTTCCGTCGGCGGTATTATATTATTTTATTGTTACCAAACGCTTATTAGTTTGCCGTAAGCCGTGGTTAATTAAAATGATTCGTGGATAGTACGCGAAATAACGTCATCCTGCTGTTCCTTGGTAAGCTTATTAAAGTTTACTGCATAGCCGGAAACCCTTATGGTGAGCTGAGGGTATTTTTCAGGGTGCGCTTGCGCGTCTAAAAGCGTTTCGCGACTGAATACGTTTACGTTTAAGTGGAAACCGCCGTTATTGCAATAGCCGTCCATTAAATTGATAAGGTTGGTTTGCTGTGAAGCTTCGTCCTTGCCGAGAGAGTTGGGGGTTATGGAGAAGGTATTGGAAATACCGTCCTTTGCGTGCTGATAAGGAAGCTTTGCAACGGATTCGAGCGAAGCTAAAGCGCCGTTAGTATCTCTACCGTGCATAGGGTTAGCGCCGGGGGCTAAAGGCTCGCCTGCTCTTCTTCCGTCGGGGGTGTTGCCCGTGTTTTTACCGTAAACTACGTTAGAGGTTATCGTTAATATGGACATAGTAGGAACGCTGTTGCGGTGAGTGTAGTGGCTTTTGATTTTTTCCATAAAGGTTTTTACAAGCCAAACTGCAATATCGTCAACCCTGTCGTCGTTATTGCCGTATTTAGGGAAGTCACCCTCCACCTTATAATCTACCACCAAGCCCTCTTCGTTACGGATGGGGTAAACCTTTGCGTACTTAATTGCAGAAAGAGAGTCAACCGCACACGAAAGACCTGCAATACCGGTTGCGAAGAAACGGCGAACGTTTGTATCGTGAAGAGCCATTTCCAACGCCTCGTAGCTATATTTATCGTGCATATAGTGGATTAAATTTAATACGTTTACGTAAAGCTTTGCAAGCCAAGTCATCATATTGTCGTACTTGCTAATTACGTCGTTATAATCTAAAGGACCGTCGCCTAAAACGGGCATATATGCAGGGGAAACCTGGAAAGCCTTGCCTGTTTCCCTATCTTTTATCATTTCGTCCTTACCGCCATTTATAGCGTATAAAAGACATTTTGCAAGGTTTGCTCTTGCGCCGAAAAGCTGCATATCCTTGCCCACTCTCATAGAACTTACGCAACAAGCAATAGCGTAGTCGTCGCCCATTTCGGGACGCATTAAATCGTCGTTTTCGTACTGAATTGCAGAGGTTTTTATAGAAGCCTTTGCACAGTAGCGCTTGAAGCCTTCGGGAAGATTTTTAGACCATAATACGGTTAAGTTAGGTTCGGGTGCAGGGCCTAAATTATCGAGAGTGTGAAGCACGCGGAAGGAGGTTTTAGTTACGAGCGTTCTGCCGTCCGTACCCATACCGCCTATAGCTTCGGTAACCCAAGTGGGATCGCCCGAGAAAAGATTGTTATATTCTTTAGTACGCATAAACTTAACGATGCGTAGCTTCATAATAAATTGGTCGATAAGCTCTTGCGCGCCCTCTTCCGTCAATACTCCGTTTTCAATATCACGCTGAATATAAATATCGAGGAAGGCGGTGTTTCTGCCGATAGACATAGCTGCGCCGTTTTGATCTTTAATTGCGCCGAGATAGCCAAAATATAAGGCTTGAATTGCTTCCTGCGCGGTGGTTGCGGGCTTGGAAATATCTTTGCCGTAATAGGAAGCCATAAGCTTTAACGACTTTAAGGCTTTAATTTGGTCGGCAACTTCTTCCCTTGCTTTAATTCTTTCGGGAATCATTTCGCCGTCGATAATATCCTTATCCTTTTCCTTTTGCGCTACTAAATAGTCAATGCCGTACAAAGCAACTCTTCTGTAGTCGCCGATAATTCTGCCCCTGCCGTAAGTATCGGGAAGACCGGTTAAAATGTGCGCTCTTCTTGCCCTGCGCATTTCGGGGGTGTACGCGTCGTACACGCCGTCGTTATGCGTTTTGCGGTATTTTATAAATACGTCGCGTACGTCGGGGTGAAGCTCGTAGCCGTAAGCGTTAATTGCTTGCTCTGCCATTTTAATTCCGCCAAAGGGATGTAAGGCACGCTTAAAGGGCTTGTCCGTTTGCAAGCCTACGATTTTTTCCCTTTCTTTATCTAAATAACCTGCGCCGTGGCTGGTTAAGGTGGAAATAATATAAGTATCAGCGTTTAATACGCCGCCTGCTTGACGCTCTTCTTCGGTTAGCTTTAAAATTTGCTCCCAAAGGATTTTCGTATCTTCGGTTGCGGGCGCAAGGAAATCACCCTCACCTTCGTAGGGGGTATAGTTAAGTTGAATAAAATCTCTTACGTCAACCTCGTCGTTGCTCCATTTACCGGGCACAAAGCCCTTCCATGCATCGTAAAACATAATTTTCTCCTTTTAATACGATTTATCTTGTGTAATTTAAAAAACTTAATGCTTTTAAACTTATATATTTAAAATTTTTTTTGCGTTTAAAACCCTATCCTCCGTGGGGGGCAAAACGCCTTTAAGGGCGTAATCTAACCCCAACCTTTCGTATTTGACCTCGCCCATAGTGTGGTAGGGCAAAACTTCTACCCTTTTAACGGTTTTTAAGGTTTTAATAAAAGCGGAAAGCTTTTGTAAATATTCGTCGTTATCGGTAATTTCGGGAACGAGTACGTGCCTAATCCACATATCTTTTCCCATATCGCTTAATTTTTGAACGAAATTCAAAACATTTTTGTTTGAACGCCCGGTTAGCCTTTTATGCTCATTTTCGTCGATATGCTTTATATCAACTATAACTAAATCGGTATATTTTAAAAGACCTTCTATTTGCTCTTTATTCGCTTCGCTATAGGTTATACCGGAAGTATCTATCGCCGTGTGGACGCCGTTTTCTTTTAAAATTTTAAAAAGGCTCGTAATAAATTCTGCTTGAAGTAAAGGCTCACCGCCCGAAACGGTTACGCCACCACCGTTTGAAATGTAGCTTTTATATTTAAGCGCGGTTTTTGCAACTTCTTCTGCAGAGTATTGCTTTCCGCAGTTTAACGCCCAAGTATCGGGGTTGTGGCAATATAGACAACGCATAGGACAGCCCTGCATAAAAACGACGAAGCGAATACCGGGACCGTCTACCGTACCAAAAGATTCGAACGAATGAATATATCCTACCATAACACCCTTAAAAAAGACGATTTTTTTTGCCGTTAAAGCCCTTTTAATTAAAAAACAAAAAGAGCCGTTTTAAAAATAAAACTGCCCAGACGAACGACTTTTAAGCTGACTTGCCGTTCCCTTGCGTCAATTCGCAAAAATTCGTCAGTTACGGCGAGCTTTTTATTTGACTTTATTATAGCAAAACATTATTATTTTGTCAATAGAAAAATCAAAATATTGTATTAAGTATTTTTTTATCGACACAATATATTGTGTTTTTTGATACTTTATGCCAAATTGTGTTATTTTATAGCATAATGCTGGGTTTATTTTACTTTTTTGAAAAAAATTTACCGTTTAATTTTTTTATTTTAAAAAAACTGCATTATTTTTGTGTTTAAACACTTGAATTGAACCACTAAATATTGTATAATATTTATGATTATGTGTAAAATTGATTTTTTAAAACTTAAAAGTGGTACGGACGTAAGGGGCGTTGCGCTTGAAGGCGTTGAAGGCGAAAGCGTAAACCTTACCGACGAAGCCATAATTTATATTGTAAAAGCATTTTTAAAGATGCAAGCGGAAAGAATTGGAAAGGACAAAATTAAAATTGCCGTTGGCAACGATTCGCGCCTTTCTGCACCCCGAATTTTAGGGGCGGTTAAAACGGCCTGCCAAGAAAGCGGGTGCGACCTCGTTTATACGGGGCTTTCTTCCACCCCCTCTATGTTTATGCTTTTAAAAAACGGCGGATGGGACTGTGACGCAAGCATTATGATAACCGCTTCCCACCTTCCCTTTAACCGCAACGGGCTTAAATTTTTTACACCCGAAGGCGGACTGGAAAGTAGCGACATTACCGAGCTTTTGCATATTGCCGAAAAGGGCGAATTTTTAAGCGGTAACGGAAGCTATGAAGAAAAGAGCTTTATTGACGAGTACTGCGCTGATTTAGTAAGCAAGGTAACCTCGGCGTGCGGTGAAAAGCCCCTTTTAGGCAAAAGGATTATAGTTGACGCAGGAAACGGAGCGGGCGGATTTTTTGTGGAAAAGGTGCTTATTCCGTTAGGAGCAGACACCGAAGGAAGCCAGTTTTTACAACCCGACGGAAGCTTCCCTAACCATATCCCCAACCCCGAAGACAAGGTTGCAATGAAGGCTATTTGCGACGCCGTAATAAAAAATAAAGCCGACCTTGGAATTATTTTTGATACCGACGTGGATAGGGCTGCAGTAGTTGACCCCGACGGAAAGGAAGTAAACCGCAACAAGCTTATCGCGCTTATTTCCGCAATACTTTTAAAGGAAAAGCAGGGCACTATCGTAACCGACTCGGTAACGAGCGACGGGCTTGCTAAATTTATTAAAGAGCACGGCGGAAAGCACTTAAGATTTAAGCGCGGTTATAAAAACGTTATTGGAAAGAGCGTAGAGCTTAACGAAAGCGGAGAATATTCTCCCCTCGCTATCGAAACCTCCGGCCACGCCGCCTTAAAGGAAAATTACTTTTTAGACGACGGTGCTTACCTTGTTACGAGAATACTTATAGGCTTTGCAGAGCAAGCTAAAAAGGGCGAAAATTTATTCGACCTTATTAAAGACTTACACGAAGCCGAAGAAGAAGTTGAAATTAGATTGAACTTTGATAAAGGCTGCGACTTTAAATTACTTGGAGCGCTGGTTATTGAAGATATTAAAAAAGCGGTTGTCCGCGACGAGCATTTAACCCTTGCAAACGATAACTACGAAGGAGTTAGAATTAATTTCGACGATACCGTAGGAAACGGCTGGGCGCTTGTTAGAATGAGTGTGCACGACCCTATTATGCCCATTAATATTGAAAGCGACAGCGTGGGCGGAACGAAGGTTATTGCACAAAAGCTTTACGATTTATTAAAGGGTTACACCTTTTTAAATGCCATAAAAATAAAATCTTATATAAACGAATAAGGAGAAACGAATATGTCCGTTCATAACAAAGCCGTAAATACCGTTAGAATTATATCGGCAGAAGCAATACAAAAGGCAAACTCCGGCCACCCCGGAATCTGCATTGGCGCTGCACCCATTGCGTATGAATTATTTGCAGAGCATTTAAATTTCAGTTATAAAAATCCCAAGTGGGATAACCGCGACAGATTCGTTTTATCTGCCGGCCACGGTTCAATGCTTTTATACACGCTATTGCACCTTTTCGGCTACGACGTAACGAAAGAAGATTTAATGAATTTCCGTCAGTTCGGCTCTAGAACCCCCGGTCACCCCGAAGTTGGTAAAACGGACGGCGTAGAAGTTTCTACCGGCCCCTTAGGTCAGGGTATTGGCAACGCCGTTGGCTTTGCCGTTGCCGAAGCTCATCTTGCGGCAGTATTTAATAAGCCCGATTTCCCCGTAGTTGATCACTACACCTACGCATTATGCGGTGAAGGCTGCTTGGAAGAAGGTATTGGCTACGAAGCGTGCTCCTTTGCAGGTACGCAAAAGCTTGGTAAGCTTATATTATTCTACGATAAAAACGATATTACCATTGAAGGCAATATTAATTCTACTTTTAGCGAAGACGTTGCTTCGAGATTCTGCGCGCAGGGCTGGCAGGTTATAAAGGTTGACGACGCAAACAACCTTATTAAGCTTCGCGCAGCAATTGAAAGGGCTAAGGCTGATTTGGAAAGACCTTCCATAATTATTTGCCAGTCCCACATTGGATACGGCTCTCCCCTTGCTGATAGCGCAGATTCCCACGGCGCACCCTTGGGCGTTGATAATCTTGCAAAAACTAAAGAGTTCTTTAATTGGACGGAAGAACCCTTTGAAGTGCCCGCAGACGTTAAGGCTCTTTGCCAAAGAATTGCAGACAGAAAGGCTGAAAAAGAGCTTGAGTGGAACGCGCTTTTTGCTAAATACGAAAAGGAATACCCCGAGCTTGCACAAAAATATAAGCAGTATATGGCAAACGAAGCGCCTGATTTTTCTAAAATCGAAGGTCTTACCACCTTTGAAAAGGCAGACGCTACCCGTTCCTCCGGCGGTATTATTTTAAATAAAATTGCAAAGGTTATGCCCAACATTATGTCCGGCTCGGCTGACCTTGCTCCCTCTACTAAAACTGAGCTTAAGGGCAAAGGATATTTCTGCCCCGAGGACAGAACGGGATGCAACATCCACTTTGGTATTCGCGAACACGCTATGGCGGCTATTTGTAACGGTATTCAGTTGCACGGCGGTTTACACGCGTTATGCTCGACCTTCTTCTCCTTCTCCGACTATATGAAGGGCGGTATTAGAATGAGCGCAATTATGGGCTTGCCCGTTATTTACGTTATGACGCACGACAGTATCGGCGTTGGCGAAGACGGTATGACTCACCAGCCCATTGAACAGCTTATCGCTCTCCGTTCCATCCCCAACCTTAAGGTATTCCGTCCCTGCGACGGCAAGGAAACGGCGGCGGCTTATATTTCTGCATTGACTGAAAAAACCCCTACCGTTATCGTTCTTTCCAGACAAAACCTTCCTCAATTTGAAAAGAGCAGTTTAGAAGCACAAAAGGGCGCGTACGTTTTAGCCGACTGCAAAAAGCCCGAAGTTATTTTAATTGGTACAGGCTCTGAAGTAGAAACCTGTATGCAAGCGAAAGAACTGTTGGAAAAGGATAAAATTAAGGTTAGAGTTGTTTCGATGCCTTCGATTGAAGCGTTTGAACAGCAGAGCGAGCAGTATAAAGAATCCGTTCTTCCTTCAAGCGTTAAGGCAAGAGTTTGCGTAGAAGCAGCTTCACACTACTCTTGGTACAAATACGCAGGCGAATACGGTGAAATAGTTGCAATGAAGGATTTCGGCTTATCTGCACCTGCAAGCCAACTTTTTGTACACTTTGGCTTTACTAAAGAAAATATTGCTGCAAAGGCAAAAATTTCGATAGAAAAAGCAAGAAATAGAAAATAAGAATTATTACCTTACTTAAGAAATTCGGTGGCAAAACGCCGCCGAATTTTGCGGTTAAGTTTAAATTAGTGCCATAATATGTGGCAAATAAATAATGTTTGAGAGTTATTATGAATATTGAACAGCTTTTTTTAAAAAGACAAAGCACGAGAAAATACGAAGACAAGCCCGTAGACGACGAACTTTTAGTAAAGGTGTGTAGCTTGGCGTCGCTTGCGCCTTCTGCTTGCAATTCACAGCCTTGGAAGATGATTGCATTAAACGGTAAAAAGGCAAAGGGCTTTGCAAAGTTCGTTAAAATTTCCGGCATAAACGGTTGGGCTGATACTTGCCCTGCATTTATAGTTATTAAGCAAGAAAAGGCAGTTTTACCCGAAAGGATTGGACAGGCTATGCTTAAATCCGACTTCGTAGGGAACGACATAGGTATTCTTGCCGCCCATTTGGTTTTAGCAGCAGAGGATTTAGGGCTTCAAACCTGCATTTTGGGTATGCGTGACGAAAAGGGAATTGCCGAGTATTTGAATTTACCTGATGGCAGTAAATTCCCGTTGATTATCGCTATTGGATACGCTGAAGAAGGCGCGGTTATTCGCAAAAAGGCGCGCAAGGACTTTGATAAAATTTTTGAGCTTATTAAAGAATAATTAAGGTGTTTTTGTGACGAAGTTTAAAAAAGTTCTTTCGACTTGGCTTTTAATAGGCTGGTCGATAATATTAGTTTTTACGCTATCGTTTGGGACGAGTATAGCAAGCAATATTTACCAAAAGACTTTTCCGTATATAAAAAGTTTGTTTACTAGGGCAAATATTACCGACGTTACCGTTGAGGGCTTGCCGGAAATTTTAGTTAAAGAAAAAACTTATTATCCTACTTACACTACCGTAACCGATTCAAATAAAAAGGTAACCCTACAATTTGAAAACCTTACGCCCGATACTTTGGTTTTAAACAATACGGGTGGATTTCGTTCTAAGCCGTTTGACGGCGAGCACGCAGTTGGAAAAATTTTAATAACCAGCGAAAACGATATTGACTTTGAAAAGGTTATAACCCTTGATTTTTACACCGTTTACCCTAATCAATTTTCAGTTACCGCCACCGGCCCGACGCTGACGAAAAAGGGCGTTGCGTTCGTAAACCTACCTATTTATTTAACCACCTCGTTTACTTCCGCCACTAATTCATATTCAGAAACGGAGGTTGAATACCTTTTTGATGAAGAATATTTTAAAACGGTTGGCGAAGGCAAGCTTTTACCCTTGAAGGAAACGGAAAACGCCACTATTACCGCAAGACTTAAAAACGGTGACGAAAGTTATTACTCCGTTGAAATACTACCCGAAAGGGAAGAAGTTACCCAAATTGACGAGGTTAAGCTTTCTACCTCAAAGCAAATTGCAGAGGGCAGAAGCGTTTTTAGGTATAACGAAACTGCCGTAGTTTACCTATATAACGGGGGCAAAAGGGTTTATACTGATTTTGAAATTAAGCTAAAGGACGAAAGCTTTGGTAGCGTTACAAAATTAAATTACATAAAATTTAAAAAAGCGGGCAGGGTAGAGTTTACCGTTACCCTTCCAAACGGATTTACTTTTGATAGCTTTGCAACCGTAGAAAACGTTGTTAAAGCGCCCACCGTTTTTGAAGACCAGTTTAACCAAGACGGACAAATTGAGGTTATTGTAAATAGCGCAAAGCTTGTTAACTTTTTATTCCCTGAAGAGTGCACTTATAAGATAATGAAATTTGAGTACTCCAGCGAGGAGCTTTACGTTTATAATACCGGGAAAAACGCTTGGAGCGTTAAAGCGCTAAAGCCGGGTGTTTTTGATTTGAGGGTCGTGATTGACGACGGCGTGCAAAGCGTTAGCGTGGATTTGGTTATTAACGCGGAGCAACAAGGGCTTTCGTATAAGGACTGGGCGCAATACGCAGGTAAAATTTTTGGACATATGGGTATGTTTTTAATTGAAGGCCTGCTTATAATTTTCTTTTTAAAGCACCACGAAATTAAAAGCAAATTACTTTCGGCATTTATTTGCGCTTCCGTGGGAATTTCTCTTGGGGCAATTACCGAAATTATTCAACAGTTTATACCCGGAAGATCGAGCGTTACCTTAGATATTTTAATAGACCTTACTGGCTACGTAACGGGCATTATTATTGCAATATTTATGCAATTTAATATCGTTTTAAAAAAGCGAGCAAAAACCAAAGAACGCTTAAAAAAGCAAGAACAAAAGAAAAAACAGCTGGAAAAGCGTGAAGAAAAAGCCAGAAAGAAGCGTGAAGCCAAGGTTTTAGAGGAAGCGAGGCTTTTAGAGGAAGCCAAGCAGTTATACGAGGCTGAAGAGCTGGAAAAGCAACGGGCTTTGGAAGAAGCGCGACAGCTGGAAGAAAGTAAGCGTTTGGAAGAAGAGAAAATTTTGCAAGCGGAAAGGGCAGCCCGTGAAGAAGAAAGGGCTAAAAGCGAGCAAAAGCTTAAAAAAATTAGGCGCATTAAAGGCATTAAAATTAAAAAGAGCCAAGCTGACCAAACGGACGACGAATAAGTTATTATAAAAATTTAAGCCCGACGAGCAAAAATGCTCGTCGGGCTTTTTTATTAAATTTGTAAATGTTTTTAAAGTTGCAAGGCAATGTTTTTAAATAGCAAAGCAAAGCAAATTTATTTTAGCTTGCCCTTTTCCCTTCTTATTTCCTTTACGGTTTTTTCGAAGCCTATATCGGACGGAGTATAATAAATTTTGTCCTTTAACGCGTTGGGAAGATATTGCTGTTCAACGTAATGCTGTGCATAGTTGTGGGGGTATTTGTAATTTGCGCTTTGCTCCTTGGAATTTTTATCGCCATAGCTGTTATCCTTTAAATAAGGGGGTACGCCGTCGTCGTCCCTAACGGAAATTGCGTCTGCCTTAGCTGCGTACATTGCCGTTACGACGGAATTGCTTTTAGGCGCTTCACAAACGTATATTATGGCGTTTGAAAGGGGAATTAGTCCTTCGGGGTAGCCCGTTTTTTCTAAAACGAACATTGCTGAAGAAGCGATTACAAGGGCGTTAGGGTCTGCCATACCTACGTCCTCGGAGGCGTGTACTACTAATCTACGCGCAACTAACATAGGGTCGCAACCGCCTTCAATTAATCGCATTGCGTAATATAGCGCGGCGTTAGCGTCGCTTCCGCGAAGCGATTTACAAAACGCCGATAAGTAATCGTAATACGCGTCCTTGTTATAGGATAGCGATTTTTTTTGAATTGATTGCTCTGCGTCGGCAAGCGTTACCCTGACGGTACCTTCGGCGGTGGGGGGCGTTGTTAAAACGGCAAGCTCGATAGCGTTGTACGCCGTGCGCAAATCACCGCCCGAGGTTAAAGCGATATGATTAATCGCCTCCTCGTCCACTACGGCGTTATATTGCCCCAACCCCTTGCGCTTATCGGTTATGGCTTTTTTAATTGCCCCCTTAATATCCTCTGTTGAAAGGTGCTTAAACTCGAAAACTCGGCAACGGGAAACGATTGCAGGCGTCATTGCAGCGAAGGGATTTTCCGTCGTTGAGCCTATGAAAATTATAGTTCCTTGCTCTATTGCGGGAAGAAGGGAATCCGACTGAGTTTTATTAAAACGGTGACACTCGTCAAGCATTAAATATGTACGCTTGCCAAACATTTTTAGGTTGTTTTTTGCGTCGTCAACCGCCTTTTTCACATCGGCAACCCCTGCTTGTACGGCGTTTAGCTTTATAAATTCGCCGTGCGTGGTAGAAGCTATTATATTAGCGAGCGTGGTTTTGCCCGTACCGGGAGGTCCCCAAAAAATACAGCTTCCAAGCCTATCTAACGAAATTGCGCGCCTTAATAGGCTACCTTCCGCAACGATATGCTTTTGACCAATAAATTCGTTTAAGTTGTTTGCGCGCATGCGCTCGGCAAGCGGTTTTACCTCTTCTTCGTTGCCAGCTAAATCAAATAAATCCATTAGTTTAACAGCTCTTTTATATTTTTAATATTTTTTAAACCTATTTCGTAGCCTTCTTTATACGCCCTATCTAAATCCTTAACTGCGTAAGGCGTTATGCCTTGCATTTCGGGCTGAATTAAAAGGTCGCAATAGTTTTTATTATAAGTTCTATCGGTAGTAGTTATGGTATTATCCATAATGTCGAAAATTCGCATAAGCATAGAAAAGATGTTGGGCACTTTTTTAACCGGACTTGACGCAGTTAATAAAACGTCCACCGCAACTACTACGTCTGCCCCCATTTCCCTTGCCTGAACCACGGGAACGCGACACAACACGCCACCGTCGATTAAAAGCATATTTTTAAAGCTTACGGGGCGAAATACGGACGGAATACAGCTTGACGCTTGAACCGCCTTTGCAACGCTACCCGAATTTATATTTACGAGCTTGCCTGAATATAAATCGACGGCAGTACAAACGAACGGTATTTGTAAGTTATCAAAGGTAATATCGCCAAGATATTGCATAAAAAGCCGTTGAACCTTTTTACTGCGCAAAATCCCTAATTTAGTTAACGCCGTTGCGCTAAAATCTATTAAATCGCCACCCTTAAGCTTTAAAGTAGCGTCCCTAATTTCGTCTATGTGCATCCCTTTGGCGTAGCAGCCGCCAACCACAGCACCCATTGAAGTACCCGTAATATAGTCGGGCTTTATTCCGTTTTCCTCCAACGCCTTTATAAAGCCGATATGCGCCACACCGCGCGCCCCTCCACCGCCTAACGCCAATGCTAAAGTTTTACTCATAACGCTTGCTCCTTTTTAGTATTCTATAAACATGAAACTAAAAAAAATTTTAATATGTATAACCTGCATTTGCGTTGCGAGCGCTATAATAGCATACCCCGAAAGATATATTGACGCTTGCTTAAAGGGGCTTTTGCTTTGGGCGGAGTGCGTAGTGCCCTCACTATTTCCGTTTGCCGTCCTTTCTGCAATTTTAATTAAAACGGGGGGTGTTGATATATTAAATAAGCCTTTATATTGCGTTAGCAATAGGCTAAAGCTACCCTTTGTTGCGCCATCGTGCTTTGTTATGGCAATTGCTTCCGGCTACCCTGCGGGAAGCAGAATAGTTACTGAATTTTTTGAAGGTGGCGCGTTTGATAAAAGGGATGCCGAAAAGCTTGCCTTTTTATGCTCTACCTCCGGGCCGTTGTTTATTATTGGTAGCGTGGGCAGTAAAATGTTTGCAAATAGCGCCGTCGGCTTAAAAATTTTTGTTGCCCACACCCTTTCGATACTTTTAATAAGCCTTATATTTTGCGCTTTTTCAAAAAGAGAGAGCGCAAAAATTACACCTTTAAAAAGGCAAGGCGGAAATATTTTGCACGAGTGCTTTTTTGGCTCGGCAAGCGCAATGTTAAATTGCGGTGCTTTTATTTGCTTTTTTTATACGGTGGCGCAAATTGCTTACGACCTTAACATTTTTTACCCCGTACAAAAATTATTATGTTTATTTTTTGAAGAAAATATTTGCGCAAATTTATGCAAGGGCTTAATTGAAGCAACGGGCGCGTGCGTGAGCATTGCCCAAAATAACGGCAAGCACGCCGTTGCGCTTTGCGGATTTTTAATAACCTTTGGCGGTGCTTCTATTATTTTTCAACAGCTTTCTTACCTTGTTAAGGCGGGAATAAAGCCTGCAAAATTTGTAGCCGTAAAATTAATTCAAGCGGTAGTATGCTTTATCTTTTTACTTTTTTTGCCTTAAAAACGCTTTGAATTAAAAAATTAATAACAGCCTAAAATTTTAAAGCTAGTGGCTTTTTGACTTAAAGATAACAGCGCGTTTTTAACCTTGCTATCTTTTAAATTTCCAAAAACCTCGATAAAAAATCTAAATTCCCCCACCCTTTCCTTTATGGGACGGGATTCTATTTTAGTCATATTAATTTCTTCTAAAACGGTGAGCATTTTAAGTAGCGCCCCCGGCTCGTGCGGGCAGGTGAAGGAAAAATATATTCTTTCGTGCTCGGCAATCATTTCTTCTCTGCCGTTAACTACAAGCAAAAATTGCGTATAATTGCTAGGCTCGTCAGCAACGCCGTACTGGGAAATTTCAAAGCCGTTTACGCTATAATGCGCGCCAACTATTCCCACTTCTTCGGGGGAATTTATCATTTCGATACAACCGGAGGTGGATGGCGTTGCAACCTGCTTTGCGTTAGGGAAATTTTTTTGCAAAAATTTTGCGCATTGCGCAAGCGCTTGAGAGTGAGAATAAACCGTTTTTATTTTAGAAAGGTTTGCGCCCTTTAAATAAATTAGTCGATGATCAATTTTAATTTTGCACTCTTTTACGGCGATTAAATTATCGCTTTGCTGTAGCAAGTCGATATTTTGCATAACTCCGCCGTTTATAGAATTTTCGATAGGGAGAACGATTGCGTCCACTTCACCTAAAGTAAGCGCTTGAAAAACTAAATAAAAGCTTGGATATTCCAACGCTAAAGCGTTGGGACAAAGCGCGCTTACGGCAAGCATACTGTAGCTTCCCTTTGGCCCTAAATAACCGATTTTTTTATACATAAATCACCTTTAAAAACGCCGTAGTTGGCGCATATATGGGGGTTAAACCTTATTTGCAATATCTAAAAGAAGCCTTTCGGTATCTGCCCAGCCAAGGCAAGGGTCAGTTATTGATTTGCCGTAAACTTTATCTTCTGCTTGATTTCCTTCCTCGATAAAGCTTTCTATCATAAAGCCCTTAACCGCCTTTTTAAAATCGCTATCGTAAACCCTGTTTTGCATAACCTCTTCGCAAATTCTTATTTGCTGTTTAAATTTTTTGTTGCTGTTTGAGTGGTTTGCGTCAATTATAATAGCAGGGTTTTTAAGGTGAGATTTTGCATAGCCTTCGATAACCTGCATTACGTATTCGTAGTGGAAGTTAGGGATATCGTTGCCGTAGCTATCTACCGCGCCGCGCAAAATTGCATGGGCGTACGGGTTGCCTTCGGTTTTAACTTGCCAGCCGTTGAACTTAAAAATTTGTGAGCTTTGCGCTGCAAAAATGGAATTGAGCATTACTGAAATACTGCCACTCATAGGGTTTTTAATACCGACGGGCACTTCTATTCCGCTTGCAACTAACCTATGAAGCTGATTTTCCGAGCTTCTTGCCCCGACTGCAACGTACGATAATAAATCGTTGACGTATTCGTAGTTGGTGGGGTATAGCATTTCGTCGGCGGCGGCAAGTCCGCTCGCCTCGATTGCGGCAATATTAAGCTCGCGAATTTTATAAATTCCCTTTAATATATCCTCTGATTTAGTAGGGTCGGGCTGAGAAAACATACCCTTATAGCCTACGCCCTTCGTGCGTGGCTTATTAGTGTAAATTCTAGGCACTAAAACGAGCTTATCTTTAACTTTGTCGTTTAACCTTCCAAGCCTTTCAACATAATCTAAAACGGGCTTAGAATCGTGCGCAGAGCAAGGGCCTACTATAACTATTAATTTATCGGATTTGTTGGTAATAACCTCTTCAACCAGCTTGTCCCTTTCTGCCTTAATTTTTTTAAGAGCATTAGGCATAGGGCAACTGCTTTTTATTTCTTCGGGTTCGGGAATTTTTATTTGCTTATCAAACATCTTTTTCCTCCAATACTTTTTGTATGTCGGTATATATTTGTTCGGGTACGTAGAAGGAATACTCTTTATTAAAAATTATAGAGTTTTTTACAAGCGAGGAGCTTATTTGAAGGGAATCCTGCTCGGCAGGGAGATATATAGTTACTATATCTTCCTTTAATTTTTTGTTTGCAAAATGATTTTGATTTTCGTACTCAAAATCAACCGTATTGCGAATACCACGCACATAGTAGGGGGTGTTTTCCTGTTCTAATAGGTCAACCACCGCCCCCTTAAACGAAATTATTTTTACTCTTTTATCGCCGTTGTAAAGCTTGTTTAAAAAGCTTAACCTTTCGTCCAAGGTAAATAAGGGGCTCTTTGCAGTATTTATTAAAACTGCAACTACAACCTCGTCAAAAATTTTTAAAGCCGTATCTATAACTTTTTTGTGCCCTAAGGTTACAGGGTCGAACGTGCCTGCAAACACACACTTTTTCATAATTCACCTTTTAACTTAAAAAAACTTAAATAAGTTTTACCGTACTTTCTTTCGTCGTATTTTTCAAAGCCTTCAACCTCTTGCATAAACGGCACGTCCCTTTCGTAAACGATAATTCCGTCCTGCTTTAAAAGGTTGTATTTTTTTATTGCGCTTAGCGCAGATTCGCCAAAATCAAACCTATAGGGCGGATCGATAAAAATTATATCAAAGCCTTGATTTGCTTGCGAAAGGCAAATTAGGTAATCGAAATTAGTAATTTTATAGCTGTTTTCGCCCTTTAATTTTTTTAGGTTTTGTTGTAAAACGGTTAAGCTTTGCTTGGAAATATCGTTAAACTGAACGAAGCTTGCCCCGCGTGAAAGGCACTCGATACCCAAATTTCCGCTACCGCAAAAAAGGTCTAAAACGGACGCGTTAAAAACTTTATTAAACAAAATATTAAATAAGCTTTCCTTAACCCTATCTGCCGTGGGGCGAATTTCGCTTCCGCTAAATTCGGCAAGCACTAACCCACGGTATTTTCCGCTTACTACCCTCATTAATATCTCCTTAAACTTAATTCGTATTTAAGCCATAATTTAACCGACCTTATTAAACGCTTTTTACTTAAAGCTAATAACGCCGTTTTCAGTTACTAAATAATCCAACGGCTCGTCCCACTCTTCTTCAAAGCTTACTTCCGTATGCTGAAAGGAAAAGGCAATACCTACTTTAACTATTTGCCTGCCCTTTAAAAATCTATCGTAAAATCCACCGCCGTAGCCAAGACGAAAGCCTTTATTATTTACGGCGAGAAGGGGGATTACTGCAACCTCGATTTCGCCGAAATAACCGTCGCCCACAGGCTCGCTTATACCGAACGCCCCCTTTGTAAATTCCCCCGTTAAAGGCGTGGCAAGCATTTCGCCGTTATTAATTTTAGGCATATATATTTGCTTGCTTTTACTTAAAAGGGTGGCTACTATGCCGGAAGTATCCGCTTCAGAGCCAAAAGAATTATATATAAAATAACTTTTAAAGTGGCTAAAATTTTGTAAAAAATTAGCGCAAATTTTTTGGTTATTTACGGTGCGCTCTTCACCCGAAAAAGCCTTTCTTATTTCTTTAATTTTTTTGCGTAAACTATTTTTCATATATAATTTCCGAGCGTTGAGTTGCTTTACATAAAATCTCGTAGCTGATGGTGTTTGCAGTTGTTGCGTATTTTTCGGCATCATTTAAAACGGGCAAAAGGCTTTTGTTGGTTTGCGATATGAACGCGTCCATACATAGATTATTTTCGCCAAGCGGTACGGTGCGAAAAAAGCCGTCTGCATACCCTAAACGGTAGGTTGAAAGCATAGTGTAATTTTTGTTCGCCTTTGCATAACCTACACCGCTACCGATAAAATTAGTAGCTTGCACTCTCCTAGCAAAAACCTTTAAGGCAGGCGTAAAACCCTTAATTTTAAAACCGTTTGGCGGGTATCCGTATAGGAGTATGCCGCAACGAACGCAATCTTTAAAAAATTTTTCGCCCCTTAAAATACCACCGCTTGCAGCAATGTGCGCCAAGGCGTTTTTGTTAATGAACTTAACTGCCTTTTCCGCCTCGTTAAAAATTTTTAACTGCTCGTTACAAGCATTTTCGTCTTCGGCGCAATAAAGGTGCGAATACACGCCCTTAATTTGATTTTTATTTAACACAGAAAGAATTTTTTCAAGCTCGCTTAAATTGCAGCCTATTCTATTCATCCCCGTATTAATTTTTAAGTGGCAAGGCAAGCCGTTTATAAGCTTTGCCGTTGCAACGCTATTTACCGTTACCGTTAAATTATAAAATTTTGCACGGGCGCAATCGTACTTACAAAGGGGTGGACAAAGCACTAAAATTGTATTTTGCACCCCACATATCCTTAATTTAACGCCTTCTTCAACGATTGCTACACAAAAGCCGTACACCTCGTTTTGCAAGCAAAGCGCAACCTGCTCTGCCCCGTGCCCGTAGGCGTTTGCCTTGACGACGGCAAATACCTTTGCCCTACCAACAGTGCTTTTTATTTTTTGCGCGTTGCGCCTTATTGCCGTTAAATTAACTACAGATATCGTTTTTTGCATACGATATTTTATGCGCCGACAAAAAAAATTGATTTTATGTTAAAAAATATTATACCACTTTTTTGATTAACTTTCAATTCTTTTACTAAAAATTATGCGCTTGCAATAAAATTTTTTGCAATATAAATGCGCAAAGCAACGAAAAAAACGCATTTGCAATTTTATTTAAATTTGTAACTTATATTTGCGTAAAGCAGATATATTACGCCTTTTATTTATTTGACTTTGTAAATTATTTTTTATATAATATTTTTACAATATAAAATATTTTGGTACGCCCCGATAAAATACGGGCGTTTAATAGGGAAGTTTGAGCTAATAGCTCCGCAGCCCTCGCTGCCGTTTTAACGGTTTTGCAACCACTGACTTCGTTGGGAAGGTTTTGCAATTTCTTGCCGTTATTTTAAGCCGGAAGACCTGCCAAATTATTTACGACTTTGTTTTTGAGAGGACGCGAAAACAAACGACGGTTCAAAATTATTTTTGAACCTAATTTTGTTACGCTGTTTTTTAAAAGCGTAATTTTTTTATTTTGGAGAGAATTTATGAGTAGGAAAATTTTTGCGATTGCATCTATATTATTATCAATTTATTTTTGTTCGGCGATTACCGCTTGCACGAAGGATAAATTAACCTTTATAAACGGCGCGGACGGCGAAGTGGAAAGCGTTGTTTTTACTGCAAGCCCGACTATTATGCCTATTGACGAAAATACTACGATGGAGGATTATTTAAACGCCTTAAAGGAAACGGGGGAAATTGATTTTGAAGGCGTAACCTCGCAATACGGGTTTTATATTGAATCGGTTAACGGAAAGGAAAATTTTACCGATCAAGGCGGAACGCACGGTTTTTCGTGGGCGGTTTATACCGACCTTGTTGAGCTTGACGGAATAATTTATTCTTCACAAGAATTCGGCACTTACCTCGTAGATGATAACACGACGCTTTATAGCGCAATTTACGGGGTTTCGGGCATGCCTTGTATAGAGGGCTATACCTACGCTTTAGTTTATAGCGAGTGGAATTACTAATGAATAAATTTTTATCTGCCAAGCAAATAGCGCTTATTGCCGTTTTTTGCGCGCTTTTAATAGGTGGACAAGTGGCTTTTGCAGCGATTTCGGGCATAGAAATAGTTACCGTTCTGTTTTTATGCTTTTGTTTTTGCTTTGGCGCAAGGTGCGGTGTTTTGTGCGCAGTAGCGTTTAGCCTTTTGCGATGCTTTGTTTTTGGATTTAGCCCCACGGCAATAGTTTTATATTTAATTTATTACCCCCTTTTTGCGCTTTGCTTTGGCGCTTTAGGGAAAATTAAGGACGAGGATTTTAAAGGCTTTTGGTTTTTAGGCATTATTATGCTTGTTTTTTGCGCAGTATGCATTTTATTAATCCTGTTTGACCTTATTAAAATTTCTAAAATATTTAAGCCCACTATTGAAGCTTTTTTGTGGATTTTAGCAGTATTGTTTTTTGTAATTTTTTTGCTTTTAATTTTTATTAAAAATAAAAGGCTTGTAGTAGTTTGCGCCTTTGCCGCAATTTTTACAATTTGCTTTACCCTTTTAGACGATTTTATTACACCTTGCTTTTTACGCTATTCAAAGGAGGCGACGCTTGCATATTTTTACGCCTCGTTTTTAGCAATGCTACCGCAAACGGTTTGCTCCGTTATAAGCGTTTTAATTTTATTTCCACCGCTTTGTAAATTATTTAAATTATCAATTAATAAAAATAGAGAGTAAGACAAAAACTCTTACTCCCTATTTTTTTTATTATTTTACTATTTTTGAACGATATTCGACAAATTAATCGTTATTGCAGTAAAAATTTGTTGACCTTGCAGCGGCGGGCTTTCTGCCTACGCAGGTGTTATCTTGCGTGCGAGAGCGAAGCTCCTTTATGGGATTTGGCGAGGTTTCAAAGCGATAGTCTTTGCCGAAGCGCCGTTGGTGAGTATCGATAACCTGATGAGAGGGCACTATATCTACGCACGGGTTAACTATGTTTTGGAAGTTGAAAAATTCGGCGTCGTAAGAAAGATTATCGACCTTTTCGTAATCCTCGCATACGCTGGTGAACTGCACCGTTGAGCCTAAAACGCCCCTTACGTATTCAATATTTTCGTGCAAGGAGATAGGCGCGGGGAATTCTCCGTCGGGGATAACCTCCTGCCAGTCCTTACAATCGTATTTTTCTAAAAGCTCGACGGCCTTATGTAGGTGAGCAATTTCCATATTTAAAAATTCTTCCCAAAGCGCTTTTACGCATAAGTTTGTTTCCGTTTCGTAGCAAGACCAGTATAAATAGCATTCGCAATATTCGTGCCATAAAAGCATTTCAAGCCAAGTTGAATCAGCATCCATCAGCGACTCGTAGTGAGTTACGTGCTCTTCCTCCACCTGCGCGATTTCCATATAAAGCTTGCGGGCTAAATCGTTGGTTGCAAGGTTCGTTATATTCATATAATAATTCATTGTTTGCTGTTCGGCGGCGGTTATTATCATAGTGTTTAAAACCGTTTGCTTATCGGCAACCTTTGAATTAATACTGCGACGAAGGTTATCCTTGGGGAACCTATGATGGGCTATCGTAGGGCGCCCGGGCATAATTTCGGTATAGCGTCCAACGAGGCGTTCCGCTAAAATTCCCTTTTCCATTTCCAGCTGGTTGGCGTACCTGTAAAGGTGATCAAAGTCTTCTAACAAAGCAAAATCGAGCGCCTTTTTAACGTAACAGTCGCTCTCTCTTTTAGCAAGCTCGGCAGTTAAGTCAACGGCTAATTGCTCGTAGGAAATAGTGTGCTCTAACGCGCTTTCGTTACACGGCTTTAAAAGGGAGATTTTTATTTGCTGTTGCTTTTCGACTGCTCTGGTTAAAGCGAGCTCACGGCGCAAATCGTTGTTTGATACATGCCTTGCAAAATTGTGCGAAAACCAGTTTGCTTCAAATTCCGTACCGTTCATAAGTATAATTCTCGTTTTCGTGTAAGGGTCGACCTCGTACTTGTTGTATGACTTTGGGTAAAGCTTTTGCCAATTTTTAAAGCTTGATAAAATTTTTGTAGGTTTTTCTAAAAACGGATTCATAAATTCCTCCTTATGCTTCATTTTATTATGATATGCATTAGAAAAATTTTTGGTTAAATTGTAATTTTTTTAAATTGACGCGGTAATATGGCTTAATTAATAATAAAAACGGGGCGTAGGCTTTTAAAATAAAAGCCTACGCCCCACATTAAATTTTTTAAAATTTTTGTAATTTTCTTTACGCAAAGAGTTGCCGTTTTTAGCGCACTAAATAAAAATTAATGGCGTTTATCGTAGCTAATATGTTCCGCCTTTTCGCATAAAATATAATTTAAAAACGCTTCGCACCCTTCCACTATATCTTGGTAGGTTTTTTCGAAATTTCGTGTAAACCAAGGGTCGGCAACGTCGCGAGGGCTACCCGTAAAGGACATTAATTTATAAATTTTTTCTCCGTGCTCGCCACCCGTTAAACGCAGAACGTCGTATAGGTTTTGCGAATCCATTACCAAAACGAAATCGTTGTTTAAAACGTCCTTTTTGCTAAGCTGCTTTGCTATATGCGCACCTTCTATACCGTGTTCCCTTAAGCACCTTTGAGCAGGGGGATATATGCCGTTTCCCTCCTCCTCGTCGCTCGTTGCAAAGGAAGAAACACGAAAGGAATTTTGCAAATTTTTTTCGCTTATCATTTTTTTAAAAATAAGCTCTGCCATTGGTGAACGGCATATATTGCCTAGGCAAACGAAAGCAATATTTATCATATTAATCTCCAAGCTTAAATTTTTTCCAGTCGTTTCCGTTAGGTGAATAATTTTCGATATAGTCTAAAACTTCGGCTACGGTATTAAAATACTCGTAAAGCTCGGTAGTGCTTTTAGTTATAAACTTTTTTTGCACGGCGGTTTGCATAAAGCTTTCTAAATCGTCAAAGTAATTATCAAGGTTAAAAATTGCAATAGCCTTGTTGTGTCTGCCAAGCTGTTTTAAGGTTAAAACCTCGTAAAATTCTTCAAAAGTGCCAACGCCACCGGGGGTTATTATAAAGGCGTCGCAGTCGTCTTCCATAATTCTTTTACGCTCGGACATAGTTTCGGTGTAGGTTACCTTATCACAATGGGGGTATTCGATTTCAATACCGAACTCATTAAAAAATTTAGGGATTACGCCGTGAATATATCCGCCTCCCCTTTTAACGCCACGGGCAGCCGCGCCCATCATACCGGTTGCGCCTGCGCCAAACACCAACGAGTGCCCACGCTTTGCCAAGCTTTCGCCAAGCTCTTCTACGGCTTTAATAAATTTTTCGTTTATATGCGCGCTTGCAGCGCCAAAAACACAAATTTTCATTATTTTCTCCAAATACAGTTACTACTTAATAGTATATTTCATTATTATTTTAATATTGTTATATTTTTTAAAATAGTATAAAATTTGTAAACGCTTTTTATTTATTGTACCAAATTTTAACAATATTTTCAAGTGTATGATTACAAAAGATTATTACCTTTTACAAAAATGTTAACGATTTACTTTTATTTTTACTTGATATTTAGCCACAATAAAGATATAATAATATTCCCAACGAAAGCTTGGCGATAGAAAACACTTTGCGATACGGGGTGGTTTTAGATTCGATTGCGGGTGGCGTTTAGGGAAAAGCATACCAAAGGCTCGGCTTTGTAAAAACGGAAACTTAAATTTAAATGCAGAATCCAAAGATTCTAAAGTAATCGCTATGCCCTCCTACAGAGGCGCTAGCCTTGCTTGCGCTGCGTAACTTTCGCGGTCCGTCGGGTTTACTTTACCGTTGGGTAAATTTCGGCGTTATTTAAACGGTCAACTTTAGTTTGAGTTTTATCTTGCTTAAATTTTAGTATTTTAAGATATGCCTGTATAAAAGCCCGTTCGTCGGCGTTTGTGCAGTAAGCTTAATTGGCGGAATAAGTATGTAGAAAGCCTTAAAAAAGCTCGTAAGACCAGGGTGCAAGTCCCTGCCGCTCCACCACCCGTCGCCGCTTGCGGCGACGTTTTACTTAAACTTTAAATTTTTATTTTGATTATGATTTACACTATAACTTTTAATCCTTCGTTGGATTATTACGTAAAAGTTAATAATTTAAAAAGCGGTACCGTTAATCGCGCAATTAGCGAAAGATTAGAGGTTGGCGGAAAGGGCATAAACGTTTCGCTTGCGTTAAAGGAGCTTGACGAGCTCACTACTGCCTTTGCCTTTGTTGGCGGATTTACGGGTAAGGTTATTAGGGAAAAGCTTGCGCAAAGCGGTTTGACCTGTAATTTTATTGAGGTTGACGGCCAAAGCAGAATTAACGTAAAAATAAAATCTACGAACGAAACGGACGTAAACGGCACCGGCGCACAGGTTTTAGCGCAACATATAGATAAACTTACAGCTAAGCTTAAAAGGGTTTTAAAGCCGGGTGACTGGGTTGTAGTTTCAGGTAGCGTGCCCACTAATTTAGGCGAAAATACTTATAGTGATTTTTTAAATAGCATTAAGGGCAAAAGGGGCGTGAAAGTAGTCGTTGACGCTTGTGGAAATTTGCTTTTAAACACTTTAAAATTTAAGCCGTTTTTAATTAAGCCCAACGTTTACGAGCTATGCGAAATTTTTAATCTTTCTACCACGCCCGATAAAAAGCAAATTATTGCTTGCGCAAGAAAGCTTCAGGAGATGGGTGCAAGAAACGTTATAGTTTCAATGGGAAGCCAAGGCGCAGTTATGGTTACCGAAACGGAGCAGTCGCTATTTATTAGGGCAATGAAGGGGCAGGTTGTAAACTCAGTTGGCGCAGGCGATAGCATGATTGCAGGATTCATCCACGAATATATCGCATCTAACAACTATTTTGCCGCCCTTAACTTTGCTACGGCGGCGGGCACGGCTTGTGCTTTTACCGCAGGTATTGCAACCAGATCGCAAATTGAATACGTTGCAAGCTTTATGAATTAATATAATTTAACGCTTTACCTTTAAGCGTTAAAAATACGGCGCTAAACTTAAATAAATTTGATGGGCGGAATTATTTTTCGCCCTTTTATTATTACATTTATTTGCAAAAATAATTAGGTTTTGGTATAATGAAAAATATGAAATGTTTTGTAATTGCTATGGAAAGCGAAGCGCAAACCGTTTTGCGCAATATGGAAATAGAAAAGGAATATTTTTCCTGCAATAAAAAGGTTGTTTTGGGCACTCTTTTTGGTGAAAGAATTGGCGTTGTCGTTTGCGGAGTAGGAAAGGTTAACGCCGCTTGTGGCGCGCAATACGCGATAGACTTTTTAAATGTAGACTGCATTGTTAACCTGGGGGTTGCAGGCGGACTTAACGACGGCCTTGCAGTAGGTAAAATTTATTGCATTGAGGGCGCGGTTGAATACGACTTTGACTTGGCGCAATTAAATGGTACTCCCGTTGGGACTTTAAACGAATTCACCCAAAGATATATGC
>SVIM01000007.1 GCA_015069485.1 Clostridiales bacterium | reverse complement strand
ACGAAAAACAATACCGTTGAATTTGGCGATGGCGAATTTGAGTGCGACGTTACGCAGCTTTATCCCGATTCCGTTTTAGACGAGGACGGCTACCTTATTACCAAGGAAGGCGAAAAGCTTGACCTTACCGGCGTTGAGGTTTTCGTTGAAGTAAGTCCTAGCGCTATTACTATGAGCGACGACAAAAACGCAGGCGGCGCACTTGGCAACATTATTTCTATGATTTATAAGGGCGACCACTACCGCTACATAGTTAGAACGGAAGAAAACGAAGAGGATTACGTATTTAGCTGCCCCGATTTATGGAACACGGGCGACTTGGTTAGCCTTGTTATTCCCTCAAGCGAAATTAAGCTTAAACTTAAGCCTACGGGGGAAGAAAAGAGATGAAAGCGTTAAAATTTAACAGAAAGCACTTGTGTATTCCCTACTCGGTGTTTTTAATTTTGTTTGTAATTGCTCCGCTTTTGGTTATTATTTATTACGCTTTTACAAACGGACAGGGCGAAATATCCTTCGATAATTTTATCGCCTTTTTTACAAGCACCAACACCTTAGGCACTTTGGTATATAGCTTTACCGTTTCGATAGTTACTACGGCGGTATGCCTTTTAATTGCCTACCCCACCGCTTATATTTTAGCGCGTGGACCTTTTAAAAAGAAGCACGTTTTATTAATGCTTTTTATTATGCCGATGTGGATTAACTTTACCTTGCGCGTTACCGCTTTAAAGGAAATTTTAGCGGTTATTGAAGGTAACCTTTCGGCTTTCCCCTTTTTAAATACCATAATCGGTATGAGCTACGACTTTTTGCCCTTTATGATTTTGCCACTTTACAATTCGCTTGCAAAGCTGGACAATAATCTTTTAGAAGCGGCTTCTGACTTGGGCGCAACAAAGGCTAGGGTATTTTTACAGGTTACCCTTCCTCTTTCCGTACCCGGAATAATCTCCGGCGTTACTATGGTGCTTTTGCCCTCTATGACAAACTACGTCGTATTAGATATGCTATATAATAGCACCTATATTATGGGTAGCCTTATAGGAAGCTATTTCGCTGCATACGATTGGCACGGCGGTTCAATGATTTCGTTAGTGCTTCTAATAATTATTTTTATAGTTACGCTTATAACCAACCGTTTTAGCGACGACGATTCTTCAAACAGGGGGACGATATTATGATAAAAAAGATTTTGCCCTTGCTTTGGCTTTGGCTTGTTTTAGCATTTATTTACGTTCCTATTTTAATTTTGGCGTTTTATTCTTTTACCGACGCTACAATGGTAGGCGGAAGCGTTGGCTCGCTTTCCTTTGACAATTACTTAAATTTGTTTGGCAACGAAGATTTAAGAAATATGATTTTTGGAACGGTGGCACTCGCAGTTGCTTCTGCAATAATTTCTACCATTTTAGGAACTTTGGGCGCAATTGGCGCGTTTTATTCAAAAAGAATACCTAAAACGATTATTAACGGAGCTAATCAAATACCCGTTGTTAACGCAGACGTCGTAACGGGCTTTTCCCTTTGCGTTCTTTTAATAGTATTTTTAGGGCTTGATAAAGATACCTATATACCGCTTATTATCGGCCACGTTACCCTTTGCACTCCCTTCGTTTATTTATCTATTTTGCCTAAATTAAAGCAAATGGACAACAATTTGTACGAAGCGGCGTTAGACTTAGGCGCAACGCCCACGCAAGCTTTATTTAAGGTTGTAATTCCCCAGCTTCTTTCGGGCATACTTTCCGGTTTTATGCTGGCTGTTACCTTATCGCTTGACGACTATTTTATTACCACCTACACTAAGCCTTCTACATTCGATACGATTAGCACCTACGTAGTAAACGCCACCAAGGGTAGCCAAACTGAAGTTAAAACGGCGCTTTGGGCTCTTTCTACGGTTATATTCGTTATCGTTATTTTAGTGGTAGTTGCAATGAACGTTATACCCTCTAAACGCAAGGAGGCGAATCAATGAAAAAACTAAATAGGATTTTTTCCGTTGCAGTTGCAAGCGTTTTGTTGTGCGCGCCTCTTTCTCTTACTGCGTGCAGTACGACCGAAAACGAAGATACGGTAGTTTTGAGAGTTGCCAACTGGGAAGAATACATTGACCTTGGCGGTTGGGACGAGGAAGAGCTTATCGATATCGATAATCCTTATAACCAAGAGCTTGGCGGAGTGTTTGGTGAAAACGCTTTGATAGACGATTACGTAGAGTGGTTTAACGCGCAGGATTTTGGCTTTAACGTAAGCGTTGAATATTCTACCTTCGGCACTAACGAGGATTTGTATAACCGCCTTAATTTGGGCGACGTTTACGATTTAGTTTGCCCCTCCGACTATATGATAATGAAGCTTATTGCCGAAAATAAGGTTGAAAAATTTTCGCAAATCTTTAAGGACAGTAGCGTAGAAGGAAATTATTACGCGCAAAACGTATCAAAATATATAGACTGCTCGGATGATAGCGTATTTTATAAATACGGCTGGCAAGATTACGCGGCGTGCTATATGTGGGGAACGACGGGCTTTGCGTATAACCCCGAAATAGTTGACGCCGAAGACGTTGCCTCTTGGAATATTTTAACTAACCCTGACTACAATAGAAAGGTTACCGTAAAGGACAACGTTAGAGATGCTTATTTTGCAGCGTTAGGCATTTTGAACGGAGATGATGTAAAAGGCCTTGACAACGAATCGTTAAGCCTTATTATGAACGATACGAGCGACGAAGTTATACAGCTTGCGCAGGATATTTTAAAGGATATTAAAGACAACGTGTATTCCTTTGAAACGGATAGCGGAAAGGCTGATATGGTAACGGGCAAGGTTGCGGCAAACTTTCAATGGTCAGGCGACGCTGTATATATTTTAGACGAAGCTGAAGCCGACGGGGTTGAGCTTTGGTACTCCGTTCCCGAAGCCTGCACTAACTTATGGTTTGACGGTTGGATTATGCTTAAAGACGGCATTGACGGAAACGAGCAAAGGAAAATTGCCGCAGAAGCGTTTGTAAACTTTTTATCCCGCCCCGACAACGCAGTTAGAAATATGTATTATATCGGTTATACCTCTGCTATTGCCGGCGACTTAATGTTTGAATATTTGGACTGGAACTACGGCTTTGATTTTGAATCGGAAGAAGAAGTTGAAAGCCTGTACGAATACGATTTAAGCCACTTCTTTGGGGAAGGCTATAGCTTGATTGTTGATGCTTCGTCGCTGGATATTACGGGGGCAAATGAAGAAATTAGGGATTTTGACGGCGAGCAATATAAAGTATTGTTCGGTGGAGAAATTAGCCGTGGAAGACAGCTTTTTGCACAGTATTCTCCTAAAGAGGTTATTGACAGAAGCGTTGTCATGATGGACTTTGGCGACAAAATTTCTAGCATAAACCAAATGTGGATTAACGTAAGATGTCAAGATTTGTTAGATATCAATCCCGTTATTGTGCTTTGCGTAGTGGGCGCAGCAGTTGCAATTACGCTTATAATCGTTATTTATAAATTTAGATATTCGATTTTTAAATCGTTTGTAAGACCCGGTTATAAAAAGGTTGATTAAAAAAAATTTTTACGGCGACAAAATTTGTCGCCGTAATCTTTAAGGCTTTTATGGAAGATATTTTGCACGTTTACCTAGCGGAAATTTATGAAGAACTAAATATTGAAGGCGTTTATCCTACTGAACGAAGAAATGAAATTTTATCTTGTAAAAGCGACAAGGTAAAAAGGGAAAAATACAGCGCTTGGAAGCTTTTAGAATTAGCGGTTAAAAAGAGCTTTGGTTTAGATTTTAACACGCTAAAATTTAAAAAAAATGAAAGTGGAAAATGGCTGTGCGACAGATTTTATTTTTCGCTTTCACACAGTAAAAACGCAGTTGCCGTTGCCCTTTCCACTAGCCCCGTAGGCGTGGACATAGAGATTATAAAAGAGCCTAAAAATTGGAGCGTTGCAAATAAAATTTTAAGCGATTTTCAGCTTGAAAAATTGAACGGGCTTTTTGGTGTAAATAAGGTTGAATACTTTATTTTAAAATGGACTGAAAAGGAAAGCGCATATAAAATGCAAAACGATATACCTATTTTAAAAATCAATACGGATACGGATTGCGGCTGTGAATTTTTAAGCAAAAGGTTAGAATTTAAAAACCAACCCTACGTTTTTACCGTTGCAGGCAAAAAAGTAGGCAATTTGCAATATTTTGTCGAATATTTGAACGATATTCAATAGAATTTTATAGTTATAAAAAGTTAAGCGGAGCAGTTTTAATACTGCTCCGCTTATTAAAATTTTTAAATTTATGAATTATAAAAATTAGTTGCCACTAAAAAACACCGCCTCTACCTTTAACTTAAATGCTCGATTAAAAGCTGCTGTAAGCCGGGTATCTTGTTTCCGTTTCCGTCATCTTTTCCATAGTAATACGATTTAGATAACTCGTTTTCTGAAGCGGGATAAATAAGCTTATTACTTCCGTAAGAATTATGGTGAACGTTGATAAGCTCGAAGCAGGTGCTGTTTTTATCCGTTAATTCGGTATACATTTCTTTACATTGAATAAATGGTATTGCGCCATCACTCGTATTAACATCTATATATCCGTTTCCGTCTACATCCCCTCCACCATAAGCAAGAATAGTATAAGGCAACGATATTCTTTCTTCAGCTGGCTTTATCTGCTGTGAAAAATCAAAATTGTTTGCTACCCAAAGAGGCGACGCTTTTTTCAATTCTTCTACGTCTGCCACGTCTCTGTCGAGATTAGGATTATATACGTTAGTAGGGTCGTATATATAATCAGCGCCCCTAAATTCGACACCCACCATTGCCGCAACAGTGCTATCTAACGGATACACGAAATTATCAAAATTAACAAAGTGAGTCGGCCCAGCCTCGCTTACCACGCATTTAATTTGTTTAGGATTAGAATAGGCGTACAATAATGCTAAATGCCCACCGGCACTATAGCCCATTAGCGCAATTTTTTCGGGATTTATATGATATTGGTCTGCATTGTTTGTTAAATAGTCTATAGCTAAGCCAATATCTTCAAGCATATCGGTATAATTTTGAGCATATCCCGAGCGACCGTTCATATAAGTATATTGCGCATACCCATAAGGATTTTCAACCATACAATATAACGGCCTATAATTTATGGTAACGTGAACAAAATTACAGCCAGACAAAGTAGAATCGTCTTGGGAGTTTACTATAAAATCAGTAACGTAATTATACGCAGACTTATTTACGTTCCACTCCTTTATAGGATTGCCTGCTTCATCATAATAATGTGACCAATTTCCACCGTGAATAGTTACGACAACGGGAACGTTTTCCTCTTCTTCTAATCCTTCAGGAACATGTATATCCATATACTGGAAGGGATTAATATCGCCATTGCCGTCTTCTACCCCATAGTAAATGTTTTCGTAATCTAAGCTATCAACTTCGTATTCCTCTACATAGGTATCTTCGCATTTTGAACAAACTTTATATGCGATATGCTTTTCGCTGTTATTAATTAAATCAATTGGATTGCCGTATAGGTGACCGGTTGCCTCAGTAAAACGGTATTGTTTATCTCCACAGCTATTACAAGTGCAAGTATCGTAACCTATTGATTCGCAGGTAGGGGCTAATATTGTTTGCCATTGACCATAATTATGAGTGCAAGAAACTGGAGAATTTTCTTCATTACCATTTACAATGCCTAAATTTTCTGTTGTGTTATCAGAATATTTAATAATTAACTCCCCATTATCGTTGAAGTATGCGCTATCAATACTCTTAGGGGGTTGCGCACACGCAGAAAATAAAAATGTAGGCACAGCAAACAAAGCTGCCATAAAAAAGCATATCTTTTTATTAAACATATTTATACCTATAAAATACGTAATTATATTTTTATTTTAACATTTATAAACAAAATAATCAAGTTAATGATAAAAATAATATTTATAATTAACTACTTTTTTATTATCTGAATTGATAAAGTTTTAAATTTTATAAATTTACGCTTTATTTTTTTTAATTTTTGTGATATATTAATATAGAAAAATGCAGGTGTCGCCTATCGGTATGGCGTCAGCTTCCCAAGCTGATTTGGGCGGGTTCGACTCCCGTCACCTGCTCCAAAAATGAAAGCGCACCCACACAGGGTGCGCTTATTTTTTGGTGGTTAAATGCTTTTTGACGAGAGTCGAGGGTGGAGGCGTTTGCGGGAGCAAACGGTTTGCTTGCGGTTGCTTGGTTATGATTTGCTCGTTAGCAAACTAAACAGTATTGTATACTGTTTACCGGGGCGCGACGCCAAAGGCGCTACTCCCGTCACCTGCTCCAAAAATGAAAGCTGGCGCATATAAAAGCAGTTGAAATATTCGTAAAAATATGATAAAATTATTTTACAAATGTATAATTTATAAGAAAAGTTGTAGAAAATAATACATATGAGAATATAATCACCATGAGATACACCCTTAGCTTCAGATATTTTTTGGACCATATTGCTCTATTTAAAGGAGAACACTATGACAGCATTTATAACTACCGTAGGTATTGGTATATTGGTTTCTATACTAAGCATCCTTAATATGACAGGGAATATTTCCACTCTCCATTCGTATCATAGACATAGAGTAACAGAGGAAAACAGAAAACCGTTTGGCAAGCTCGTAGGACTTGGAACGCTGATTATTGGTATTGCGCTCGTTATATACGGTATCTTGTTCTTTATATATGAACAAACGCAAATTGATACTCTTGTAATTATAGGAATTATTGAACTGATTGCAGGCATAGTTGTAGGAATAACAATCAGTTTCTATGCTATGATTAAATATAATGGTGGGATTTTTTAAGAAATCCTATTTTAGAAAACATGCTTTTTCGCGTGAAAAGCCTCTATAAGTGATTTTAAATATAAAGGACCAACGAAAATTCGTTAGTCCTTTTTTTATAAATTATTCAATTTTAATCCCTTATAAGGAACGCCTTTAGGGTGCGCTTTTATTTTTTAGGTTAAGGGTTTAATTACTTATTTTTATTCTTTAAATAGTCGATTAAGTAAAGCGCAATGCAAGCGGTTACGCTTACTGCACAAGCTATGCCTGTAGCAACCTCGACTGCGCTTAATACCTTTTTCCAAGTAGGCGTAAGCTTAACCATAATATCGCCGGCAGAAATATCGTTCATAGCGTTACTTTGCGCTACCGTATAAAGAATTCTATGAGCAGCGTCGCGCATTGCCCAAGCAAGCTCGCCGTAGCCTTCTTTATAAGCGTTTAACTCGTTCGAGCTTATTCTATCTGCATCGGGCAAATCGTTGCCGTTAAGAATACCGCCTGCAAGGGTCATATAACTGCTTTGATACCAGTCGGACACGGCAAAGCCCGTCATACCGAATTCTCCGCGCAATACAGTTTTGCAGAAGCCTTGGTGACCTGACCAAACAACGCCTAAACGGTTGAAAGCCGTCATAACGCAATCAGCACCGCCGTCTTCAATGGCAATTTGGAACGCTCTTAAATAAATTTCGCGGATGCTTTGCTCGTTAGCCCAAGTACACAAGCCTTCTCTGTTCTTTTCTTGGTCGTTTAATACGCAATGCTTAAGATATACGTAAACGCCCTTTTCAGCATAGCCTTGAGTTTCGGCTGCGGCAATAAAGCCGGTTAAAATGGGATCTTCGCTATAATATTCAAAGGTACGGCCACCGTAAACGCTTCTGTGGGTGTTTAAGCCGGGACCGTAAATGCCCGAATAGCCTGCCCATAAGCAGTCTTCTCCCATTGCTTTGCCTAATTCTTTAATTAACTCTTTGTCGAAGGTAGAAGCCAAAAGTCCGTTACAAGGATATAAGCAAGGCTTTTGCGCTTTGTCAGGGTCGTCGTATTTTAAAGAGAAACGGTCATTATTTACCTGTGAATTATCGTTATACGCCTGCACGGGGCCGGTTGCGCCGTTGTGGTCGATAGTTTGAGGCTTGTTGATAACGCCGTCAACGCCGTAAGTCATTCTAAAGCCGTTAGAGCATAATTCAACGGTTTGTTGCCAAGTTAATTGATCCAACAATAAATCCCACATTTCGTTGTCAAATTCTACGGGAGTGCCGTCTTCATAAGCACGCAAGGTAGCTAAAGACAAGCCGTTATCGGCACCGTAGGTGGGATATTCGATATCGTCGGGCTGAGGAACGGGCGCAGCAACGTCTTGCTTCATTTGGTCGGTTACAGTTATTTTAACTTGGTTGTTTAAATTTGAGTGAGTTTCGCTTAAACCGAGCTTTACCGTTCCTTCCCAGTTATTACGGGAGATATAATCAACGTGGTTATCGCCCTTGCCGGAATATCTGTTAAGGTCGGTGTTATCAAATTGGTTAACGATTTTTTCGCCCGTTACTGCGTAGGAATAAGTTTCGGCATCAAATTGAGCAATTTCTATTTTTTGAACTAAGCTTTCAGAGCCAAAATCAGTCATACCGTTAGAAGTATCGTAGCCCTTTGTTGCAAGTATATTATTAATTGCAGAGTGCGCGTCGTAGCCAACGGTTAAATAGTAATCACCTTTTTCTAAAACGTAAGTGCCTTCGCCCCACGCGTCGTATGCTGCGAAATATTTTTCGTCAACGGTTATGGTAAGAGTTTGCGATTCTCCTGCTTCAAGCATTTTGGTTTTATCGAAAGCCACTAATTCTACTGCGGGCTTTTCGATATAATTTTCTATATCGTAATCGGTGTAAGGTCTTTGTAAGTAAATTTGTACGGCTTCTTTGCCCGCAACTTCGCCACTATTGGTTACGGTTACCGAAACCTCGTATTTTTTACCTTCTGCATCCCTTACTTCCTTTACGCTAAATTTAGAATAGTCGAACTGCGTATAAGACAAGCCGTAGCCGAAGGGATAGGAAACGACTTCCTCGTAATTAAATTCGCCTGCATTAGCCGTGCCTAAAACGACGTCTTCGTAACGGGTTTCCGTGTAGCGGTAGCCCATATAAACGCCTTCTTGATATACTACGTAGGAGTTGGTGTTACCGTGGCTTGAAAGAGAGCCCGTGTAGCTATACGCGCCGAAGTTTGCAAGCACGGGGTTATAGTAATGCTTTTTCCAGAACGTATCGGAAAGCCTACCTGAAGGGTTAACTTCCCCCACGAGAATATCGGCAACCGCCCTTATACCCGTAGTACCAACGTCGCCTATCCATAATAAAGCGTCTATACCGTAGGTGTCGTCGTCCATAAAATCGCATTGAACTTGGTTTGCAGAGTTCATTAATACAATGATTTTACCTATCGTACCGTTATCCTTTAGCGTTTTAAGATTAGCCAAAACGCTTTTTTCGTTGGGAGATAATTCCAGATAGTTGCCGTTAGACATATCGGATGAAGAACCGCCACGAACGGTTAAGTCGGCACCTTCGCCACCGTTACGGGCAAGAACGAAAATTGCCGCGTCTGCAGAAGAATTTTTAGCATCCGTACCTATTTGCGACCAGTTAGCGTCACGCACGGCAAAGGTTTGACCTACCGTTCCGCCTGAAGCGCCACGGCCGTAGGTATTTACGTGGCTTGAATACCAGTTCCATAATTCCCTATTAATTTCCAAGCCTGCGTCAGTAAGCGCTTCGTCAAGCTTTACTGATGCGGAGGTGTTAGTACCGCTTGAGCCTGTGCCTGCATAAACTAAATCAACCGAGCTGACGCTGTATAAATTTACTTTAGAATTTTTATCTAAGGGAAGAGCGTCGTCGTTTTTAAGTAAAACCGAACCGCTACCTACAACCTCTTCACTTAAAAGCTCGGTATATTCTTTTACCTCTGCAATAGAAGCAAAGTCGGATTTATACCATTCAAGGTCCTGCCCTTCCGTATCTACTTTAACGGTTTCGTGAACCTTTTCGTTTAACGCTTGGTTAATTTGCGTTGCGTTTTCGTCTGCGATAATTCCGCCCGTAAAAACGACGCCGAAAAGCAACACGAATATATTTGATAATATTTTAGAAGTAAGCTTTAATTTTTTAATCATACCGCACCCCCTTAAGAATTAGCGTCGTGCTTTAAATAAAAGCCGATATTGCTTAAAACAATGCTTGCAATATAAAGCAAAGTACAAATAAAATAGCAAATGCTACGAGCCTCTAAAATAGTAACCCAGCTAAATCCACCGAAGAAAATTTCGGAATAAATTAGGTACGAGGCGCGAATAAATATTAAAAATGCAACGAAATTTAATAGCCCCATTACTAAAGAGGAAAACGGAGCCGTTGCCTTAAAAGCGCTTAAAACAAAAAACGCTATACAAGCAACGAGTGGCAGTATAAAAGCAACCCAGTTCATATACGCAGATGCGTTAAATACTGCAACGTAAAGAATTGCAACGATAAGGGATAATATTGCAGCAATTGCAGAAAGGTAAAAGCCTGCTCCCTTTTTTTCTTTTAAATAACTGAACATTTGCATAGACTCTCCTTTTTAAATTAAAGTCAGTAAATTACATATATTTTACAACTTAAAATATATTATTTCAATTTACAATATTATGAAAAGTTCATTTTTTGTACTTTTTACACCTATTGTATTACGTATTAAAAAACCGCCCTATTTTAAGGGCGGTTTTTTAATTTATACGGTTAATTATTCCTTAATATACGATGCCTTCATACCGAAAAATAAGGTTATAAGCACGTAAATGCGAGAGCCCATATCTAAGAATAAAGGTATAGGTCCGTCGTAAAAGTCCAAGTGAAGGCTTGTTGGAATATTCATAACACAAATTATACAGTCTATAGCATAGTACACGAAAGCAATAATCATCCAAACGGGATGTTTTTTAGCAAATATTGTGCTAAGCACAAAGGGAACTAACGTAACTATTGCTAAAAGCACGTAGGTAAAATAATCGCTTCTTGTGCCGCCGTAATATATAGTCGTTCTTGATAAATAAGTTGCTAAAAAGGTTGAACAAGAATAAATTATGGGCAATAAAAAGGCGTTTAAAACGGAAAAGAAAATTACGAGTATTAGCGAAATACGAGCAAGGTTATACCATTTTTGTTTTTTAGATTTTTTCATTTTTTATCTCTTATTTAATTTATACGGGGGTTATTTCGATATTAGCTACGGTAAATCCCATTTTGGGGGATAATTTATAAGTGTTTGAAGTTGCAACTTCGGGAACGATTATTTCGCCCGTGCCACCGCCCATAGTAAATACTGCGCCTAAAACGAACGCTTTAGTAGGAACGGTAAGCGTTTGACTTTCGCCACTTTTAAGGCGACAAACCTCTTGGTTATTAATGCAAACTATCATTTGCGCAGCCATAGCAATGAAGGTCTTTTTTCTTGTAACGGTAATTTCGCGAGTAGCTTCAAATTCCCCCTCTTCTTCGGTGGAATCTTGGTTAGCGTACGCTTCTTGAACGGCGGCAGTTAAGTCCTTTTTCTTACTAAAGCCTGCTTTTACGCCTAAAACTAAAGTAATAATAACGTATACGCGAACGGCTAAATCAATAAACATAGTATAATCGCCTTCAGCGAGATAAGCGGGTAAGTCGATTAAAAACAACACGGAATCAATAGAAAATAATACTAAACTGGCAACAAGCCAACCGGGGTGCTTTTTAGAAAATATCCAGCATAATAAGTAAGGAACGATGGTAATAGCCGCGATTACACCGTAAATAAGCATTTCATCTAAGGAATATCCTATTATGATAATAATTTGTGAAATGTAACTTGAAAAAACGAAATAAGTTTCTATAAGGGCAATAGTAAAGATGTTTACGAGCGAGCAAATAATAACGATTAGTAACGACGCGCGCGCACCTTTATACTGCGATGCGTTTTTTGAAGTAGAATTAGTCATATGTATTCTCCTTAAAATTTGTATAATTCATTATAGATAATAACTTTTATTTTGTCAATATTTAATTAATAACTATTTTAAATTAATGATATCAAGTCTTTTACGACTTGTCAAGTATTTTTTGACTTAAAAATTATATAATAAGCATATGAAGTTTTGTGAAAGATTAAAAGAGTTGCGTAAAGAAAGAAATTTAAGCCAAATGGACTTGGCTTTAGCCACTAACATAAGTCAATCTGCAATTGCAAAATGGGAGCTTGGAAAAACCGAGCCTACTGCTTCGGCTTTGATTGCTCTTTGCAAATTTTTTAACGAGTCGTGTGATTTTTTATTGGGATTGACGGACGAATAGAATATATTAACCGCAAAGTAAAATTCTTTGCGGTTTTATTTATTTTTAGCGTTTAAAAGCTTTTTTCGTTGTTAAAAATTTGGTTGGAGGTATTTTTATGAATCCTATTTTAGAAAAAAGCAAAATGCTTGAAAACAATTTTTTACCGTTAAAAAAGATGTACCCCAGAAGCTATAACAAGGACAAAACTTCCCCCTACACTAAAACCAGAATTATACTTATGAACGGTACGGAATTTGAGTCGGCGTGGTTTATGCATCAGTTTGCAAGACATTGCGACGAGCCTGAAATTTTAGGCGCGCTTGCCGTTATTAGACGACAAGAGCAACAGCAACAAAAACGGATTAGCTGCTTAAAGCCGTTAAACGAAAGTATTTTAGAAACGACTATTGCTTACGAGCAGCTTGCAGTTGACCTTACTGCAGCGCTTGCAAAAAACGAAACGGACGAAACGAATATTAAAGCCTTAAACTTTGCGCTTTTAGAGGATTTTGACCATTTGTATCGCTACGCCAACCTATTAAAAATGGACAAGGGAATTGACGCCGATATGCTCGTTGGCAAGTTCACGGAAATTATGCCCGGGCGACCTACCGTTGCAGAGCACCGTTTCCCCGTTGACGAATTAAAACCGCATATGAACGGCGAGAAGGCAAAGCTTTATTCTAAATTAGTAGCATCCACCATTACCGCTGCCGAACAGCAAACTATGAACTATTATATGAATATTGCACAATGGTATAAAAATGATTTAGGGCGCAAGCTTTACGCCGAAATTGCAATGATTGAAGAAGCGCACGTTACGCAATACGAAAGCCTTAAGGACCCGAATATGACTTGGCTTGAACAATGGGTATTGCACGAATATTGCGAATGCTACCTTTACTATTCTGCCTTCGAGGACGAAACGGACGAATATATTAAAAAGATTTGGCTTGAGCATTTTAAAATGGAGGTTAGCCATTTAAAAACCGTTGCTAAGCTTTTAAAGCGCTTTGAAAATAAAAGCTACGAAAGCGTTATTGGTGACGGGGAATTCCCTAAGCTTTTAAAGCTTGGCTCTAATAAAGATTATATTAGAAAGGTTTTATCGAATACGATTAATTTAACTGCAAGCGATATGGATTACGCGGAAGTTAAAAAATTACCTGAAGAGCATAGATTTTTCGATTATCAAAAGGCTCTTTTGGAGGACGGAGAAAAAAACCCCTCTCACCTTGTTATTACAAAAGCGATTGAACGGCTTGGAAAGGATTATAGATACCAAGATAGCGAGCATCCTATAAAGGAGCTACGAAGCCGTGATATTGATAACTTAAAGGTTGCAAGGGTTAAAAAGTAGTTTAGTTAGCGTTAGTATTTTATTAAAAACGGCGAACCGAAAATTCGGTTCGCCGTAAATTTTATTTATGCAAAATTTAAGCTTTATTTACTTTTATAAATTGCTTTAACGCCTTAAAGGTATATTCTTCTCCACGCTCGGCAAGCATTTGCAAAAAATAATGCAAATCCTGCTTGGTGCTTTGGTTCATAGTGGCGTTTGGCTTTGATAAAAAATATTCCAAGGGGCTAGAATCCGTATATTTTTCCTTTAAGTAAATTTTGCTTGCAGCAATTCTGTCGCAAATCATTTCAGCAAAATATACGACGGGCATTTTTACAAAAACGGTATTGCCCAAAGCGTCGGTATCCGTCCAGTACTCAAAATGGTGCTTATTTTTGCCCTTATGGTGAAGCCAAGCCTTTGAATAGCCTAAAAGCTCCCTTTCCTTAACCTGCGGACTGCGGTTTCCCTGAAAGTATTTTACCCCGGGGATAAATTCGCTTGGAGAATATTTAGATAAATCGTGACAAATTCCACGCCAATACAACCCCACCTTAAAGCAGTGCTTTAAAACGACGAGCCTATGTTTTGTTACGGTTATTAAGTGCTTAAAAAATTTCATACTAAATTTCTATTGAAAAGCCGTCGTACGCGGCAATTACGCCGTATTGTTTTTCAACGCTTTTAAGGTTTTGCTTTAAAGGGTTAGAATTGTGAGAAAAGTGGGTAATTACGAATTTAGTATCGCTATTGCAAACGCCTAAATTTAGTAGCTTTTGCTTAATGCGCATATTGTTTTCTATACCCATATGTCTTGCGTCGGGTTGCGCGGTGTGATTTACGAATGTACAGTCGAAGCTAACCAAGCTTGCCCTTGCGCCGTTTTTCGACAAAAAGGTTAAGGCTTTATCCTCCACCTCTCCGCTATCGTATAAATGCAAATATCCCTTACCGCTTTTTTCGATATAAAATAAAAGGGCGTCCTCCTCCTTGCTGTGTATAGCAGGTATTGCTATCACCCTATATTCACCTACGCTAAAAACGGAGTAGGGTTGCAGTTCGTTAAGGCATATATGGGGGGCAACTACGGTTTTAAGCTCCCTTTTTGTGCACTCGTTATACACCTTTATAACCTCTGCATTGCCGTAAATATTAATAATATTTTCCGCCATTTTATCTGCGTATTTATACCCGCGCAAAATAAAATCGTGCGCGTAAAAATGGTCCATATGCGAGTGGCTTACGAGCAAATACTTTACGGCTGATAAGTCAATATTATATTTAATTGAGTGGTAATACGCTTCGGGCGGGAAGTCGATAGAAAGCTCACCGTCGATTAAAACCTGCGAGCGTGTTCTAAACTCGCTTTCGCCGATTTTTTTTGCGTTTTTGCAGTACTCGCAATTACAAAACATTGCGGGAAAGCCTTCGGCTGCGCCCGTGCCTAAATATTGAATTTTCATAAAAACCTTGTAAAAAAACCGCCCGAAGCTCATTTCAAAATAGAGATGACAGCGCGCGGTTTATTTAAGTTATGTTAATTAAATTTCGTAAATGATTGTTACGGGGCCGTCGTTAAATTGCTGAATTTTCATATCCGCACCAAAAACGCCTTGTTTTACGGTTATGCCGAAATTACGGAGCTCGGTTGCGCAAAGATTATAAAGCGCACAAGCTTCGTCGGGGCGTTCGGCAAGTGTAAAGCTAGGGCGGTTACCGTGTGAGCAATCGCCGTATAAAGTAAATTGCGAAATTAGCAATACCTCGCCACCAACGTCTTTAACGGACAAATTCATTTTGTCGTTATCGTCGCAAAATATGCGCATATTTGCTATTTTTTTTGCAATTTGCATAGCTTTATCAGCGGTATCCCCTACCTTTACGCCAAGGTATACCGCTAAGCCGAATGGTATTTGTGATATAAGTTCGCCGTCGACGGAAAGCGTTGTTTGCTTAACACGCTGAATTACGGCTTTCATTTAAATTATTTGCCTACGCGAGCCATATATTCGCCGGTACGGGTGTCGATACGAATAATTTCGCCTTCTTCAACGAACATAGGAACTTGTACGGTTGCGCCGGTTTCAACTACTGCGTTCTTTAACGCGTTGGTTGCGGTGTTGCCTTTAACGCCGGGTTCGCATTCGGTAATTTTAAGTTCTACGAAGTTTTCAGGATCAACGGAGAAAGCTTCGCCGTATAAGAACTTAATAGTAACCATATCGTTTTCTTTGATGTATTTAAGAGCATCTTCTACTTGGTCGAAGTTGAGGGTAGTCATATCGAAGGTATCAGGGTCCATAAAGTAGTAGAATTCGCCGTCGGTGTAAGAATAGGTCATCTTTTTGGTTTCAACCTGAGCCGTTTCGAGCTTGGTGGTAGGGTTGAAGGTTACGTCGGAAAGAACTTGACCTGTTTTTACGTTTTTAAGGGTAGCTCTTACGAAAGCTGCACCTTTGCCGGGCTTAACGTGCTGGAATTCAGTTACGGTGTAAACACCCTTGTTGTTGTATTCAAAAGTTACGCCTTTTCTGATATCGCCTGCTAAAATTGATGCCATAAAAATATTCTCCTTAAATTTTATGCTATATTATAAAATTAATAATTTTTTATCTGATGTAGTAAGACTTTTAACCGCGCCGTCTTTAAGAGTTACGGTGTCTTCGATTCTAATTCCAAATTCGCCTGCAAAATAAACGCCGGGCTCGTCGGAAAATACCATTCCGTTTTGTAAAACGTCTTGGCTGTTGGGGGTTAGACGGGGAAATTCGTGAACGTTGATACCTATCCCGTGCCCTAAAGAGTGGGTAAAATATTTATCTAAACCGTGCTTTTTAAGCTCTTCCCTTGCAAACGCGTCCGCTTGGTGCCCCGTAATATTTTCGGTAATTTTTTCCTTTGCAATATTGTGGGCGTTTAAAACCTGATTGTACGCAGTTTTAAAATCTTCGTGATTGTTATCGTCGCCAAACATCAAGGTTCTCGTACAGTCGGAGCAATACCCCCCTACCTTACAACCAAAGTCAATTAAAATAGAATCCCCAAATTTAAGCTTACGCATACCCGTTTCGTGATGAGGGACGCTACCGTTTTCGCCAAACGCCATAATAGTTTCAAAGCTTGTGCCGCTTGCGCCGAATTTACGCATTAAGTATTCTAACTCTGCCGCAGCCTCGTTTTCAGTCATACCTTCTTTAAAACGAGAAAGCATTTCCACATAGGCTTTATCGGTAATTTCGCACGCCTTGGTTATTTTGGTTATTTCGCTTTGGCTTTTAATTGCCATTGCCTTAGTAAAGGCAGGTAAGCTATCTACGAGCTTTATCCCCATACTTTTAAGCTCTTCGTATTCGGGAGCGTAAGTTTTTGAAATGGGGATTGCCACTTCTTTATATTTTTTTAACAAGTCGTACGCAGTTTTGCCACGCTCTAATACCTTAACTGAAATGTCGGTGTTTTGCAAAAGCTTTTGAGCGCCTTCTAAATAGCGAGTATCGGTATAAAAAGTAGTTCCTTCCTTGTCGCTAATTACATAGCCAAACGAGCTTTGAAAGCCTGTTAAATATTGCCTTAAATCTAATTTAGCAGTAAAAACGGCTTCTGCGCCGACTAAATCGTATATTTTTTTTGCGTTAGTTTCTATCATAAAATACTACTCTTTTATTATTTTAACAAAAAAAACTTTATATGTCAACAGTATTGTTTTTTATAAATTTACGCTTTGGTAAATTTCTTTCATTGCTTTTGCGTCTTCTGCTTGAGTTCCGTCCGATTCGCTTATTATATAAGGCTCTAATTTAAGCTCTTTAAGGGCTATTGCCAAAGGCTCGAATTCGGGGCCGTAAATCGTGTCTTCAAAGGTTAAGTGCTTTACTTCGCCCTTGCCTGCGTACATAATTTTAGAAAAATGGACGTGGAAGTTTTTTACCCTTTCGTATCCAAGCTCGCCAATCATATACTCAAGGCGCACTTTATAATCGTTTACGGTTTTTAAGCTACCCAATTCCCTTGCGTTAATATGACCAAAGTCGATTGCAGGGAGATAAATTTTATCTATTTTACAAAATTCAACAACCTCTTCCAAGGTGCCGATTTGGGCGAACTTACCCATAGTTTCGGGGCAAATATATAAATCCTCGTATCCGCTTTCATAAATTAAATCACGGAGAGTTTTTAAGCGTTCTACCGTTAACGCAACGGCTTGTTCCCTTGTTGCCTTGCCTTGCGCGGCGGGATGAAATACTACTCGCTTTCCGCCTAAAAGCTTTACGAATTTTGCGCTTTTCAATACGTAGTTAAAGGAATTGTGCGCCTTTTCTTCGTCGGGGTTAGCGAAGTTTATAAAATAGGGTGCGTGAACGCTTATTTCTGCGCCACCTTTTTTAAAGCTTTCACCAATTTCAATAGCCTTTTCCTCAGACATATTTACGCCTCTGCCAAAGGAATATTCAAAGCAGTCAAGCCCTAAATTTTTTAAATATTCGGGGGCTTGCGTCGTGTGCTTATAGCCCATTTGATAAAAGCTTTTGCTGTTTCCGCTAGGACCAAATTTTATCATTTTAGCCTTCCGTTTCGTCCGTTTTTAATTCTTGCGTTAAAGCTTCTTCGTTATATTCGGTTGCTTCAGCGACAGTTTCTTCTTCGGTTGCAACTTCTTCAGTTGCTGTTTCTTCGGTTGCAGTTTCTTCTTCAGCGATTGCAACTTCTTCGATAATTTCTTCTTCAATTATAGGGTTGCTTTCTTCGATTACTTCTGCTTCTTCAGTTTCTGCATTTGCTTCTTCGATAATCTCTACCGTTTCGGCTTCTTCCGTTTCGTCGTAGGGGTTATTTTTTAAGCACTCGGTGCAAGTTTCTTCCGTACAGTCGTCGCAAGCGCATTGACTACATTTTTCTTCCGTGCACAAGTTGCATACGCAATCTTCGCATACGTCGTTACACTCGCATTCAGGCTTATCCTTGCAAGTGCAGTATTCAATAGAAGCGCATCCTATGCAATCGGGATTAACGAATTCATGCTCTTCTTCAATAATTTCTTGAATTTCTTCAACAGGTTCAGTAGTTTCTGCTTCTTCAACAGTTTCAACGGGTTCTGCAATTTCTTCTGCTTCCACAACTTCTTCAGTAGTTTCTTCTTCAGCTATTTCAACTGCTTCGATTTCGCCTTCGGAAATTTCTTCAACTGCTTCTGCTTCTTCTACCGCTTCTTGAACTTCCACAACTTCTTCAATAACTTCAGCAACTGCTTCCTGAACTTCTTCTACGGGTTCAACAGCTTCTACTTCTACTACTTCTTGAACTTCTTCAATAGGCTCTGCAATTTCTTCAACAGCTTCAACGGGTTCAATTACCTGCTCTTCAACAGAAACTAATTCTTCTTTTGCAGGTGCTTCTTCAACGATATTAACTGCTTGAACTTCTTCTGCTACGGCGATTTCGTCTATTGCTCCAAGGGATTCAACGTCCTTTGCAAGCTGAGCAATAAGAGCTTCGCTTGATTCAAACTTTTGCACGTCACGAATATATTCGTTAAAGCATACTATAAGGTCTTTTCCATATAAGTCACCGTTGTAGCCGTGTAAATACACTTCTAAAACGGGGGCGGATTCGTCGAAAGTAGGGCGAGGGCCATAGTTTGCAACGCCTTGATAAAGCACGCCTTCAACTTCGGCTTCTACCTTATAAACACCGTGCTTAACCTCGTACTTTTCTTGAGGGTAAGCAATATTAACTGTAGGGAAGCCCAAAGAAGTGCCCCTACCTGCACCGTTAACGACCTTACCGCAAACGTGGAATTTACTACCTAAAAGGCCGTTTGCCTTTTGAATATCGCCCTGTTCAAGACAAGATTTTATTAAAGTAGTGCTAATTTTTTCGCCGTCCTTTAACACGTCTTTTACGGACATATACCAAACGCCGTTTTCTTCGTCTTCGGCATACTTTTTAAGGGTAGAGGATTTACCTTTAGCACCTGCGCCAAAACGGAAATCCTTACCGCTCATATATGCCTTAACGTTTAATTTATCTTCTATATTTGCAAGAAAATCTAAAGGCTTAATCTTTTTAAATTCGTCGTTAAAATCAATTTTTAAAACGAATTTTACGTTGTATTGTTCAAGAAATTTTACGCGTTCTTCGAAAGTGAAAACCTGCTTTCCGCCTTTCCCGCCGTAGAACATCATTACACCTAAATCAAGTCCGTTAATTTTTGCCTGAAGCTTAGCCTTTTTAAAAAGCTCTCTATGTCCTTCGTGAATAGCGTCGAAACAGCCGAGCACTATAAGGCAAGGAAACGCATATTCGTCCTTATTGTATTCAATGATTTCTAACATAATTTAACCCTTATTTTTAATTTTGAATTTTTAACTTCACCCAAGCCGTAAAACGAGCCGTTTAGCGAATATATTTTATATGTTCCTTCAGTTAAATCCACGCTGATAGGCAACCCGTTAAAAAGCTTTTTTGCTTGCCACTCGTTTGGATAAAAGCTTTCAAAGGGCAAAACGCTATCGGTTGGAATTAAATAATTTTGTAAATTTTGTAAAGTAAGATTTTGCGTTGATACGGCGTTTTCGATTAAAAACGGACCGCTTTGAGTTCTGGTAAGCTTACTCATTATAGCGCACGTTTGTAGCCTTGCGCCCAAGTCCCTTGCGATTGAGCGGATATAAGTTCCGCCGCCGCACTCAATTTTAAACGAATAGGTGTTATCGCCCGTTTTAGCTAAAAGCTCGACGGAATATATACAAACCTTTTTGGGGGGGAGCTCAAATTCTACGCCTTGACGTGCAAGCTGATAGCCCCTTTTTCCGTCAATATTTTTTGCGCTGTATTTTGGTGGAACTTGTAAAATCTCACCGCAAAATTCGTGCAAAACTTCTTCTATTTGTTCATTCGTTGGCACATATCCCCTATCCAATTGTACTTCGCCGGTGGTATCGAGAGTATCGGAGTCAACCCCAAACATAAACTCTGCGACGTAAACTTTTCGTTTTGCTAAAAAATAATCAAAAAGCCTTGCCGCATTACCTATTGCGATTGGCAACACGCCGTCTGCCATAGGGTCTAAAGTTCCCATATGTCCGCAAGGCGTGCTTGATATGCGCTTAATTATACTTACTTCTTTTGCCGAGCTTACCCCTACGGCTTTGTTTATATTTATAAATCCTGTCATAAATTTTGATATACGGCGTAAGTTAATTTTTCGATAACTTCCTCGTACTCGCCAAACAACATACAACCGCTTGCAAGCACGTGCCCACCACCGCCAAAGGTGGAAGCAACGGCGTTTACGTTTACCTTACCTTTACTTCTAAGCGATACCTTATACTGATTAGCCTTTACTTCCATAATAGCAGCCGAAACTTCTACGCTATCGATAGTTAAGGCAAAATCCACAAAGCCTTCCGTCATAGATTTGTTTGCACCAGCCCATTGCATATCGTCCAAGCTTACCGTTATAATTCCAAGTTTATCTTCTAGCGCAAAACGAATTTTTGAAAGAACCTTACCGTATAATAGCGCCCTTTGTTTAGATTGCTTTGAGTATAAATTATAGTTAATAAAGTGCACGTCAGCGCCGTGTTTTTTTAGAATTGACGCAACGAGAAAGGTGTTTTCGGTTACGTCTGCATGAAGAAAGCTACCCGTATCGGTTATAAGGCCAAGCATTATAAGGTTTGCAATTTTTTTATTTAGGGCAAAGCCTGCGCTTTGTAAAACCTCGGGTAAAATTTCTGCCGTTGCAGGACGCTGTAAAACGTAGTTGTATTTTGCGAAGCCCACGTTTGATATGACGTGATGGTCGATATTTATCGTTACCCCTTTAAACTTACTGAATAGGCTTGCAAAGCAACCTAATCTGTTAAGCTCGCCACAGTCAACGCTTATAAAAGTATCGAATTCTTCTTGCGGAAGCTCGGTTTTAATTTCTTCAACGCCGTCTAAAAACAAGAACTTTTCGGCAGGGGCTTCTTCGCAAATAACGAAGGCGGTTTTACCTGCGTTTTTTAATGCTTGGCATAACGCCGTGCCGCTACCGATAGTGTCGCCGTCGGGCCTTGCGTGGCAAAATATTGCAACCTTTTTTGCTTTATTTAGTTGTGTAGCAATTTCCAAAAGCGAATCGTTCTTTTTCATAATTTTTATTCTTCGTCTTTAAATTCCTGGCTTATTTGGTGAATAAGCTTATCTATTTTAGTGCCGTATTCCATACTTCCGTCCAAAATAAATCTTAATTCGGGGACGGTACGAAGATGCATTACCTTAGAAAGCTCGTGGCGAATATAGCCTGCGTTTTGCTTGATAATTTCAAAGCTTTGAAGCTTTTTTTCTTCGTTAGTATCGTAAATACTAATATAAATTTTTGCGCTTTTTAAATCGGGAGCGATATCCGCCTCTATTACGCTTATAATTGCTGAAAGGGACGAATATTTATTGCGAAGCTTATTGGAAATTATAGATGATATTTCCTTTTGAAACTCGCCGCCCAAGCGCTCTCCTCTTAATCCTTTCATATATTACTTCCTTGCTATCTCTTCAATAAGGTAGCATTCGATTATATCGCCGATTTTAATATCGTTAAATCCTTCGATTGCGCAACCGCATTCAAAGCCGAAGGAAACTTCTTTAACGTCGTCTTTAAAACGCTTAAGTTGTTGAACGTTACCTTCAACGACGAGCACGTTGTCGCGGTAAATTCTAAGCTTACCGCCACGAACGATTTTACCTTCTTGCACGTAGCAGCCCGCAATGTTGCCAACGCCCGTGATTTTAAAGGTTTGACGAACTTCGCACTTGCCGAGATATACCTCTTGATATTTAGGAGCGAGCATACCCTTAAGAGCAGATTCGATATCATCCAACAAATCGTAAATGATGCGGTAGGTTCTTACGTCTACCTTGCTTCTTTCTGCAAGCGCCTTTGCTTTCGTGTCGGGACGAACGTTGAAGCCTAAAATAATTGCGTTTGAGGAATCTGCAAGCATTACGTCGGATTCGTTAATCGCGCCTGCGCCGCTGTGAATTACCTTAACTATAACTTCTTCGTTAGAAAGCTTTACTACGGATTGCTTAACTGCTTCTACCGAGCCTTGAACGTCACCCTTAATAATAAGGTTTAAGTTTTTCATATTGCCTTCGGCAATCTTACCGAATACTTCGTCGAGAGAGATTTTAGACGCCGCAGAAATACGGGCATCACTTTCCTTTCTCTTTCTTTCTTCGATAACTTGGTTCATAAGCTCTTTATTTACGGCAAAGAGTGAATCACCTGCGTTGGGTACTTCTTCAAAGCCTAATACGAATACCGCCATTGAAGGACCTGCTTCTTTAACGGTTCTGCCCTTATCGTCTATCATAGCGCGAACTCTGCCGGTTACCATACCGGAAATGATATTGTCGCCGGTGCGGAGAGTACCGTTTTGAATAAGCACGCTGGCAACGGGGCCTTTACCCTTATCGAGCTGAGCTTCGATAATAGTGCCTCTTGCCTGGCGTTCGGGGTTAGCCAAAAGCTCCTTCATTTCGGCAACTAATAAAACGTTTTCTAAAAGCTCGTCTATGCCCATACCCGTTTTGCAGGAGATAGGGCAAACGATAGTGTCGCCACCCCATTCTTCGGGAACTAATCCGAAGTTAGTTAAGTCTTGCTTAACCTTATCGGGATTAGCTTGCATTTTATCCATTTTGTTTACTGCAACGATAATGGAAACGCCTGCCGCTTTTGCGTGGTTGATTGCTTCGATAGTTTGGGGCATAATGCCGTCGTCTGCGGCAACCACTAAAATAACGATATCGGTTACCTGCGCGCCCCTTGCACGCATTGCTGTAAACGCTTCGTGACCGGGGGTATCGAGGAAGGTGATGGATTTACCGCTTACAGAAACGGAGTACGCGCCGATATGCTGTGTAATACCGCCTGCTTCACCTGCAGTAACCTTAGTTTTACGAATATAGTCCAAAAGGGAGGTTTTGCCGTGGTCAACGTGTCCCATAACCGTAACGACGGGAGCGCGAGGAACGAGGCTTTCGATTTCTTCAACCGTATCCGCCTGCTTTTCGGAAAGAATTTCTTCTGCAGTTTTTTCAGGCTTATATTCCAAATCTATTCCCATACCTGCCGCAAGAAGAGCAGCGGTATCGTAATCGATAGATTCGTTAACGGTTTTCATAATGCCTTCTTTAAATAAACGCTTGGTTATTTCTACTGCGGAAATACCCAACTTTTCAGAAAGAACCTTTAAGGGGATATCGTTGGTAGTAACGACTGCGTGTTCAATTTTAATCGCTTGCGTAGCCTGTTGCTTTTTATCCTTTTTAACGCGAAGCTTTCTGTAGCCAGACTTATCTTCATCAAAGTCGGAAATGCTTGCGCCTTGTTGCTTAACCAAAGCACGCTTGTTGGTAGGGCGCTTTTCCTTTTCGACGTAAGTTTTTTCAAAGCTTTGCTTCTTTTTATCTGCGCCAAAGGTTTTGCCCGCAGGCTTACTTGCCGCTGCAGGTGCTGCGGAAGCAGCAAATTTTGCGGGTTGAGGACGGCTTGCGTTAGGCGCGCCGTTTTGATTATTCTTTTGTTGTCTCGTATCGGGGCGATTAACGAAGGTTTTACCACCTTCTGCACGGACGGGCTTGCCTTGCGCCCTTTCTTTGCCCTGAGGTGCTTGATAGGTTTTGCCACCTTGCGCCTTTTGAGCAGCCCTTGCCGCTTCCTGCTTAGCAATAGCTGCCTTTGCCCTTTCGGCAATAGCAAGCGCTCTAGCTTCGGCTTCCCTAAGCTTTTGTTCTGCCGCTGCTTTTTTAGCATCTTCTTCCGCCTTTTTAGCTTCTTCTACTTTTTTGGCTTCCTCTTCTGCCTTTTTGGCCTCTTCTGCTTTTTTAGCTTCTTCTGCCTTTTTCGCTTCAGCGGAAATCTTTTCTTGTTCTGCGCGAGCGGCTTCTTCCTGTTTTTTAACTTCTTCAGCCTGTTTTGCGGCAATGGCTTCGGCCGTTTCCTTAGCCTTTATTTCGGTGGCAATTTTTTCTTCCGTCTTCTTTTTAGCCATAGCGGTATCAATCCCGGATATTTTTTTCAAAATTTCCGCAGCCTTTTTTTCCGCTTGGCTAACCTTTTTAGAAAGGTCGGCAATCTTGCCCTCCGAAATTAATTTACCAATATTTTCTATATTCTCGTATTTTTTTGCCATTATTAATTATTGCCCTCCGCATATAATTCAAAATTATCGTCTGCGTTTTTTACTATTGCGCCGGCGAGTTCCGCATCCCTTATCGCTGCAAGCTTTAGGTTGGGTTTATTTAAGGCATTTTCTAACCCGTTTTTGCACACGATTAGCGGACAATTAAATTTATTTTTATATTTTATTGCAAGTTTAAAGGTGTTTTGCGCCGCCGAGGAGCACACCAAGATTAAGTGTACTTCGCGCTTTAAAAGCTCGACTGCGGTTGCGCCGTAGGCTACCTTGCGGGCTTTTATGCAAAAACCTAAATAAGTTTGTACCTTACTTCTTACCAAAATATTCCTCCTCGATTGCGGAATATACGCTATCATCTACCTGACAGGAGAATACTTTATTTATAATGCGTTGTTTTTTTAATTTTTTAATACAATCGGGATTGTCGCAAATATACGCGCCCCTACCCGCCGCCTTTGACGAAAAATCTAAAAATATTTCGCCTTGTTGATTTTTAACTATGCGGAGCATAGCCATTTTTTCTTTAAGCTCCCTACACGCAATACACATACGCAAGGGGATTTTTTTTGTTTTAGACATATTTTATTCTGCGTCTTCCCCTTCAGCTTCTTCTAAACCAAAGCCTAATTTTTCTGCTGCGGACTGACTTTTAACGTCTATCTTCCATCCGGTAAGCCTTACTGCAAGGCGAGCGTTTTGACCGTCTTTACCGATTGCGAGGGAAAGCTTATCGTCGGGAACAACCGCCATAGCCGTTTTATCACCTTCGAGCTGGGTTACGGAAATAACCTTTGCGGGTGATAACGCTTTTGCGATAAATTCAAGGGGATTTTCGCTCCAAGGAATAATGTCGATTTTTTCACCGTGAAGCTCTTCCACTACTGCGTTAACCCTTGCGCCCTTGTTGCCTACGCAAGCGCCGATAGCGTCGATACGAGGATCTTCGGAATAGATTGCCATTTTGGTTCTAGCGCCCGCTTCACGGGAGATTTCTTTAATAACTACCGTGCCTTCTTTAATTTCGGGTACTTCTTCTTCAAAGAGCTTTTTAACAAGACCGGGAGCAGAACGGCTTACGAGAACCTGCGCACCCTTAAAGCCGGATTTTACGCGCTTTACGAAAACCTTAATTTTATCGTTTACGTTGTAGGTTTCGCCGATAACTTGGTCGGAAGGAAGCATTAAGCCTTCGATAGTTCCTTTACCAAGCTCAACGTATACGTTTTTAGCGTCGATTTTTCTTACGACACCGGTTAAAAGCTCGCCTTCTTTATTAGAGAATTCGTTCATAGCGGCGTCGCGCTCGGTTTCGTGGATTTTTTGTAAGATGACTTGTTTTGCGGTTTGCGCTGCAATACGGCTAAAATCCTTGGGAACGAATTTGGTGCAAACCTTGTCGCCAAGCTTATAGCTCTTTTTAATTAATTTAGCGTCTTGTAAAGAAATTTCCTTTTCTTTATCTACAACCTCATCCACTACGATTTTTACGGTGAAAAAGTCGATGGACGCCTTTTCGGGATTAACGCGTACTTCTACTGCGCCGACCATGCCGAAATACTGTTTTTTGCACGCAGAAACGAGCGCGTTTTCAAGCGCTTCCATAAATACCTGTTGGGGTATTCCCTTTTCCTTTTCTAAATCTGCGAGTGCCGCAAAAAAATCTTTGTTTGTCATTTTAAATCTCCTAAATATATTAAATTGTAATTATTCGAATTTTATAGCCTTATTGATTTTTGCTATTTTATTTTTGCTGATTTTTTCTTGAGTGTTTTTAATTTGTACGGTTACGGAATTTTCGTCAAACGCTATAAGCGTACCTTCTAAAAGCTTTTTGCCTTTTATGGGGGCGTAAAGCTTTATTTCTACTTCCTTATTTAAATTCCTTTCAAAATCCCTTGCCACCTTAAAGGGCCTATCAAGGCCGGGGCTGGAAACGTTTAAGGTGTACGCTGCGCCAAAGGTAGGATCTAATTCGTCGATAGGCTCCATAATAGCGTTATGGAATTTTTCGCAAGTATCTAAATCAACGCCCGTTTCCGTTTCGATAAACACGGTAAGCGTTGCCGTTTTGCTTATAAATTCTACGTCCACGATTTCTATTCCCATAGGGACTGCGATATTGTTTAAAAACGATTTAATTTCTTCGATAGGTTTTATTTGCATAAAAATACCCTTATACAAGGATTGAGTGCCCGTTCAAGGCACTCAATCTTAACTTTTCTATTAAGCTTATAATGATTATAACATATAAAAAAGAGTTTTGCAACTTTTATACGAGCTTTGGTAAAGATTTTTTTATTTTTATTAGCTCGATAAAGATTTTTGCGGTAACTAAAGCGTCGTCTATCGCCCTGTGATGATTAAAGGTGATACCGAAATGGTCGGCAACGGTGTTTAGCTTATAGTTTGCAAGATATAAAAGCTGTTGCGACAAGGGAATCGTATCGATAAGCTTGCGCTCGATATTATACCCTAAAATCTGCGAGTAATGGTCGACGAACTTAAAGTCGAACCCTGCGATATTGTGACCTACTAAAATGCAACCTTCGCAAAATTTTACAAAGTCGGGCATAACCTTTTCGTAGGTGGGGGCGTTTGCCACCATTTCGTCGGAAATTCCGGTAAGGTTAGTAACCTCCTCCGAAAGCTTTTTTTGCGGGTTGATAAAGGTTGTAAAGCTTTCTAAAATTACGCCGTCGTGAATTTTATAAGCGCCAATTTCTATAATTTTATCCATATTTCCGCCAGAAGGGGAAGAAGTTAAACCCGTTGTTTCCAAATCGAACACGACGAAATCTAACCCCTTTAAGCATTCGGGGACTTCGTTTTTTGTAAAGATGTCCGTCTGCGTGAAATCGACGAAGGGTTGGGGCTTTACCGTTGTGTAGTATTTGGGAACAGGCTTTGATTTGCGCTTTTCGGGCACGAAGTTTAAAGGCAAATTGCCGTAGTCAATAAAGTTTGCCGTAAAGCGAACTTGTCCGTTAAAAAGCTCGGTTTTGCCCGTGCAAACAACGAAATCGCCCTGCTTTAATTCCCTTATTTTATCGATACTTTTTAGCCTTGTAAAATAGGTTAGGCGAACGCTTGCGGTGCTATCGTTTAAAATTAAAGAAAAATAGCTTTTTTCTTTACCGTCCTTGCGCTTAAAGGTACGCTCTTCAATAAAATCTATTGCTCCGCAAATTACTACCTTTTCAGAAACGAAGTTTAAATCGGCAAGGTAAATTGCAGAGACGGGCGTTTCCGTGCCTTCTAAAAAGCGGAAGTTTTCGATATTGAAGGTACGAAGGGGGATTTCGTATTCAATATTTTCCTCCTCTTGTTCAATTTTCAGCTCTTTTGCCGAACGGTTAGAAAGCTTTGCCGTGCCGTAAAAATTTGAACAAAAGCACTTTTTTAAGCTTTGCAAAACTCCTTCTATTATTTCTTGCCCGTTCCCTACCGAGCGCATAAAATAAAGGGTTATTTCAAAGCCGTTTTCCGTTTTTGCAACTTGTATATCCTCATCTTGCATAACGGCGTAAACCGCCTTGTATCTTTCGCATAAAATAGAAGATATTTTTTGCTTTATCATATCGGCGTCGGGGGTAAGCTTTTTAATTTCCACCTTAAACGACAAGGGCTCGGGCACGTACTTTTTTGCAATTAAATTTACCCTTTGCTCTTCTTGAAAGGTAAAGGGCTTATCGGTTACGATAGAAATTTCCACCTCTCCCTTGGATTTATATAGAACGACGGAAGAAATTATTGCCGTAGAAAGTCCGCCGCCGATTGCTCTTAAATCTAATAAAAAATTACTCATTTATAAGCTTTTCTATCTCCTTAAAAAATTGGCTTTCCGCCTCGGCGGCATCAACGCGCCTTATTATTTGACCGCCTTTAAAAATTACGCAGTAATCTTCTGCGCCCGCTATTCCCAAGTCGCAATCCTTTGCTTCGCCCGGGCCGTTTACAACGCAACCCATAACGGCTATTTTTAAAGGCTTATTTACGGCTTCAACAAAGGTGGAAACCTTTTTGGCAAGCGACATAGAATCCCAAAGGCATCTGCCACAGGTGGGACAAGCAATTACGTTAACGAAGTTTTTATCCTTGCCTACCGCCCTTAAAATACTTTTAGCAACAAAAATTTCTTTGACGGGATCGTCGGTGATAGAAACGCGCATAGTGTCGCCGATTCCGTCTAATAAAAGCGCGCCCAAGGCAGCGGACGATTTTACCGTTGCCATATGCTCGGTGCCTGCTTCCGTTACGCCGATATGCAAGGGATAATTACATTTTTGCGCCAAAAGCCTACATGAAGATACCGTTAGTGGAACGGACGACGCCTTAACTGAAATTACTATGCTTGAAACGCCGAATTTTTCGAGCAGGGAAACGTTTTGCAGTGCGCTTTCGACCAAGGCGTTTTCAGTTTTGCCGTATTTATTATAAAATTCCCTTTCGATACTTCCCGTGTTCGCCCCTACCCTTACTGCAATATTATGCGCTTTGATACAGTCGGCAACGGCTTTTAAATTTTGCTCGCCACCTATATTGCCAGGGTTAATACGCACCTTATCGCAACCGTTTTCTATTGCTAAAATTGCTAAGGAGTGAGAAAAATGAATATCGGCAACGAGAGGAATATTTATTTGGTTTTTAATTTTTTTAATAGCCAAAGCGTCTTCTTTATCCAAAACGGAAACGCGTATAATTTCGCACCCTGCTTTTTGAAGCGCGGTTATTTGATTTACCGTCCGTTCGATATTTGAAGTTTTAGTGGTGCACATAGACTGAATTTTAACGCTTTCGCCACCACCTAAAATTACGCTTCCTACGGCTATTTTTTTTGTTTTATAAGTATTCATATTGCAAAATTTTAGACAGTGAAAAGCTCCACTGTCTGAATTATTTTAATTAAAAAAACTAGTTAAAAGATTTAAAAATGCACGCAAAACCGAAGAAATTTACTTGCGTAAACGAACGAAGCAAAGGCAGAGTTTGACGAAGTATTGCGAAGCAAATATAAAGCTTGTAAAACTTTAGAGTTGCGAGCAAGACCAGGAAAACGAGCATTTTGCAAGGGAGTTTACTTTGCGTAAATGACCGAAGCAAAAGCAGAGTTTGACGAAGTATTGCGAAGCAAATATAAAGTTTTTTTATTATTATTTTTTAGTTTCCATTAATGTTTGAAGCTCCTTCATAAAGGTTTGAATATCGGTAAACGAGCGATAAACGCTTGCGTAACGGACGTAGGCCACTTCGTCGAGCTTTTTAAGTCCGTCCATAACCATTTCCCCGATTACCTTTGTAGAAACTTCCTGTTCCATAGAATTGTAAATTTGCTTTGTTATAGAATCGACCAACTCGTCGATTTTACTCATAGAAACGGGGCGTTTTTCGCAAGCCTTAATTATACCGTTTTTAACTTTTAACGCGTCGTAAGCTTGCCTGTTACCGCTTGCTTTTACGACTAAAACGGGGGTTTCTTCGATAGTTTCGTAAGTGGTAAAGCGCTTGCCACAGCTTACGCACTCACGGCGCCTTCTTATAGTTTTTCCTTCGTCGGCGGAACGGCTATCGATAACCTTACTGTCTTCACAGCCACAGAACATACATTTCATAAAAACACACCCCTTGGTAGATTTATATTATTATAACACAATAACTTGTGCTTGTAAAGAATTTTTAAAAACTTTATCGTAGATAAAAAATTAATATTAATACCCCGATGGGCGAAAGGAGGGCGTTGTTTTTAGATCCTGCGCGTCGCCTACGGCGTTCGCTACGGAGTGAAATACAACGCGGAGCGTTGCGTGAAATTTGCAACGAGGTTGACTTTAGATAGATCCTTCGGTGCTTTGCTCCTTGAGGAGGACAAGATAAGTTGGGAAAGCAAGAAAATAAAGTAAGCCCGCGGTTGCTTTTTGCAACCGCGGGCCCATATAAAAACTTGTAGTTTTTACTTGAAGTATTTTACACCGCTTTCAAAAATTTTCATATCAAAGTTGCCGGTGTAGTTTTTATATAAATTTTCGCCGATACGCTCACTGTGGCCCATCTTACCGAATACTCTACCGTCGGAAGAGGTAATACCTTCTATTGCCCAAGTACTTCCGTTGGGGTTATAGGGGCTTTGCATTGTGGGAATACCGTTTAAGTCAACGTACTGCGTTGCAATTTGACCGTTTGCCTTCATAATTTCAAGCTCGTTTTCGGGAGCGACGATTTTACCTTCACCGTGTGATACGGGAACGGCGTAAACTTCGCCGACCTTGCAAGCGGAAAGCCAAGGGCTTATTGTGGACGCTACCCTAATATTTACCATTGTGGAAACGTGGCGAGATATGTTGTTATAGGTAAGCGTAGGTGAATTTTCGGTTAAAGGACTAACCTTGCCGTAGGGAACGAGACCAAGTTTGATGAGCGCTTGGAAGCCGTTACAGATACCCAACGCTAAACCGTCACGCTTGTGCAAAAGCTCCATAACCTTTTCTGCAATTGCGGGGTTTTTAAAGGTGGTTGCTATAAACTTACCCGAGCCGTCAGGTTCGTCACCACCAGAGAAGCCACCGGGGAACGCTATGATATTTGCGCGAGAAATTGCCTTGATTATTGCTTTAATGCTTTCTTCAATGTCTTGAGGGTTACGGTTTTTAATTACTAAAACTTCAGGTTCAGCGCCTGCTAAACGGAATTTGCGGGCGGTATCAAGCTCACAGTTAGTTCCGGGGAAGGCAGGTATGAAAACTCTGGGTTTTGCAGTTTTAATAGAGAATATACCTTTTTTGGTGGGAGCGAAGCAGTCGCAATCGGGAATTTCGCCTTCTGCGGGAGCAGTCGTGGGGAACACGCCTTCAAGCTTGGAAGTATAAGCTTTTTCTGCGTTATTATAATCTACGCTAACGCCGTCGCATTCAAACGCGCCCTTTTGGCTTTCACCGAGATAAATACAGTCGAACGCTTCAGCAAATTTGCTTTCGTCTTCAAAGGAAACGATAATATCGCCGTAGCTTTCGGTAAACAAGCTTTGCGCTTTGCCTTGGAACTTAAAGCCGAAGCCGTTACCAAAGCAGCTCTTTGCAACGGCAGCCGCTACGCCACCCTTTTCAACGACGGTAGCAAATTTTACGTTGCCACTTGCAATATTATAGTTGATTGCCGTGTATAAAGCCTTTAAGTAATTGAAATCGGGGATTTGATTTTTATCCTTTTTCATAGGAACAAGGAAGAGCTTTTGTCCTTCTTTTTCAACTACGTTTACGATTAATTTTGAAGCCTTAGAAGGAGCGAGAGCAAAGGAAATTAAGGTGGGGGGAACGTCGATATCTTCAAACGAGCCACTCATTGAATCCTTGCCGCCGATTGCGCCTAAACCTAAGTTAATTTGGGCATATAAGGCACCCAATAACGCTGAAAGAGGTACGCCCCAACGCTTTGCATCATCACGAAGACGCATAAAGAATTCTTGCAAGGTAAGCCTTACGTCGCTATATTTTGCGCCTGCGGCAACGACCTTTGCAACCGAGCAAACGATGGAATAAATTGCGCCCGTGAAGGGTGACGAGGACATTAAATCGGGGTTGTATCCGTATGCGGAAACGGTGCAGTCGTCAGTTTCTCCGCCCGTAATTTTTGCAGCCATTGCCGTTACGGGAGTGAGCTGATTTTTACCGCCGAAAGGCATATAAATTGACTTTGCGCCAATGGTAGAGTCGAAGTTTTCGGAGAGGCCCTTTTTGGAGCAAACGTTGAGTTGAGATAAGGTTTCGAGAAGGGCAGAAGAAAAATCGTTTACCTTATTAGCATTGAAGAAAGGGGTAACCTCTTCTTCAATTTCTGCCTTTGTTATCTGTTTTACACCGTTGGTATCGAGGAAATCACGGGAGATATCTACGATAGCTTTACCGCGGTGATACATCTTCATCCTTCTATCGTCGGTAACGGTTGCCACGGGGGTTGCGGTTAAGTTTTCTTCTGCGGCAAGCTTAATAAAGGATTCTACATCCTTTTTATCCACTACTACCGCCATTCTTTCTTGCGATTCAGAAATTGCAAGCTCCGTGCCGGAAAGCCCTTGGTACTTTTTAGGAACTTTATCGAGGTCGATAATAAGTCCGTCGGAAAGCTCACCGATTGCAACGGAAACACCGCCTGCGCCAAAGTCGTTACATTTTTTAATTTTGGTGGTTGCTTTTTTATTTAAGAATAAGCGTTGAAGCTTTCTTTCGGTTAAAGCGTTGCCCTTTTGTACTTCTGCACCGCAGGTTTGAACTGACTTTTCGTCGTGAGCCTTAGAAGAACCCGTTGCACCGCCGCATCCGTCTCTGCCCGTTTCTCCGCCTAAAAGGATTATAACGTCGCCCTTTTGGGGTTTTTCACGGTAAATCATATCGGATTTTGCGCCTGCAACTACGAAGCCCGTTTCTAACCTTTTTGCCTTATAGCCGGGGTGATAAAGCTCTTCTACCTGACCTGTTGCAAGGCCTATTTGGTTACCGTAGGAAGAGAAGCCTGCCGCCGCCGTTTTTGTGATGACGCGCTGAGGAAGCTTGCCCTTTAAGGTTTTTTCAATAGGCTCGGTAGGGTCTGCACAACCAGTTACGCGCATTGATTGCAATACGTAGGTTCTACCGGACAACGGGTCGCGAATTGCGCCGCCAAGGCAGGTTGCCGCACCGCCGAAGGGTTCGATTTCGGTGGGATGGTTATGCGTTTCGTTTTTAAACATTACGGTATAATTTTCGGGCTTTCCGTCAATTTCAACGTCAACCTTTATAGAGCATGCGTTGATTTCGTCAGACAAGTCTAAATTGTTTAAAAGCCCTTCTTTTTTAAGCTTTTTGGGAGCGATGGTTGCGATATCCATAAGGCAAGGATATTTATCGCTTCTGCCTGCGTACATTTCCGCAAACAGGTCGTTATATAAATTTAACGCCTTTTGAATATGCTCGTTATCGCTGTTGATTTTTATATCTTGTATTTCCGTCGCAAAGGTAGTATGACGGCAATGGTCAGACCAGTAAGTATCGATAACCTTTACTTCCGTTTCGGTAGGATTTCTGTTTTCCGACCTAAAATAATCTCTTACGAAAATAAGGTCGGCAACGGACATTGCAAAGCCCATAGACTTGTGGTAGCTTGCAACCTCCGCATCAGTCATATCGATAAAGCCGTAAACTTCTTTTACATCTTCCGCGTCTTGGGCGGTTAACGATAAGGATTGAGGCTTTTCTAAAGAAACCTCTTCCGATTCAACGGGGTTGATTAAATGCTTTTTAATTTTTTCAAGCTCGCTTCCGCTTACGCCCTTTACTGCGTAAATCTTTGCGCACTTAATTAAGGGGCGCTCCTTTTGAGTTAAGAGCTGAACGCATTGCGCGGCGCTATCGGCACGCTGATCGTACTGACCGGTGAGATAGGCTACGGCAAAAACCTTGTAGCTTTTTTCAAATTGTACCTCTTCAAGATAAACCTTATCTACGGGAGGTTCGGAAAACACGCAGGGAACTGCCGCGTCGAATTCTTCTTTAGAAATATTTTCAACGTCGTAACGAATAAAGGTACGAACGTCTTCTACTTTGATTTTTAAAAGGTTTTTAGCGTCTTCGATAACCTTTTTAGCCTGTAAATCTTCTTTTTTTTCTACGAAAATTCTATAAATCATAACTTTCTCCTAACCTTGGCGGTACTTAACGCCGATATCCGTGCGGTAGTGCATATTTTCCCATTTAACGGCTTTAACTGCAGAATAAGCGATTTCTCTTGCGTTTTCTATATCGCTGCCCTTTGCAACGACGCCTAAAACTCTACCGCCGGAAGTTACTAGCTTGCCGTCCTTAATTGCCGTGCCGGCGTGGACGAGATGAACGCTTTGGGGAAGGTTGCCTATTTCGATTTCTTTGCCCTTTGCATAGCTTAAGGGGTAACCTCCGCTTGCAAGAACAACGCATACGCAAGCGCCCTGCTCCCACTCTATTTTAACTTCCGAAAGTCTTTCGTCAGTTATCGCCTCGAAAATTTCCATAAGGTCCGTTTTTAACATAGGCAACACGACTTGCGTTTCAGGGTCGCCAAAGCGCGAATTGTATTCAACTACCTTAACGCCCTTATTGGTGCGCATTAAACCAAAGTATAAACAGCCCTTAAAGGTTCTGCCTTCGGCGTTCATAGCGTGCATTGTGGGAAGCATTATTTTTTGCATTACCTCTTCTTCCATTTCCTTCGTCCAGAAGGGACAGGGTGAAAAAGTACCCATACCGCCCGTATTTAAGCCTTCGTCGTTATCGTTTGCGCGCTTATGGTCGCAAGAGGTTATCATAGGAACGATAGTTTTTCCGTCGGTAAACGCAAGCACGGAAACCTCTTCGCCGGGGTTGTACTTTAAGCCTTGCATACACTCTTCAATAACTATTTTGTTGCCCGCCGAGCCAAAGGCCTTATCAAGCATAATTTCCTTTAAGCCCTGCTCCGCCTCCTGCAAGGTTTTGCAAATTAACACGCCCTTACCTAACGCAAGACCGTCCGCCTTTAAAACGATTGGCGCGCCCGTTTTATTAATATAGGCTAAAGCCTCGTCGTAATTATCAAAGGTTTCCGATTCGGCGGTAGGAATATTATATTTTTTCATTAACGCCTTAGAAAAAGCCTTGCTCGCTTCTATTATAGCGGCGTTTTTTCGAGGACCAAAGCAACGCTTACCCATAGCTTCAAGCTCGTCCACAAGACCTATTGCCAAAGGATCGTCGGGCGCAACTACGAAGTAGTCGATTTCGGGATGGTTGCTTACGAACGCCTTAACCGCTTCTAAATTCATATAATCGACTTCGACGTTTTCGGCAATTTCCGCCGTGCCGGCATTGCCTTTCATACAATATAGTTTTTTAACCTTAGGGCTTTTTTTCAAAGCCAACAAAATGGCGTGTTCTCTTCCGCCGTTACCTATAACTAGTACGTTCATTTAATTACCTATTTTTGTGTTAGTTGCCACATATTATGGGGGCAATTAGTGTTTAAAGTGTCTGTCGCCAACAAATACCATTGCGATATTTGCCTTATTGCACGCTTCTACTGAAGCCCTATCTTGAATAGATCCACCGGGTTGAATTATAGCGGTGATGCCTGCTTTTACGCATTCTTCTACGCAATCGGGGAAGGGGAAGAAAGCGTCGGATGCCATTACAGAGCCCTTTGATTCTTCGCCTGCGTGAGCAATAGCCTGTTGTGCTGCCCAAATGCGGTTAGTTTGTCCCATCCCGATACCGGTGGTTCTGCCTTCTTTGCCTATTACGATTGCGTTTGACTTAGTGTGCTTTACAACCTTCCACGCAAAGAGCATAGCTTCGATTTCTTCCTTGGTAGGCGCTCTGTCAGTTACTACGCCACAGCCGTAAACGGTTTTTTCTTTACCGCTGGGAAGGATGGACTTTTCTACGCTTGCCTTGGTGTTAAATAAGGAATAATCTTCACCTTTAATTAAGCTTTCGTCGTATTTTTGTACTAAAAGACCGCCGTAAACCTTTTTCATATCGAAAGCGGTTTCTTCGCGTCTTGCGGAAATATTTTCTATTTGAAGAAGACGGATATTCTTCTTTGACTGTAAAATTTGTAACGCTTCTTCAGTATAGGAAGGAGCCATAACGATTTCGATAAAGATTTTGTTAATTTCGGTTGCAGTTGCTGCATCCACCGTGCCGTTAATTGCAAGAATACCGCCGAATACGGAAACGGGGTCGGAGGTATATGCGCGCATATAAGCTTCGTATATGCTTTCACCCGTTCCTACACCGCAAGGGTTAGCGTGCTTGCAAGCAACTACTGCAGGAGTGTTGCCAAATTCCTTTAAAAGCTCTAACGCGCCGTTTGCGTCGTTGATGTTGTTATAGGAAAGCTCTTTTCCCCAAAGCTGCTTTGCAGAAGAAAGTGAGCCGGGGCGAATAAATTGCTCGTTGTAGAAAACTGCGCTTTGTTGAGGGTTTTCGCCGTAGCGCATATCCTGCGCCTTTTCGTACGCGAAGGTTACGCTATCGGGATAGGTAATGCCAAGCTGGGAAGCAAGATAGTTACTAATTAAGCTATCGTAAACTGCCGTGTGTGCAAAAACCTTGTATTGAAGATATTTTTTTGTTTGTAAGCTTACGCCGCCGTTAGCAAGCTCGGTTAATACGACCTCGTAGTCCTTAGGGTCAACAATAACGGCTACGTCCTGATAGTTTTTAGCCGCTGCCCTTATCATAGTAGGACCGCCGATATCAATATTTTCGATACATTCTGCAAAATCTGCGCCCTTTGCCAAGGTAGCCTTGAAGGGATATAAGTTTACGCAAACGATATCGATAGTGTTGATGTTTAACTTTTCAAGCTGAGCCATATGCTCTTCGTTAGAACGCATTGCAAGCAAGCCAGCGTGCACGTTGGGGTGCAAGGTTTTTACTCTACCGTCCAAGCATTCGGGAAAGCCCGTAATATCGGAAATACCGATAACCTTAATGCCTGCTTCCGTTAACGCCTTTGCTGTTCCGCCCGTGGAAATAATTTCAAAGCCGTTTTCCACTAAGCCCTTACAAAAATCAACTACTCCTGTTTTGTCGGATACGCTAACAAGCGCTCTCTTTTTCATAATCATAATTTAACTTCCTTTCCGTAACTTTTTTATTTTAAATTTATTTAACCGTAACTTTTCTGCCGTCTTTTTTTATGTCGCCTTGGCATAATTTTTTTACGCAGTAAGGTAAAAGCTTATGCTCTTCGACTAAAATTCTTTCTTGTAAAGACACGGCGTCATCCCCTTCCTCTACCGCAACCGCAGTTTGCGCAATAATTGCTCCGCCATCGGGAACTTCGTTTACGAAATGCACGGTACAGCCCGATATTTTTGCGCCGTAATCAATTACGGCTTGGTGAACCTTAAGCCCGTACATACCTGCTCCGCAAAACGAAGGTATAAGCGAAGGGTGAATATTTATAATTTTGTCTTCATATTTTTTAATAAAGCTTTCGGGTATAATTTTAAGCCAACCTGCAAGGACGATATAATCTACGCCGTGCGAATTTAATAAGCCGTTAAGGCTTTCGTAAAGATTTTCTAAATCAGGGTAGTCCTTTTTAGAAAATACCGCCGATAAAATTCCGTGCTTTTTAGCCCTTTCTATTGCACCGATACCTTCTTTAGACGCGATTAAAAGCGCTATGTCGCAAAATTTTTCCCTTTCGTTGGCGTCAATTATTGATTGGAAGTCGGTTCCTCCGCCCGAAGCGAATACGGCAATCTTTTTCATTAAAGTAATTTAACTCCGCTTCCCTTTACGGTTTTGCCTAAAACGCAGCAGCTTTCGCCCGTGGATTCAAGCTGGGCAATAGTTGCTTCAACGTCCTTTTCGTCAACGCACACAACCATACCGATACCCATATTAAAGGTGTTGTAAATTTGTTGGTCGGTAATTTCCGCCATTTCTTGCATTACCTTAAAAAGCGCGGGGACTTCGTATGCTTTCGTGTTAATTTCGCAACCTATTCCTTCGGGGAAAATTCTGGGAATATTTTCAATAAAGCCACCGCCCGTGATGTGAGCAATACCTTTAACCTGAACCTTTTCGATTAAGGCTAAGATGCTTTTTACGTAAATTTTGGTGGGGGTTAACAATACGTCGATAACCTTTGCGCCTAAACGCTCGTCGTATTTTTCAAGCTCTTCTTTGTTTTCGCCCCAAAGCTTTCTTACTAAGGAATAGCCGTTGGAGTGCACGCCGGAGGACTTGATACCTATTAACACGTCGCCGTCCTTGATGTTTTTGCCGTTAATAACCTTTTTTCTATCAACTACGCCTACTGCAAAGCCGGCAATGTCGTATTCTCCGTCAGCATAGAAGCCGGGCATTTCAGCAGTTTCGCCACCGATTAACGCAGCGTTAGACTGACGGCAGCCTTCGGCAACACCGGAAACAACGGTTGCAACCGTTTCGGGGGAAAGCTTGCCCGTTGCAAAATAATCTAAAAAGAACAAGGGCTTTGCGCCTTGACAAACGATATCGTTTACGCACATTGCAACTGCGTCGATACCGATAGTATCGTGCTTGTCGGCAACGAAAGCGTACTTTAATTTAGTACCTACGCCGTCCGTTCCCGCAACTAATACGGGCTCCTCCATACCGCCGGGGAGCTTTAAAAAACCACCGAAAGAACCGATATCGCCTAAAACACCTTCGGTATAGGTAGATTTTACGTGCTCGCGCATTAATTTTACTGCCTGATAGCCTCTTTCAACGTCAACACCGCTATCTTTGTAGGAAATTGCCATAACTTTTTCTCCTTAATTAGTATATTGAAGGTTTCGTATAAAACGATTGATTAACCTAAATTTTTTTATTTTAAACGCGAAATACCCGCATCTTTATTGCGGGTATTTTTACTTTTTTGCATTATAAATTTGCGAGCTCCTGCTGAAGAGCGCAGTCGTCCGCGTTAATTTTTTGTTGCATTTTTACCTTATAATCGGCAAGCTTTTCTGCAATTTCGGGATATTTTATACCCAAAATTTGCAAGGCTAAAAGGCCTGCGTTTTCACCGCCGTTAACGCCTACCGTTGCTACGGGAATACCCGAAGGCATTTGAACTATGGAAAGAAGACTGTCTAACCCGCCCATCATATCCGTTTTTACGGGAAGACCGATTACGGGCAATGTTGTATAAGCCGCAATTACACCGCCAAGGTGCGCAGCCTTACCTGCGGCGCAAATTATAACCTCGACGCCGTTATTTTTTGCATTGTTTGCAAATTCGTGCGCTTCGTTAGGAGTTCTGTGCGCGGAAATTACCCTAACCTCCGTTTCGACGCCAAAGCTTTTTAAAACGGTTACTGCGGGTTTTACCACGTTAAAATCCGATTTAGAGCCCATAATAATTGCTACTTTACTCATGTCCATCTCCCGTATTTTAAAAAATTTATTGCTAATAATAATTTTATGATTTTGCTATATATAGTTTTTATAGTTTACATTGCCGCAGTAAACCTATACGCCGTTATGCTACTTAAAGCGCAACGTGACGAAAACGGTGAAAACGAAAAGCCCGTTGGCGACGGCAAACTGATTTTGTGTGCAATAATGGGTGGAGCTATCGGCATTTACGCGACTATGTTCATTTTAAAATATCGCTTAAAAAATCTTTTATTTATGATTCTTATGCCCGTGCTTGCCGTTTTTAATATTTATTTATTTATGCTTGCCTTTAAATCGGGGTATTCGTTTTTGATAGTATAACACTATATTTACAAAATACAAATTTATTATAACACAATATCTTGACAAAAGGAAACGTTTGAACGACATTTTTTTATTTTTTTATTAAAGTAATTTTTTAAACACATGTGTTAATTATTGACAAAATATAATTAAAGTAAATTAATTATAACTTGTTAGGATTTTACTTGAATAATTTTATAGGGCGGACGACCTAAAATTAAGTCGTCCGCCCGAATTTTTTTAATTTTATTTTACCGCATTTTGCAAGTAGTTGCGGTATATATGGGGGTTAATCGTTGTTGCTTATTACGGCTCGTCGGTTGAATAGCCGTATTCATTAACGAACACGTAAGCGTTGATATCGGTTAAGTTTACCGAGTTTATAATTCTAATCCTTACCTCGTCACCTGCAGAAGCAATATATAAATAAGAAGCATCTACACCCAGCTGAGTTTCTGATAAAGCTCTATTAGTGGATTCTATCATTTCGCCGTTGATTTCAAGGTATGCAGTAGCGTCGGAAACTGCCGTTGCAGTATAATTTATAGCAAAGTAAATTTCGTAATGCGTTGCTTCGTTTAAGGTGATGGTATCGCCACTGACCGATATACCGTCGCTTGCAGGGGGATATAGATTGTAAATGGGGAAATTTGCAGTATCGTCGCCCGGCTCAACGGGGTTAGACGCTATTAAAACTGAATTTAAACCAATAGGAAAGTTTGTTGCACTTGCGCCTGTTGCACCCGTTGCCCCTGTTGCGCCCGTTGCGCCCGTTGCACCTGTTGCTCCTGTTGCGCCCGTTGCTCCTGTTGCTCCTGTTGCGCCCGTTGCGCCCGTTGCACCCGTTGGACCTGTTATGCCTGTAAACGAACGGATTTCAACGGATTTTACAACCGTTGTGCCACAGTTGCAACCATTACAACAAAAGCCGCCACAATTATTGTAGCAAGCAAATTGAATATTAAATTTTTCTTTTATCATAATTTTCCTTGAGATTTTAAATTTTCAAAGTACCGCTTGTTGGCAAGATAGCTTTTATTTTTAGGCTTAATTTTGCCTGCCTGCTCGTTATATTTTTGCGCGGTTTTATAATCCCCTTGCCTATCGTAAATTACGCAAAGCTGGATATAGGGAATAAACCTATAATAATCGAGATTGATAAATGCGCCTGACGAGGTTGAAATTTTATTTAATAACGCCCTTTCGTACCAGTATATGGCGGAATTAAAATCGTTTTTACTTATAAAATGCTCGCCTAAAATACAACAAAATTCGCTTGTTGGCGGGGCGTAAAGTAAGCCTTTAAAAAGATATTTAAATGCCTTTTTTTCGTCGCCTAAAATCTTATAAATATTATAAAGGTTTAAGGTTGCCTCGATTTTATTTTGCACCCAACCCTCACCCTTTAAAAAATTTGATAAGACGGCGGCTGCTTCTAAATACATTTTGTTAAAGTAAAGCTCCCTGCCGTAATAAAATTTTTCGCGTTCGGTAAGACATATTCCGCGGGCAATTGCGCTTTGATAAATTTTTAGGTTGCGTAACGGCTCGCCTTTTTTTATTTTTTTATGGTGAATTTCTGCGTCGGAATATTTTATTTTCCCCCTTGCAGAAACGGCTTCGTGAACCATACCTTCCCATTTAAAATTGCAATTTTTGCGGAATATGCGCTCTCGAGAATACACGAAGGTAGGCGTTCCGTTTTCAAATGCGGCGCAATAATTTAAAAAAATTACGTCAAAGTTTTGCATTTCGCCTTTTAAATTAATTATTTTTTTTGCGTTTTGCTCCGACACGACGTCGTCGGCGTCCAGCCACATAATATAATCACAATTTGCCTTAGAAAAGGAAAAGTTGCGGGCTTTGGAAAAATCATTTACCCAGGCAAAGGAGAAAACCTGAGCGCCGTACGATTTTGCAATTTTTACCGTGTCGTCGGTTGAGCCCGTATCAACGATTATAATTTCGTCCGCAAGGTCTTTTATTGAATTTAAACAGCGAGGCAATACCTCTTCTTCGTCTTTTACGATTAAACAAACGCTTAACTTCATAGCGGTATTACATTATATGCAAAAGCGCCGCAGTTTGAAACTGCGACGCCTAAATTGAATATTTTACTTTTAAAATTTTTTTAAAAATTTACTCGCTTTCAATCCTTTCGATTTTCGTGCGGAGCCCCTTGGGGAAATGGTTTTTTGCCGTGCCGTTTACGCATTTACACCAGCCTAAAGAATAGCCTAAATAGGTTACCAAGTGCCAGCCCTTTAAGGATTCGTCGCAATTAAAGGTTAAACCGTTTAAATAATCGAAAGCGGTTTTTTCGTCCACCTCAACACAGTTTGCCTGTTCGCTTTTAAGGCACATTGCAAGCGAGTGAGAGGGGGAAAATCTGCCCTTAATAAATTCGCCTAAATGTACGCCTGCACGCAAGGTTTGCACTAAAAGCTTGGGGCAAGAAGGCGGTAGCGAATACAAATTTTCGCCTACTAAATACAAATTTTCGAAGGTTGTTTTAAGATAGGACTTTTCGAAATTTTTATACTCTTGCAAGAGCTTTTTGTCCTTTACACCCCCTACTATGCTTGAAACACTTAATTTTTCGTCGCCGTGCGCCTTTTGTAAAACGGCTACGAAGTGCCCTGCGCCCTTTTCCCTGTGGGGTAAAATCTTTTTTAAAAAAGTAAGCTTATAATTGGGAAAGCTTGCAAGAAAATCGTTAATTTGAAGCTCGTCCTCTTCGGGCGCAAAGGTGCAGGTTGAATATACTAGCGTTCCGCCTGATTTTAGCAATTTATCAGCGCACGACAAAATTTCCTTTTGTCGCTGAGCGCAGAGATTTATATTTTGCTGTGACCAGTTGGGGATAGCCTCTTCTTTAGTTTTAAACATACCCTCGCCCGAGCAAGGTGCGTCAACTAAAATTTTATCGAAAAAGTTTGGATAATTTTGCGAAAGATGTAAGGGGCTTGCGCAAGTTATTACTGCGTTTTTAACACCCATCCTTTCGGCGTTTTGCGAAAGAAGCTTTGCTCTTGAAAAATTAATTTCATTTAAAAACAACAGTCCTTCGCCTTGCATTTTTTGGGCTATTTGCGTACCCTTACCACCTGGAGCAGAGCATAAATCTAAAACGGTTTTCCCCTTAACCTCGCCAAGCATTGGCGCGGCGGACATAGCAGAGGGCTCTTGCACGTAATAAAGCCCTGCAAAGTGGTGCAAATGTTTGCCCGGCTTATCCTCATTGATATAAAACCCACACTCCTCCCAAGTAACCTGTTCGATATCAAAAGGAGCGATATTTTTAAATTCGTTGGGGGATATCTTGAGGGCATTTACCCTTATAGCCTTATATAAAGGAGTTGAATAGCTTTGCAAAAAGGCGGAAAATTCGTCACCGAGCTCCGCCTTCATCCTATGTAAAAATTCTGTGGGAAGATTATACATTTAGCACCGCCTTAGCCTGATTAAGCGTTAAAACGCTGACGCTTTCCATGCTTAACGCAACCTTGGTTCGGGTAGTATCGTCGTTTTCGTTAGATACGTAAACGTTGCAGTTTGAAAGCTTTGAGCTATACGAGCCACCCTTATCGTAAATGGCGTTTACCATCTTTTTTGCAAGAGGTAAATCGTCTTCAATCTCGCGGGAAAAGTTAAAGATTTTACCTGAAAGCTCACCCGTAGCTTTGCTTTTTTTGCGATTTACGAAGCGGAAAAACTCCGTTCTTGTTTTTGCGCGCTTTTGCTTTGCAATTTGCAAATCCGCACAGTACTTATCGTACGCCTTGGAGGTGGGACGGGTTATTTTATGCTCGCAAATGCTTCCGTGAATAATGCCAAGCTTTTTTTCGAGCTGGAAAAAGTTGCACTTTAAGGACTTGCACATAGCTTCGCAAATTTTCATAGTAGCAAAAGCGTCGTCTGCGGCACGGTGAGGCGTAAACTCTACGCTTAAGTCCTCCGTAATAAATTCAAGCCCGAATTGACGGTGAAAAACCTTTTCTTTGGTCATATAAATAATTTGAGTATCGGAGTAATTAAAATTAAAGGAAGGAAGATTAAAACGGCGAGTTTCCAAATCTAAATACTTTACGTCGTTTACCGTTGAATGCCCCACTACCACCGTATCTTTATTTTGCAAAAGCGACAAGATTTGCGGGTACACCTCGGTAAAAACGGGTTGGGTTTTAAACGAGTCGTATTCGTACGGTAAAACCAAGCCCTTTTGCCCCTTTCTATCCGTTAAATGAAATTTACCCTTGGGGTTGATAAGTATATCCTTCTTTTCAATTATATTAAATTTTTCGTCGCACAAAACGTAGCCGAAGGCGCATATTTTTGCCGTCGTTTTAAATACGCTTGCGCATTCTATATCGAAAAACAGTAAATTCATAACCTAATAAATTATAGCACATACTAAATAAAATATCAACGCCTTTTTAAATTTATATAAACTTTTTTTGCGTTTTAGTATTTAATATTTAGGCTTTTATTTAAGTAAATAATTTGTCGAATATCGTTCAATTATATTATAATTTAGTATTAAATGGTGTGTTTTTGTATAATTTTTTATAAAAAATACCTCCCTTTTAATAGGGAGGTAAGAATTTGTTTACATTAATCTTTGCGATAAAATTATTTCGTTTTAGGAAGGATATATTCCTTTCCGCCCATATAGGGGCGTAAAACTTCGGGGATGTAAACGCTACCGTCGGCTTGTAAGTGATTTTCTAAAAATGCGATAAGCATTCTGGGGGGAGCAACTACGGTGTTGTTTAAGGTGTGAGCAAATTCGTTTTTACCGGTTTGCGAATTTTTATAGCGGATACCTAATCTTCTTGCCTGCGCGTCGGTTAAGTTTGAACAGCTACCAACTTCAAAATACTTCTTTTGGCGGGGAGACCACGCTTCCACATCCAAGCTTTTGTGCTTTAAGTCAGCCAAGTCGCCCGAGCAACAAACTAAGGTTCTTACGGGGATTTGCATAGAAACGAATAATTCGACGGTGTATTGCCACATTTTTTCGTACCAAAGATTGCTTTCTTCGGGCTTGCAAATTACTATCATTTCTTGCTTTTCGAACTGGTGAATACGGTAAATACCCCTTTCTTCTATTCCGTGAGCACCCTTTTCCTTTCTAAAGCAGGGCGAATAGGAGGTTAAGGTTTGAGGTAAAGCATTTTCGTCCATGATAGTGTTCATAAATCTGCCTATCATAGAGTGCTCGCTAGTGCCGATAAGGTATAAATCTTCACCTTCGATTTTATACATCATGCCTTCCATTTCTTCAAAGGACATAACGCCTGAAACTACGTCCGAGCGAATCATATAAGGGGGAATACAGTAGGTAAAGCCCTTATCGATCATAAAATCACGGGCGTAGGTTAATACTGCGGAGTGAAGGCGAGCGATATCGCCGGTTAAGTAGTAAAAGCCGTTGCCGGAGGTTCTTCTTGCCGCATCCAAATCTATGCCGTTAAGATTTTCTAAAATATCGAGATGATAGGGTACTTTGAAGGGCTTTTCTTCGGGCTTGCCGTAAACGTTCCACTCTACGTTTTGGCTATCGTCCTTACCTAAGGGAACGTCGTCTGCAATAAAGTTGGGAATAGAAAGCATATGCTTTTTTAATAAAGCCTCTACTTCCGTCATTTCCGCTTCGATTTGAGCAATTCTTTCGTTATTTTGCTTGGATGCAAGCTTTGCCTGTTCAGCTTCTTCCACCTTTTTTTCACGCATTAAAGCGCCGATTTGCTTTGCTAAAATATTTCTGTCTGCACGGCGCTTGTCGCCTTCCTGTTGAAGAGCGCGCTTTTTAGCGTCGAGTTCAATAATTTCGTCTACAAGAGGTAATTTTTTATCTTGAAACTTCTTTTTAATATTTTCTTTAACAAGTTCAGGGTTTGTCCTTATAATATTTATATCAATCATAGCGATACTCCTACATAATTTCTAAATAATTATACTTTAAAAAAAGAGTAAAAGCAATTAATTTGCAATAATTGTGTTGAAAAAAAATACAAGTTGTGATATAATTAATTTATTATAAATAAATTACGACAAGGCAGAATAAAATTTTGCCTTTTTGGAAGGTTTATGAGTAAAATTTATTTTAAATCTAACGGTAAAAAAGACGAGCCTGAAAAAAGCGAAGCCGCCGTAGCCGAGGCAACCGCCACGCTGGAAACGGATAGCGTAAAGCAAATAGGCTTGTTCCCCGGAGAAGACGGTATTGAAGAGGTTGATATACCTGCCGAGGAAAACTTTAAAAAGGAAAAATATATAAAAAACTTTAAGCATCACCACAAAATTAAGCACAAAATTAAAATTGACAGGTGGTCGCCAAAGCTTAACAAGGGGCTTACTACGGGGCAGGTGCAAACCCGTTTTAAGCAATACCTTTTTAACGACACGGATAAAAAATATTCTAAATCCTACGCGAGTATTTTTATCGGAAATATTTGTACTTTTTTTAACCTTTTATGCCTTTTAGCGGGCATTGCGCTTATGATTGCAGGCACGCAGGGCGTTACGAACTATTTGGTACTTTTAATAACCTCGGCAAATATTTTCGTTGGAATTTTTCAGGAAATACGCGCAAAGCTTTCGATTGATAAGCTTGCCGTTTTAGCGACCTCTACCACGAAGGTTATACGAAACGGCGAAACCTTAGAAATTCCCACGGGCGAGATTGTTTTAGACGACGTAATTTTGCTTGAAACGGGTAACCAAGTGCCTACGGACTGCATTTTGGCAGAAGGTACGGTAGAAGTAAACGAATCGTTGCTTACGGGCGAATCTATCGCCATTAAGAAAAAGGTTGGCGACGTTTTATATGCAGGCAGTTATATTGCAAGCGGAAACGGCAAATTTAGGGTTGAAAAGGTTGGCAAAGAAACTTATATTAACAAGCTTACCTCTAAAGCTAAAAAGTATAAACGCCCTAATAGCGAGTTGATGAATTCTATTCAGCTTATAATAAAGGTTATTTCCGTGGCTATTATCGTTATTGCTATTGGTATTTTTATTATTACTAAAAACAATTACGACCCTGCGCTTGGCGTTGAATCGTTTATATTTAACGAAGAAATTAACTTTGCGCTACAAAGAACCTGCGCCGTAGTTATAGGTATGATACCTTCGGGTATGCTGCTGCTAACTAGTATTGCGCTTGCCATAGGCGTGTTTAGACTTACGAAGCACAATACCTTGGTGCAAGATTTATATTCGTTGGAAATGCTTGCAAGGGTTAACGTATTATGCCTTGACAAAACGGGAACTATTACCGACGGACAAATGCGCGTTAACGATTGCGTTATTTTAAATACCGTTGGCGAGTATTCGTTAAACGATATTATGGGCAGTATGCTTGCCGCACTTGAAGATAACAACCAAACGAGCATTGCATTATATAATCATTTTGGCTATAACGAGGTGTTAACCCCTAGGGCTAAAATTCCATTTTCTTCAAAGAGAAAGCTTTCGGCAGTAAGCTTTGACGGCGTTGGAACTTTTTGCTTTGGCGCGCCTGAATTCGTGTTAAAGCCCTTACCCCAAAAGGTGGAAAGAATAGTTAAGCAGTACGCTCAGATGGGATTGAGAGTTTTAGTGCTTGCGCATTCTTCTTCTATGATTCAAGGCGATAAGCTTCCTAGCCTATTTAAGCCGATTGCAATAATTTCTATTGCAGACAATATTAGAGAAGACGCTATTGCCACAATAAAATGGTTTAAGGATAACGACGTTGCAGTAAAGGTTATTTCCGGCGATAACCCCATAACCGTTGCGGAGGTTGCAAGGCGTGCGGGAATACAAAACGCAAATAAATTTATTTCGCTTGAAGGATTAAACGACAAGGAAATTGAAACGGTTGCAAATAAATACACCGTTTTTGGCAGAGTTACACCCGAGCAAAAGGCGATTTTGGTGCGCTCTATTAAGTCGGCGGGCAACACCGTTGCTATGACGGGGGACGGCGTAAACGATATTTTGGCGTTGAAGGAAGCCGATTGCGCAATTTCGGTCGCGTCCGGTAGCGAAGCAGCGCGAAACGTAAGCCACTTGGTGCTTATGGACAATAACTTTAATTCTATGCCAAAGGTTGTTGGAGAAGGTAGGCGAGTTATTAATAATATTAAAAACTCCGCTTCCCTTTACTTGATGAAAACGCTGTTTACCGCTTTACTTGCAACCATTTGCATATTGAACGGTATGCCTTACCTATTTATGCCACAAAACCTATTGCTTTTAGAATTTATAGTAATTGCAGTACCTTCTACCGCACTTTCGCTTCAGCCTAACAACGAGAGAGTGCAAGGTAAATTTATTACGCATACTATAAGCCGAGCCGTACCGGGCGCAATTTTGATGACGCTTTGCGTTATGAGTATGTATTTGCTAAACGTAATTGATTACGTAACGTTTGAGCCTTATTATATGGCAATGTGTACGGTTGTGTTAACCTTTTCCGGCCTTGTTATGCTTTGCAGAGTTTGCCAACCCTTTAACCTATTTAGGTTAGTACTGTTTATTTCTATGGCGATTTTGGGATTGGTTGCCTTTACCGTACCCGTTTTGGGCGATTTATTCTATAACGGTTGGAGCAATATTGAGTGGGACTATACTAAGGTTTTAATTATTATAGTGGTTATTCAAGCCGCCTTCCCGATATCTACCTTCCTGATAAATATAATGCAAACTATTATGCCTTCTTCTACAGGCGAAAAGAAAAAAAGTTAAATGCTAAATTAAATTGCAATAAAGCCACCGTTTTTGTAAACGGTGGCTTTAAATTTACTTGCCTTATACGCGATAGGCAGGTTTTTTATTAGTTTATTAACAAAATTAAAAGCCCCTACGAAACCGTGACGATTGCGTGGGGGCTTTTATTTAAATTTAATTATTCTTCGGTGGAATTAGCTTCGGTTGCAGTTTCTTCTGCAGTTTCTTCTAATTCTACTGCCTCGGCTTCCGTAATAGTTTCTTCGGGAGTTGCAACTTCCTCTTCGTCTTCACGCTCGGTTATAGCAACTGTTGCCACAACGCCTTCTTTAAGGCGCATTAGCCTTACACCCTTTGTATTTCTACCTATTTTTGAAATAGAGTCGCAATGCATTCTTATAATCGTTCCCGTATCGGAAATAATCATAACGTCGTCTTCGTCGGTAACCTGCTTTAAGTTTACTAAATTACCGGTTATATCGTTAAATACGCCCGCCTTAATGCCTTTGCCTGCTCTGCCCTGAAGCCTGTAATCCTCTAACGAGGAACGCTTACCAAAGCCTTGCGAGGTTACCGTTAAAATATCCTTATTCTCGTCAACTACGAGCATATCTACAAGGTTGTCGCCTTCGTTTAAGTTCATTGCCTTAACGCCTGCGGTATCCCTGCCCATTGCTCTTACGTCGCTTTCGTGGAAGCGTATGCACTTACCTTCCTTAGAAGCAATAATAAGCTCGTTATCGCCCGTTGTGAATTGAACGGAGATAAGCTCGTCGCCTTCGTGAAGGTTAATTGCAATTTTGCCGTTGCGGTTGATGCGAGCAAATTCGGAAACGGCAGTCTTTTTAATTTGTCCGTTTTTGGTTGCAAATGCAATAAAGCCTTCTGCGTTTTCGGGAATAGGGATTAAGGTATTAATTTTTTCGTCCTGAGCGATTTGCACGATATTTACTATTGCTCTACCGCGCGCCGTACGGGCAGCTTCGGGAATTTCGTAGCCCTTTATAAGATATACTTTACCTAAGCTACTAAATAGCAAGATATTATCGTGAGAGGAGCAAACGAACATCTGCTCTACGAAATCTTCATCCTTGGGCTTATGTGCAGTTATACCCATACCGCCCCTATGCTGTGCCTTATATTCGGCAACAGGAAGGCGTTTTACATAGCCAGAGTGAGTTAAGGAAATAACTACTTGCTCTACGGGAATTAAGTCAGCGTCTTCAATAGCGCTGTAATCTACGCAAATTTCCGTTTTTCTTTCGGAAGGATATTTACGCTTTATTTCTAATAAGTCCGTTCTAATAATTTCTAACACACGGCTTTCGTTTGCAAGAATATCCTTTAAGTCAACGATGGTTGCTTCTAATTGAGCAAGCTCGTCGGTGAGCTTATCAACCTCTAAATGAGAAAGACGGTATAACCTTAATTCTGCAACGGCGTTTGCTTGGCGTTCGTCAAGCTCGAAATTCGCTACTAATTTTTGCACGCAGTCCGCTTTATCGATAGCGTTTTTACAAACTTCAACAACCTCGTCTATGCTTGCCTGCGCAATTACCAAGCCACGCAAAATATGAGCGTGCTCTTCCGTTTTATTTAAGTCGAACTTAGTTCTTCTTCTAATAATTTCCTTTTGGTGTTCAAGGTAGTAATAAATAAATTCCTTTAAGTTTAAAAGCTTGGGAGTGCCGTCAACGAGCGCAAGCATTATAAGCCCGTCGGAAACCTGCAAGTTGGTATGCTTGTAGAGCATATTTAAAACGACTTGCGCGTTTGCATCCTTTTTAACTTCTATAACTATGCGCATACCGTCTTTATCAGATTCTTCCCTGATATCGGAAATGCCTTCTATGCGCTTATCCTTAACTAAATCTGCAATACTTTCGATAAGCTTTGCCTTGTTTACTTGATATGGAATTTCGGTAACGATAATTCTCGTTCTCGTTTGGTTTCCGCTTTGGTATTCTTCAATATCGCATTTAGAGCGAAGAATTATGCTTCCGCGTCCCGTTTTATACGCCTTTCTTATACCGCTTCTGCCCATAATTTGAGCGCCGGTAGGGAAGTCGGGCGCGGGGATGTAATTCATAAGCTCGTCCACTTCAATTTCGGGATTATCGATCATAGCGCAAACACCGTCGATAACTTCGCCTAAATTATGAGGGGGGATATTGGTTGCCATACCGACCGCAATACCGTCAGAGCCGTTTACGAGCATGTTTGGAAAGCGTGAAGGAAGCACGGTGGGCTGCATACCCGTATCGTCGAAGGTGGGATAAAAATCTACGGTATCCTTATCTAAATCGCGGAGCATTTCGGCAGAGAGCTTTGCAAGCTTTGCTTCGGTATAACGCATTGCCGCGGCAGGGTCGCCGTCGACCGAGCCAAAGTTACCTTGACCTTCGACAAGGGGGAAGTTTATAGAGAAATCTTGCGCGAGTCTAACCAAAGCGTCGTAAACGGAGCTATCGCCGTGAGGATGGTATTTACCCATACAGTCACCGACGATACGCGCGCACTTTCTGTACGCCTTATCGTTATACAAGCCAAGCTCGTGCATTGAATAAAGTATTCTTCTATGAACGGGTTTTAAACCGTCGCGTACGTCGGGAATAGCGCGGGAAACGTTTACTGCCATTGCATAAGCAATAAAGGATTTTTTAAGCTCCTCGTCCACCTCGACGTCAATCATTTTGGTAAGTTCTAGCGTTTTTCTAAATTCTTCGGTGAGTTCAGGACTCGTCTGTTTTTTAGCCATTTTCTTTCTCCTTATACGTCGAGTTCTTCAACGAGCTTTGCATTTTCTTCGATAAACTGACGGCGAAGCTCGGGCTGTTCACCCATAAGCAGAGAGAACATTCTGTCTGCTTCTACCGCATCCTGCACGTTGATTCTTACAAGAGTTCGTTTAGCAGGGTCCATAGTAGTTTCCCAAAGCTGTTCCTTGTTCATTTCGCCCAAGCCCTTGTAGCGTTGCAAATTAAATTTGCCGGGGTGCGTTTCCCTAAATTCTTCAAGCGCCTTGTCGTTATAAAGATAGGTATCGGGAATACCCTTTCCGCTTACCTTATATAAGGGGGGTTGCGCCGCATATACGTGGCCGTTTTCAACGAGGGGACGCATATAGCGGAAGAAGAAAGTTAAAAGTAAAATTCGTATATGAGAGCCGTCTACGTCGGCGTCCGTCATAATTATAATTCTGTCGTATCTTAATTTGCTTTCGTCAAAGTTTTCTTGAATACCGCAACCGAAAGCCGTTATCATAGCCTTAATTTCTTCGTTTTCAAGAGCACGGTGAATTCTTACCTTTTCTACGTTTAAAATTTTACCGCGCAAAGGAAGAATTGCTTGGAAACGCCTATCTCTACCCTGCTTTGCGGTACCGCCTGCAGAGTCGCCCTCTACAATATAAATTTCGCAAAGCTCAGAGCGTTTATCGGAACAGTCGGCAAGCTTACCGGGAAGCTTAGTTGATTCTAAAACTCCCTTTCTTCTCGTTTCTTCACGGGCCTGTCTTGCCGCGTCCCTTGCCCTTTGGGCAGTTAAGCAACGCATAATAAGCTCTCTCGTTTCAGCGGGGTGCTCTTCTAAATAAGTTCCAAACTTATCTACCACCGCTTTATGAACGAAGCCACGAACGTAGGTAGAGCAAAGCTTTGCCTTGGTTTGGCTTTCGTACTGGGCGTCGGCAATTTTTACGGAAACGACTGCCGTTATACCTTCGCGCACGTCTTCACCGGAAAGCTTATCGTTATCCTTTAAAATATGAAGGCGTTTACCCGCGTCGTTAATAACCTTGGTTAAAGCCGCCTTAAAGCCGTCTAAATGCGTGCCGCCGTCCGGTTGACGGATGTTGTTTGAGAAGGGGAAAATCTGTTCGGAATAGCCGTCGTTATACTGAATAGCTACTTCTAAAAATTTATCGTCCCCCTCACTTTCTTCAAAATAAACGGGTTCGGCAAAAAGAGTATTTTTACCCTTGTTAATATCTTGAATAAAGTGAACTACACCGCCTTCGTAGCAGAAAGTATCGTGACGCTCGCTTTCGTTGCGATAGTCGGAAAGAGTTAAGGTTAAGCCCTTATTTAAATAGGATAACTCACGAAGGAGAGTTTTTAAGGTTTCGTAATTAAATTCTATCGTTTCGAACATAGTAGCGTCGGGATGGAACGCAATGGAAGTTCCCGTCGCTTCGGTATCGCCAACGATTTTTAAAGGTTCTTCGGGGATGCCACAATGATAGACTTGACGGAAAATATGGCCGTTTTGGCAAACTTCGGCAATTAAGGTATCGGAAAGAGCGTTAACGCAAGAAACGCCTACGCCGTGAAGGCCGGAGGAAATTTTGTAGCCACCCGCCTTGTTACCACCGCCGAATTTACCGCCTGCGTTAAGGTTGGTTAATGCAAGCTCTACGCCCGAAATACCTTCGTCTTTATTTATACCGGTGGGAATACCCCTACCGTTATCCTTTACAATACAAGTTCCGTCGGCTGCGATGGTTACGTTAATGGTATCGCAAAAGCCGGCTAACGCTTCGTCGATAGAGTTATCGATAACTTCGCGAACGAGACAATGAAGCCCCTTTTCGTCGGTAGGGCCGATATACATACCGGGATGCTCGCGTACGGGTTCTAAGCCCTTTAATGCTTTTAAACTGTTAGCGTCGTAATTGGAATTAATCTTGTCAGGCATTTTAAATCCCCTTTTAATTCGTAGTTAAAAATTGTGTAAATTTAATATAAAATTTTTAACGAACTTTTACCTTTTTTTATTTAATATTATTATACCATAGTATAATAATAAAGTAAAGATATTACGGTGATTTTTTTAATTTTTAAGTATTATTTTTGCCTGTTTTTTACAAACTGTAAGTATGAAAAAAATTAATTTTTGCGACGGAATAGAAAACGGATTTATTAATAAAAATATTTACGAATGCTCGCTGTGCGGAAACCACGTTTGTAAGGCCTGCGCCACCTTGTGGCAGGGCGTTTGCCCCCATTGCTTTGGCAAGCTTTACAGAATTAGTTAGCCTTAAAAAATAAGCGTTATTGATTATTGACGGGCTTAACTTATTATATTTTTTTACGCTGTTTTGGCGCAAAAAAATAGCCCGCAGGCTTTGTTGCCTGCGGGCGTTTAATATTTACTAAATTACTTTAATTCAGCGAAATACTTAATGGTTCTAACCATTTGAGAAGTGTAGGAGTTTTCGTTGTCGTACCAAGCAACAACCTTAACTAAGGTGGTGCCGTCGCCCATGCTCATGCACTTGGTTTGGGTTGCATCGAATAAAGAGCCGTAGGTGATACCGATAATGTCGGAAGATACAACTTCGTCTTCGGTGTAGCCGTAGGATGCGGAAGATGCAGCCTTCATTGCAGCGTTAACCTGCTTAGCGTCAACTTCGCCTTCGCAAACTGCGATAAGCTGAGTTAAGGAGCCGGTGGGAACGGGAACGCGTTGTGCGCAACCGTCTAATACGCCGTTAAGTTCGGGAATAACGAGACCGATAGCCTTTGCAGCGCCGGTGCTGTTGGGAACGATATTGCAAGCAGCTGCTCTTGCTCTTCTTAAGTCACCCTTTCTGTGAGGACCGTCAAGAACCATTTGGTCGCCGGTGTAAGCGTGGATGGTGGTCATATAGCCTTTCTTAATTTTGCAAAGCTTGTTAAGAGTATCAGCCATAGGTGCAAGGCAGTTGGTGGTGCAGCTTGCTGCAGAGATAACGGTATCGTCTGCCTTTAAGGTATTTTCGTTTACGCTATATACAACGGTGGGAAGGTCGTTACCAGCGGGAGCGGAAATTACGCACTTTTTAGCGCCTGCTTTGATGTGAGCAGAAGCCTTTTCTTTAGAGCAGTAGAAACCGGTGCATTCTAATACTACGTCAACACCTACTTCAGCCCAAGGAAGGTTAGCTGCGTCTTTTTCTGCATAGATTTTGATAGTTTTGCCGTTTACGGTGATGCTATCTTCGCTAGCGGAAACAGATTCAGCGTACTTGAATCTACCCTGTGCAGAGTCATACTTTAAGAGGTGAGCGAGCATTTTGGGGCTAGTTAAATCGTTGATTGCTACGATTTCGTAACCTTCTGCATCAAACATTTGTCTGAAAGCAAGACGACCAATACGACCGAAGCCGTTAATTGCAACTTTTACGTTTGCCATAATAAAATTCCTCCGAAAAAAATTATATATTTATTATTGTTAGTTTATTCAATCGAGATAATTATATCAAATAAAAACTTTTAAGTCAACAAATATTTATAATATTTTACTGCGATTAAAAATTTACACAATTTTAACTTGTTTTTTGAAAATTTTTATAGTATAATGTTTACGATAATTAATATTAAATTTTCGGAGGCTATTTTATGGCATTAGTATCGGCAAAAGAAATGCTTGAAAAGGCTAGGGCAGGCAAATACGCCGTTGGCCAATTCAACATCAACAACCTTGAATGGACCAAATCTATTCTTCAAACCGCACAAGAGCTTCAAGCTCCCGTTATTTTGGGTGTTTCGGAAGGCGCAGGTAAATATATGTGCGGCTTTAAAACCGTAACCAACATGGTTAAGGCTATGATTGAAGAATTGAACATTACCGTTCCCGTAGCGCTTCACTTGGACCACGGTTCTTACGAAGGCTGCTATAAGTGCATCGAAGCAGGCTTTTCTTCCATTATGTTCGACGGTTCTCACTTCCCCATCGAAGAAAACGTTGCTAAAACTACCGAGCTCGTTAACGTTTGCAGAGAAAAGGGCTTAAGCCTTGAAGCAGAAGTTGGCTCTATCGGCGGTGAAGAAGACGGCGTTGTTGGCGCAGGCGAATGCGCAGACCCCGAAGAATGCAAAAAAATTGCTGATTTAGGCGTTGATATGCTCGCTGCAGGTATCGGTAATATTCACGGCAAGTACCCCGCTAACTGGAAGGGCTTAAGCTTTGAAACTCTTGCTGCAGTAAACGAAAAGGTTGGCGAAATGCCCTTGGTTTTACACGGCGGTACCGGTATCCCCACCGATATGATTAAAAAGGCTATCTCTTTAGGCGTTGCAAAAATTAACGTTAATACCGAATGCCAGCTCGCTTTTGCTGAAGCTACCAGAAAGTACGTTGAAGAAGGCAAGGATTTACAGGGTAAGGGCTTCGACCCCAGAAAGTTACTTGCTCCCGGCGCTGCTGCTATTAAGGCAACCGTTAAAGAAAAGATGGAAATTTTCGGTTGCATTGGCAAAGCATAAGCGTTGCACCTAATTTAAATTTTATCGCTACCCCTACCCTTATTTATTCAAACGGAAGGGTACGATTTATAAAGCTTATTAAAGCGCCGCAAGCTGCGGCGCTTTTTTTTGCATAATTTTTATTTGCTTGCACAATATATACGTATGAAAGCAATTTTTTTAAAAATATTAGCACTACCCCTTTTATTTACTTTTTTTATGTTTAGTGGCTGTGACGCAGAAAATTCAGGCGGGATAAAAACGATTACTCACCCGTATATTGCCGAATATCAATGCGTTGAAGCAAAGCTTGGCGAAATTGATTTGTTGAAGGACTTTGAATATTTTACGATAAATTTTAACGACACAAAGGAAATTGAAGTAAACGCAAAGCCTAAATACGGACAGTTGAAAAGCGTTAAAGGCAGCTACACCGTTGACGAGAACACCAACGAGCTTAATTGCGATTTTGGTATTTTAGGTTATAATTTTAAACAAAAAATAATTATTGACAAGGGTGAATTTTGCGTTTCTAAGCCCATAGGCGACAAGCTGTTTTTTATAAAATTTAAAGCCAAGTAAATAAAATTAAATTTAAAAAGCCCGAGCAAGTACAAATTGCTCGGGCTTATAAATTATTCAGCTTCTTTTTTCGTTTTGTTTTTAATTAAAAGCGCAACGCCGTTTACTATAAAGTAGGCGGCGATACCGCAAGCAGACCCTACCAGCGCGCCAACTAATACGTCGGTGGGATAGTGCACGCAAAGGTATAAGCGCGAAAGCGCAACCAGCGAAGCAACCGTTAACGCCACTATGCGAACCCATTTCTTTTTATAGCACATAAATACTGCTACCGCCGCGCAAAAGGCTATGCCTGAATGCCCGGAGGGAAACGAATATTCGCCGACGGGAGGTATTTGTAAAATGCCCGTAAAGCCTTCGCTGTTAAAAAGCAATCCGTCTAAAAACGCCTGATTAAACACGGCGTCCTCGTTAAGCCAAGGGCGGGGACGGGCAACGGCGTTTTTTATTATTATATTTACCAACAAAAAGTCTAAAATAATAGCAACGGCAACGACAACTCCTCCCTTGCGGGTTTTAGGGATTATAAGTAATATAACGGCTAATATTATAGAGCCTATACCCGTTTCGCCAAGGTGCGTTATCCAGGTTACTATCGTAGTAAGCCAAGCAAAATCGCCCTGATGGAAAGTTTGATATATCCAGTTTAAAAATTGAATTTCTCCCATAGCTTATCCTTCGTTAAAAAATTTTTTTAAGGCTTATAGCGTCCAATTAATTCGTCGTCGTCGTTTTCTGCGCTTTCGTCGCTTGCGCTAAAAGGAGCAATAATATCGTCAATAGTAACTTGCTCTTCGTCAACGCTTTTTTTATTTAAAATGCGCTTTGCAGTATCGTCGTCGTAATACGCAAGGTCGTAGTCCATTTTTTTTAAGTTTGCAGGAGCGTAGGCTTTATCTAATTCCTTTTCTAACTTATCTTTATTAACTTTTCTGTTATTTGAAATTACGTTGTAAATAAAAAGTAACAGCAAAAATATACTGCCTACTATTATCGCAATAATATATTCAGGTTCCATAAATTTATTTTAATACTTTTTTTAAATATTGTCAACTTTTAATTTGATTTAATAGATATTTTGTTGTATAATATACGAAAATATTAAATTTTGTATAATATTTAACGGTGAGGTTATTATGATTACCGACAAAAGAATTATAAAAACGAGAACGAGCATTAAAAATGCCTTGATGAAGATTTTGCAGACGAAGGAGCTTAAAAAGGTGACCGTTTCGGACATTGCAGAAGAAGCGCTTATAAACCGCTCTACCTTTTATTTGCACTATGCGGACGCTTCGGAAGTTATGGCAGATATAGATAGGGAAATGGAGGAAAAAATTACTAAAGTCGTTGAAAGATTAGACGTTAAGCACACCTACACAAGCGTTTATATTTTGCTAAACAAGCTTAACGATATGCTTGAAGAAGCGGAAATTTTTAAAAATTACTTACTCCACTCCACTTGCTCTGCACAGGTTTTGGCAAAAATAAAAAAATTGCTTACCGAAAAGGCTTATAAAACCTACTCCTCCCTTGCTCCTCACAGAAAATCGCACAGCCTTTACTATAGGGTAACTTTTGTAATTTCCGGCGTGGTGGATTCTTATATGAATTGGGCTTATTCCAACAATAAAACTATTTCGCTTGAAGAATTATATAAAACGACAAGCGAAACCATTGACTTAATTATTCCTAAAAACTTTTAAAAAACCCGTGTTAGGCAATAGCTTAACACGGATTTTTATATTATATCCTTTTCAATTTTAGGGCAAATAGGCTGTTTTATTTTTAATATTTAACGCATATAATAAATATTATAAATTATGAAAAAGATTACCTTTTGCGGGGGCGGAAGCGCAGGGCACGTTATGCCGAATATCGCCCTTATTGAAGACTTAAAAGAAGATTATAAAATTTCTTATTGCGGTACGGCGGGCATTGAAAAGGGTATTTGCCAAAAATTTGGCGTGCGCTTTTTTGAATACGAGGCAATTAAATTCGTTAGGGGTAAAATTTTTTGCAATTTTGCTATACCCTTTAAGCTTTTTAAAAGCGTACGGAAGGTTAAAAAATTTTTGCAAGCGGAAAAGCCCGACCTTGTGTTTTGCAAGGGCGGTTACGTTTGCGTGCCTACTGCTATTGCCGCAAAACAGCTTAAAATACCTATTATTACGCACGAATCGGACATAAGCGCAGGGCTTGCAAACAAATTTATTGCAAAATTTTGTAACAAGGTTTTATGCGCGTTTTTGCAAACCGCTAAAAGCTTTAAAAACGGCGTTTGCGTGGGCGCGCCTATGCGTAAGAATTTATTTACTAAAAGTAGGGCGGCTGCGCTTAACTTTTTCGGCTTGAAAAATCGCCAAACAGTTTTAGTTTTTGGGGGCGGAAGCGGTTCTAAAACTATAAACGATAGCTTGATAAAGGCTTTACCTACCCTTTGCAAAAGCCTTAACGTTTTGCATATTTGCGGAAAGGGTAATTTTGTAGACCTAAAAATTGAAGGGTATAAACAGGTTGAATTCGTTGACGATATGGGGCTTGCCTATGCCTGCGCCGATATTGTGGTTGCGCGCTGTGGAGCAAACTCGGCTTGCGAGATTACCGCCTTAAAAATACCCGCCCTGTTTATTCCGTTAGAAAATAAAAGAACGCGAGGTGACCAGGTTAAAAACGCCGAATATTTTTATTCGCTTGGCACTTGCCGTGTTTTGCGTGAAAATAACCTTAACGAAAACACTTTAACGCAGAATATTATGCTTGCGTTAAACGACGGCGAAATTAAAAACGCACTCGCAAAAATTAATTACGAGTGCGCAAATGATAAAATAAAAAACGAAATTAATAAAATTTTATACGCCGATTAGCCCTGTTATAAAAATTTCTAATGCGATTATTATAAGAATTATTCCGCCTAAAATATTTGCCTTATTAGAAATTTTAGTACCGAATTTTTTACCGATTACAACGCCTAAAAAGCAAATTATAAAGGTTACTGCACCGATTATTAAACAGCTTACAAGCGCTTTGATTATATCGTAGTCGGCTATGGTTAGCCCAACTGAAAGCGCGTCGATAGAGGTTGCGACGCCTTGCACTAATAACCCCACCACTCCTACTGCGGGTGCGGAATCCTCGTCTTTGTTTTTAATGCCTTCGTAAAGCATTTTACCGCCTATAAATCCGAGTAAAATTAAGGCTATCCAAGGGATAAACGATTCGAGTACCGTAAAAATTTGCATAATGGTATTAATGCAAATCCAGCCTAAAAGTGGCATTAAAAACTGAAAAAAGGAAAATACGCCTGCAATTGCTACGGTTTTAGTCCTTTTCATATTCGGCTCGTTTAAGCCGTTTGCAAGCGAAACGGAAAAAGCGTCCATAGCAAGCCCAACGCCCAAAAATATACTATTTATAAAAAACATTGCGTTCATACTTTATTATTAGACTATATTTAAAGCAATTTGTCAATTAATTTATAAAATTATGTAAATAAAAAAATTTTTTAAAAAAACTTTAAAAAAGCACGCAAAAACACTTGGCTTTTTTTTTATTTTAAGTATAATGTTATGTGTTGCTTTTATTGAGGTGTAGCGCAGTTTGGTAGCGCGTCTGGTTAGGGACCAGAAGGTCGTGGGTTCAAGTCCCGTCACCTCAACCATAAAGATACGCAGAATAGGATACAAGGAATTGTGCCCATTCTGCGTTTTTTATTGCTTTTTAGGGGTATTTTTGCCCTTTCAAGGCATAAAAACCATATTTTTGATAGAAGAAGCACATCTTCCAAGAGTTTTTGCGCTTTCGGTGGATGGGCTTTTTGTTTCCATTAAAATTATGGGTAATCGTTAAAGCTATGGTATTCGTTAAAATTATACTCTACAAACGAACAAAGTATTGCAACAATCGCACAAGTATGATATAATTGTTATTAACAAAAATTGCCGAAGGCGAAGCGAATGAAACGAACAATATCTCTTTTATTAATCTTGATTTTTTTATTTGGATTATCGAGTTGCATTTTTAATAGAGAAAATCCTTATCCGTATCGTGGTGAAGATAAAGAATTGTAT
>SVIM01000041.1 GCA_015069485.1 Clostridiales bacterium | reverse complement strand
ACCTTCTCATAATAGATGAACTGGGATATACGCCGTTAGATAGAGAAGACATGCTAAAACTTTACGGGAAGATGGACTCGTATAACAAAAAGAAATCGCTAGTCGTTATAACTAATCGTGACTTTGAAGGCTGGGCAGAAATATTCCACGACGAAGTCATTGCAACGACGCTACTTGATAGGCTTATAGAAAACTGTCAAGTATTAAAACTAACGGGCGGAAGTTACCGCCTAAGGACTCATCGAAATATATTTGAAATCGAGAGTTAAAAAACTCTTACCCAAATTTGAAAATGTTCGTTCTAAAGAACGTTGACATATACGATTTTGTGAAACGCCGAAACGGTCATTAGGGGGTAGGGGGGATAAAAAACCCGGGTAAAACCCCCCTCCAACGGGGCCGCAACTCCGCGCGAAAAATCGCAAAATCAAAAATCAAACCGCAACTCCGCGCGAAAAATCGCAAAATCAAAAATAGTCCCACACATACAAAAAATTCGACAGGTTTCTACTTGTCGAATTTTTTTATCCGTTGCAAAAGCTACGGTATATTGTCACGCTTAAGCGTATATCTCATCACCGCAGGCGCATATCACCCACCGTAAGAAAAAATAACGCGCCCCGCAATAAGCAAAGGTTGGCAAAACAGTTGAAATATGGACGCGATTAACACTTTGAGGTAAATTTTTTTAAATTTTACTTGACAAAAACAGAACGGCGATATTATAATAAAACAAATGAATAGTGACTTAGGCGGTTGTTTAAAAAACAACTTGGCGGGGTACTCAGGAGTGACTGTCCGAAGGTACACCGCAACGTTTACGTTTTAGCTTTTGTCGCAGGGTTTGTCAACGATAATAGTATTGTATTATTGTCGTATTTTTGCTTATAGCGCCTGCGATATTTTGTAGGCGTTTTTCTTTTGTCCTTTTCGTTAATAAGTCAAAGGAGGTAGATTCATAATGGGTAAAGGACGTGGAGTTTCTTCTTACACGCATACACAAAGGCAATTGGACGATTATGCAAATCAGCATAATCCGAATAATCATGCTTATTGGGATAACTTAGATAACCATTCTAATCAATGCAATTCCAATAATGATGCGTATTATGAAAGTCGTGGCGTGGACAAAAAGAAAGAAGAGTAAAGAAGCAAAGGGCGACTAATAATAGTCGCCCTACGCAAAAGGAAAAAGAAAATGCTTACAAAATTTAAAAATTCATTAAGTAAAATTAATTATAAACTGTTTTTAGCGTTGTTAGTGCTGGGATTAGTTCCAACTATTTATACGACGGTTAGAGTATTCTTTTTAGGACAACTTCCAGGCGAATATTCGTTTTCGATTGCAGGGCAATTATCGTGGGTAAATCTCTTGTATGAGATTTTAAGCGAAGCAATCGTGTTGCCGCTATTCTTTTTTATCGGCAAAGTTTTGACGGACAAAAATGAGTTCGCTAACCGTATGCGAACGGGCTTGCTTGTTTCAGTTAGCGCTTATGCGATATTATCAATATTAATAATTGCATTTGCAAAACCACTACTTTCTTTAATGGCAACCGATAAGGCGATTATCGACGCGTCGGCAACCTACATAAGAATTGAAAGCGTGGCAAGTATTTTCTCGCTTGCGTTCAATTTCTTAATGGTTGGTATGGTAACGCTCGGCAAAGAAAAATACGTATATGTATTGACGGCAGTAAAACTCGTTTTATGCTTGCTTGTCGATACTTTTATGGTATCAACCTTGCCCATATCGTTAAATCTTGGCGTAAACGGGATTGCCTTTTCAAATATAATAGTAAACTTAATTCTTGTTATAACGGCTGTGGTGCTATTGAGTAAAGAAGAAATAGTGCTTTTCAAAAAAGCAAAACTTTCTTTCGGTTGGATGAAAGACTTTGTGAAAGTCGGCGGAATATCGGGCTTGGAGTCGTTCGTTAGAAATATTGCCTATATGCTAATGATTGCCCGTATGGTAAACATGGTTGGCGAACAAGGAACTTATTGGGTGGCAAACAATTTTATTTGGGGTTGGTTATTGCTTCCCGTTTTGCAACTTGGCGAGCTTATCAAACGTGAAACGGCAACGGATGAAAATGCAGTCAAAAACAATTCGCTTGGGTATTTTGTTATAACGGCAATAATTTGTGTGTTGTGGTGCGTAACTATTCCGCTTTGGAAACCGTTTATGGCACACGTATTGAATTTTAGCGAAGTAGATAAATTGTTTGAACTTGTTATGGTGCTTTTAGGTTTTTATATGCTTTACGCTCTTCAAAACGTGTTCGACTCAACCTTTTACGGCTTGGGAAAAACCAATTATATGTTATTTGAATCGGTAGTTACTAACACGGTTTATTATGGCGGTGCGTTTATCTTATATTTATGCGGGGTATGGCAACCTACGCTTATAGGTATAGCGTTATTATTTGGCATAGGGAACGCTTTTGACGGAGTAGTTTCTCTCGTTGCTTATATCTTTTTGCTTAGAAAAAAGAAGATTAATATTTTAGACGCCAACTAAAAGAATTTGCCGAAAACTGAAGCTATAATAAATAAGCGCGGGGCGGTAGCCAACCCGCGCTTTATTACATTTAAAATTTATAAAAAATACTCGAAAATTTTGGAAAATACTGTAAATAATTATTAAAAAATTTTTAAAAATATTTTTAAAACCTGACACTATATGGCAAGTTTAGTAGTATATAATATACTTACAAAACAATTAAAGGAGATAGATTATGAAGGTTAAAGTATTTTGCAAAACGACGGGAAAGGGTAGGCAAACCTTTTACTTAACGGCAGGGGGCAGTATTTATTATTTATTCACGCAAGATTATAGAATTAGCGTTAAGGACTATTTTAGCAAAGGCGTTTCGGTTAACGAGCTTTTTAACGGCACGGGGCGCAACAATATGGCGCTTTGCAAAACTAAAGAAAGGGTTACTAACTACATAAAATATATTGAAAAGGAATTTGATTTGTGCATTTTAAAAAGCACGGCAAAAAAATTTGGAACAAAAAAGGCTGCATAAATTAAAAGGTACAAGCATAGCGACGCAAAAAAATATTTTTGCGTCGCTAATATTTTTAAGGGGGGCGGGCGGAGCAATTTTTGCTCCGCCCGCCCTTATTACTTTATTTTAATCGGGGCATATATTGGGCTCTTTTAATTAAAACGGCTATAAAAACCCCCATTGCCCTTTAAAAGCTACGCCTATTTCAAAATTTAACGGCTTAAATTTCGCTAACCTTAAAACCGACCTTTTTATCGCCCTTGCCTTTAAAAATTCCGCCTTTTTATCGCGTTAATTTAAAAACCGCGCCCCTGCTTAATCGCCCCCTTTAAAAACTGCGCTAACCTTAAAAGTTGCGGTGGCGCTATTTTATTACGGCTTTATTTTATTACGGCGTTATTTATTACGGCTTTATTTTATTACGGCGCTATTTTATTATTTTGCATTTTTGCGCATAATAAAGGTATGGCATACAGTTATAAAGGTAGCATAAGCTTTGGGCTTGTTTATATTCCTATTACACTTCACAACGCAGTTAAGCACGCAGATATAGGCTTTAATATGATAGATAAAAAAACTATGAGCCGAGTCAAGTATAAAAAGACCTGCGCCGACTGCGACGGAAGGGAGGTTAAGCAAGAGGATATCGTAAAGGGCTACGAGTACGAGGACGGCAAGTACGTAATTTTTGACGACGCCGACTTTGAAAAAATTAAAACGAAAAAGGATAAAAACATAACAATACAAAGCTTTGTCGATATTGCGGAGGTTGACCCCTTATATTTCGATAAGCCCTACTACGTTGCGCCAACGGGGGCGGAAAAGGCGTTTGCCGTGCTTGTGTCGGCAATGGAGCAAGAGGGCAAGGCGGCGTTGGCTAAAACGGTTTTAGGCTCTAAGGAAACGCTTATTTTAATTCGAGCCAAGGATGGGCAAATGCTACTTAACACCCTATTTTTTTACGACGAGGTAACGAAAAACCCCGCAAAGGAAATTACCGACGAGGGCACGGAAAAGGAGCTTAAGCTTGCTAAAACCATTATTGAAGGTATGACGGAAAGCTTTAATCCGCAGGATTATAAGGACGAGTATAGGGCAAAGCTTAAGGAGGCGATTGAAAGTAAAATCGCAGGCAAGGAAATAGTCGCGCCCAAAGAAAGGTCAGAGGGCAAAATCGTAGATTTAATGGAGGCCCTGCAAAAGAGCTTAAGCCTTAATAAAAAGGGTAGCAAAGGCGCAAAGGCTACGGCAAAAAGCATTTCTAAAACCGCTTCTAAAACGGCTTTAAAAACGGCAAAGGGCGGTGCGGAAAAGGGTAAAACGGCAAGCAACGGGCGCGCTAAAAAAGCGAGCGTAAAATGAGTGATTTGTTCGTTAGTCAAGGCATATTACCTATGCTTTTGCAAAATAGCGAGCCGTTTGACAGCCGTGATTATATATTTGAATTAAAGCTGGACGGCTTTAGGTGTATAGCGTATCTTTGCGCAGAGGAAACCGTATTAAAAAGCCGAAACAACAAAGATATTACCGCGCTTTTCCCCGAGCTTAAAAATATGCACAAATGCGTTAATAAAAGGTGCGTTTTAGACGGCGAAATCGTTTGCTTAAAAAACGGCAAGCCAAGCTTTAGCGCCATGCAAAAGCGGGCTCAAATTAAAAGCATAAGCAAAATAAAGGCGTATTCGGCTTTAAGCCCCGTTCAGTTCGTCGCCTTCGATATTTTGCTTTTAAATGGCAAAACGCTGTTTACCACACCGCAAATAAAAAGAAAGCAAATTTTGCAAAAAAGCGTTACCGAAGGCTTTAATTTAAGCATATCCCGCTATTTAGAAGAAAAGGGGGTGGCGTTTTTCAACGCCGTAAAGGCGCAAAATTTGGAAGGAGTGGTGGCAAAAAGAAAGCAAGGGCAATATTTTGCCGGCAAGCGCACGGGCGAGTGGCTTAAAATAAAAGCCGTTTTAAAGCAGGATTTTTTGGTGTGCGGAATAACCCTTAACCAACAAAACGCCCCCAAATCACTGGTGCTTGCAAGCGAAGAAAACGGTGCGCTTAAGCTCTGCGGAAAGGTAAATTTGCACGGTAAAAGCAATTTTAGGGTTGTGCAAAATTATTATAAAAATAACAGCATTTCAACGCCGTATTTTATGCAATTAAAGGGCGTTTTGTGGGTAAAGCTCGGGCTTGTTGCAAGCGTAAGCTATACCGAATTTACAACGGGTGGCAATTTGCGCCACCCCGTTTTGCAAAGCCTAAAAATTAATTTGTAGCTTAAAAAATTGCTTTAATTAAGGCATATATAGGGGGTAATTTGTGATAGTTAAGCTAAAGCCGGAGCTTAAAAGCTATTTATGGGGCGGAAAAAACTTAAAAAAATCCTTTAATAAAAAATGTGAAGAGGGTGTTATTTCAGAATCGTGGGAGCTTTCTTTTCACCCTGACGGCCCTTCGCTTATAGCAAGCGGACGCGATTTTGGCAAGCCCTTATATAAGGTTGCAACGCGAAGGGACTGGGGAAAAAACTGCAGTCGGTTCGAGTACTTTCCCGTTTTAAATAAGCTTATCGATTCCGCTCAACCCCTTTCCGTGCAGGTGCATCCCTCCGATGAATTCGCCTTAAAGCACGAAGGTCAATTCGGTAAATCGGAAATGTGGCACATACTTTCTGCGCAAAAGGGGGCGCATATATACCTTGGCTTAAACCAAAATTTATCTAAAAGGGATTTTTACGACGCCGTAACCGACGGCGTTATATGCGACTGCCTAAACCGCATACCCGTAACGGCAGGGCAAACCTTTTTTATTCCAAGCGGAACGGTGCACGCAATAGGCGCGGGCATAACGCTTTTCGAGGTGCAACAAAATAGCTCTTTAACTTACAGAATTTTCGACTATAACCGTAGGGACGGGCTTGGAAATTTACGGCCTCTTCATTTAAACAAGGCGATAAGGGCGGTTAATTTAAAAAAATTCACGCCCCCCAAGGCGCTTTACGGCGAGCTTTTAGGCAGGTGTAAGTATTTTTCCGCCTACCTGTTTAGCGGTCAAAAAACTGTGGGTATGGATAACAGCTTCGTTTCGGTAACCGTCCTTGACGGCGACATACTACTGGGGGAATTGCATCTTTGTAAGGGCGAAACGGCTTTTTTATCGGCAGGAGAAAGGGCTAAAATTTTAGGCGGCGGCTCTTATATTGCAACTTGTGTTGAATAAATATGAATATATGGCGTTCAAATTGTTTACTTATGCAAATAAATATGATAAAATGTATAAAAATTCATTTTAAGCGTTATGCCAAATCGGCGTGGCGCAATTTTTTGGAGTACGCATGATAGATATATCCTTAATTGAAAAAACCGACCCCGAAATTGCCGAGGCGTTAAAGCTTGAGCTTTGCCGTCAGCAAAACAACATAGAGCTTATCGCAAGCGAAAACTTCGTTTCGCCTGCAGTTTTGGCTGCTGCCGGAAGCCACTTAACCAATAAATATGCCGAAGGCTATCCTGCTCACCGCTATTACGGCGGATGCCAACACGTTGACGTTGCCGAGGATTTGGCGCGCAACCGCATTAAAGAAATTTTTGGCTGCGAATATTGCAACGTTCAGCCCCACTCGGGCGCGTCTGCAAACTTAGCCGTATTTTTTGCCGTTCTTCAGCCCGGCGATACCGTTATGGGTATGAACCTTGCCCACGGCGGACATTTATCGCACGGCTCGCCCGTAAACATTTCGGGTAAGTACTTTAATATCGTACCCTACGGCGTAAATAAGGATACGGAGGTTATCGATTACGACGAAATGGAAAAAATCGCCGTAGAGTGCAAGCCCAAGATGATAGTTGCCGGCGCAAGCGCGTATTCAAGGGTTATCGACTTTAAAAGAATTAGGGAAATTTGCGATAAGGTCGGCGCGTTAATGATGGTAGATATCGCCCATATCGCAGGCTTGGTTGCCGCAGGCGTTCATCCCTCACCCGTGCCTTATGCAGACTTCGTAACCACCACCACGCACAAAACCTTAAGGGGACCAAGGGGCGGTGTAATTATGTGCAAGGAAGAGCACGCAAAAGCCGTTGATAAGGCCATATTCCCCGGTGTACAGGGCGGACCTTTAATGCATATTATCGCTGCAAAGGCGGTTGCTTTTAAAGAAGCGCTTACCCCTGAATTTAAAAAATATCAAGAGCAAATCGTTAAAAACGCAAGCGCGATGGCAGAAGAATTTGCAAAGCTTGGAATTAAAATGGTATCCGGCGGAACGGATAATCACTTAATTTTATTAAACCTTACCGAAAACGGTATAACGGGCAAGGAGCTTGAAAAAATGCTCGACGAGGTAAATATTACCGTAAACAAAAACGCAATTCCCTTCGATACGCAAAAGCCCTTCGTTACCAGCGGTATAAGAATCGGTACTCCCGCAATGACAACCCGCGGTATGAAGGAGGAGGAAGCCAAAAAAATTGCACAGCTTATTGCAAAGATTATTTTTGAAAAGGAAGAAGCGTTTGATTTTGTAAAAGAAGAGGTTGCAAAGCTTTGCAAAAACTTCCCTTTATATGCAAACGACGTTATATAAATTCAACAAATTCTGTTAATTTAGTTGATAAATTTTTTTAAACGTGCTATAATCTTTGTACAAACTTAAGGAGAAATGCTATGAGCATTAAAATTTCATCCGATTCTACTTGCGATTTAAGTAAAGAGCTTATTGAAAGCAACGATATAGGTATCATCCCCCTTTATATCATTTTAGGCAGCGAAACCTATCGCGACGGCGTTGACGTTTCCGTACAAGACGTATTCAATTATATAACGACCACCAAGCAGCTTCCTCACACGGCGGCGCTTGCAGAAGAAGAATATGCTGAAAAGTTTGAAGAATATTTAAAGGAATACGACGAGGTTATTCATTTTAACATTTCCTCCAAAGCGTCCGTCACACACGAAGGCGCAAAAAAGGCGGCGCAAAGATTCGGCGGTAAGGTACAGGTTATCGACTCGTTGCACCTTTCCACAGGTCAGGGCTTGCTCGTTTTAAAGGCGTGCGACTTATTAAAGGAAGGTAAAAGCTCAGCTCAAATCGTCGAAGAGATTAACGCTCTTCGCGCAAAGGTAAACACCTCCTTCATCCCCGATTCGTTAGATAACCTTCATAAGGGTGGCAGATGCTCGCTTGCGGCTTTAATGGGCGCAAAGGTATTAAAGCTTCACCCTATGATCGATATGAAGGACGGCAAGCTTTACGCTAAAAAGAAGTATATGGGCTCTATCGACAGATGCCTTAAAAAATACGTTGAAGAGCTTGCAGTAGATCATCCCAATTACGATAAAACCCGTTGCTTTATAACTCATAGCCATTGCTCGCCCGAAACGGTTGCAAAGGTTAAAGAGGTTATAGAAAACCACTTCCACTTTGACGAAATTATCGAAACCTTTGCAGGCTGTACCGTTTCCGTGCATTGCGGACAGGGCACTTTAGGCGTACTTTTCATTTACGATTAATTTAAATTATTTGCGTGTTGCGCGTATTGCAACACGCATTTTTTATTAATTTTTTCGTTGTGTTTTTATAAAAAATAAACAAAATATAAGTATTTAGTGCTTAGTTCGAACGATATTCAATAAAATATTATAAATACAGCGTAGTAAATTGTTTTATAAAAACAGTTGACAAGCAACGCTTGCGTATATATAATGTAATTACAATTTAAAGTAATTCTTTGGGGCGGGGTGCAATTCCCCACCGGCAGTATAGTCTGCGACGAAGGAGCTTGGCGTTTAACTCTATTTTGCAATCAGCATTAAAAATTTTTGTCTTTGCATAAAGGTTTTTTAAGCGGGCAAATACAAAAAATAAGCGTTTTCTTTCCTTCTTGATTTGGTGCAATTCCAAAACCGACGGTAAAGTCCGGATGGTAAAAGAATATTTTAAGCTAATTTCAAGCTTTTTTCGCCCTATTTTTTTAGAGCGATTTTTTTATTTTTGCAAGGAACTACTTTAAAAATATATTTTTTAAGGAGTATTTAAATGCAACAAAACTTAAATCAAGAAGAAGCTTGCCAAGAGCAAGCAGCAACCCAAGCGGTTGAAGTGGCTTCTAATAAGCCCGAAAAATCCAAAAAGCCGTTTTTCACCGCAAAAAAAATTGCAATTATTGCAGTTTTTACGGCTCTTTCTTACGTGGTAAGCTTATTCGATTTCCCTATTTTCCCCGCAGCGCCCTTTTTAAAGTTAGATTTCGGCAACGTATTTTTAATGCTAATCGGCTTTTTATACGGCCCTATCGAAGCGGTAATTGCAATTGTCATTAAAGAAGTTATTCATATTCCCGTCGGAACTACGGGCGGTGTTGGCGAGCTTGCTAATATTTTAATGACGTGCGCCTACGTTTTAATACCCGCCGTCGTTTACCGTTTTAAAAAGGGTTTAAAGGTTGTAATCCCCGCCCTCGTTTTTGCCGTAATTATGCAAACGGCTTGCGCGCTCGTATGCAACCGTTATATAACCTTCCCCTTGTATATGCAGGCTGATGCCGAAAATCAGTTTAATGCGCTTTGGCAGTTCGTAGCCTTTTTCAATTTAATTAAGGGTGTGGCAATTTCCGTTATCTGTTGCCTTTTATATAAAACGCTTTCTCGCTTAATTAAAAAAATCCAGTAAAGCCCCAAAAAATAACGGCAAGGCTCTTATTAATAAATAATGCGCGCCACGGTTAATCTATAAATGAGTGTTATAGTAAGCCCGACCAAGCAATTACGCTTGGTCGGGCTCTTATTTTTTATCGTTGCAAAAAATTGAGTTTTGCGTGTAAAAGTATATATAATTTTATAAATGTTTGCCTAAAAACACGCTATTTGGGACAGGGTATTGCAATTTTTTTCAACTTGTAGTATAATATTATCAT
>SVIM01000006.1 GCA_015069485.1 Clostridiales bacterium | reverse complement strand
GGGTATAGCGCACCTTGGCGTAGGCGTTGCTAAGGGTGAAAACAGAATTATCGAAGCGGTAAGAGTAGCGGTAAACTGCCCTCTTTTAGAAACTACTATCGAAGGCGCTCGCGCAGTAATTTTAAACGTAGTTGGTGGCAACGACTTGTCGTTTGACGAAGTTTCTGATGCCGCTGAATTAGTAAAGGGAGTAGTGGACGCATCTGCTAACATCATTTTCGGTGCAAGAATTGACCCTAACGTTCAAGACGAAGTGGAAATTACGGTAATTGCAACCGGCTTCCCTTGCTTCGACAGCAAAAAGCAGGAAGATAAGCGTTCCCCTTATCAATCCGCGGCTTTTGGTCAACCCCAACCCAATTATGGCGCGCCTAAAATGACGGTAACAAGCCCTTACTATCCTCAACAGGGCCAAGCACAACAGCCCTTAATGCCTCAGCAGGGCTATTCACAGCCTCAACAGCCTTACTATCCTCAGCAAGGCTACGCTCAGCCCCAGCCCGTACAGCCTCAACAGCCCTATTATCCTCAGCAGGGCTATGCTCAACCTCAGCCTCAACAAGTTCAAGAAGAGCCTATCGAACGCCCTACCGAAACCAAAGTGCCTAGATTTGCGCAACTTCTTAAAGGCTTTGGCAGAAAAAATTAACGATAACTTAAAAAACGACCGAATTTTCGGTCGTTTTTTAAAAAATAATTTTTTTAAGGTGAGTTATGAAGGAATTTTTAATAATATATTCAATAGTTATTTTATTAATGAGCGTTATAGCAGCGCTCGCATATAAAAGCGACAAAAACAGAGCAATGAAAAACAAGTGGAGAATAAAGGAATCCGTGTTGCTTGGCTTGGGCGCTTTGGGCGGTTCAGTCGGCGCGTTATTAGCTATGAAGCTTTTTAGGCACAAAACCAAGCATTGGTATTTTTGGGTGGTAAATATCCTTTCCCTTGCAATACATGTTGCAATTCCCATTATTGTTTGTTTAACTTTATTTTAAAAACGCTAAAAGTGGTAAATAAAGCGTAAATAAAAAGAAAAAGCGACCGAATAAGGTCGCTTTTTCTTTTACAAATCCAGTATTAATTTAACGGAAAACCAAATGGGACTTATTTTTTAAGTTCATCATTGTAAGCCGTAAGGATTGCATATTTTATAAGTTCGCGGGTCTCGGTATTTAGGGGATGTGCAATATCCTTGTAATCGCCATCATTAGTTTTTCTGCTAGGCATTGCAATAAACACGCCGTCTGCACCTTCTACTATCTTAATGTCATGCACAACGAAGCAATCTTCAATAGTAATAGAAGCAACTGCCTTAAGTTTATTGTCCTCCTTGTTAACTAATCTGATTCGTACATCTGAGATTTTCATAATTCACCTACCAGAATATACTTTCATTAAATATATTGTACAATAAAAATTTTATAATTTCAATAGCAAATGTAAAAAAAATTGCAAATTTTGATAAAAATTTTTTAATTTCGTGCTAATTTTACGCGCTTTTTAATAAAATTAATTATGCGCAATAATTTTTTTATTAATAAAAAGGTATTTTTCTTTATTGGAATAGGTGGGGTTAGCATGAGTGCCCTTGCAAAATATTTAATTTCGATAGGAAAAACCGTATTTGGTTACGACGCCGAAAGAAGCGTTTTTTGCAAAGAGCTTGAAAATTTAGGCGTGCAAATCGACTACGGATACACCGCTTATAAACAGGTAAAAGACTGCGAAGTGGTAGTTTATACCGACGCAATTCCGTCAAACGATTTAAGGATGGAGGAGGCGAGGAAAGAGGGTAAAATAATAATTTCGCGCGGGCAGCTTTTATACGAAATTTCCCGTCTTTTTAACACGGTAATAGCCGTTTCAGGCTGTCACGGCAAAACCACCTGCACGGCAATGTTAACGCATATTTTTGCTTGCGCCAAAAAAAATTTTACGGCTCATATAGGGGGAAGAGATGTTAAATACGGCAATTTTCTAACCGTCGGAAACGATTTTTTTATAAGCGAAGCGTGTGAATATAAAAAGAATTTTTTGCTTTTAAAGCCAAATATTTCGTTAATTTTAAACAGTCAGCCAGACCATTTAGAATGCTACGGAAGCGTGGAAAATTTAAAAAAAGCGTACCTTCAATTTGCCGAATGCGCCGACCTTTCCGTGTCGCTTTACAGCGATTTGCCAATAGGTAGCGCAATAACCTTCGGCTTTGATAAAAGGGCGGATTTTTATGCCTTTAAAATAAAAAATTGCGGTGGAAAATACTCTTTTTCGGTATGCGAAAAAGGCAAAATTTTAGGCGAAATTACGCTTAATATTTACGGTAAACACAATGTTTTAAACGCCTTGGCAGCGCTTGTAGTAGCGCGTTTAGTTAACATTTCCTTTGCCGAAATTCGCAACGGATTAACCTCTTTTTTAGGCGTAGAGCGTAGGTTTGAGGTCATTGCAAAGCACAACGGAGCAGAGGTTATTTGCGACTACGCCCATCACCCCGACGAGATAAAAGCATCAATTCGCATAGCAAAAAAGATTACCGAAGGTAATCTTTACGTAATTTTTCAACCGCATACTTATTCTCGGACTAAAAGGTTGTTTAAGCGCTTCGTTCAAGTATTATCACCCATCAAACAGCTACTGATTTACAAGACATTTGCCGCCCGTGAATATTACGACGATTCGGGTAGCGCGCTCACTTTATCGCAGGCAATAAAAAAATCCCGCTACGCCGATAGCGTGCGGGAAATCGAGTATTTTGTAAAAGAGGCAATAAAGGGAGATACGGTGCTAATTTTAGGCGCAGGCGAGATTTACGATATAGCAAAAAAAATATTTAAAAATCAATAGGAACGCCACGCTGTTCACACGCGTAAGCAATTTCAATAAACTGCTTTGCTCTTCTTGGCGAGCGTCCGCCCTTAATCAACGCCCAACGCTCGGCAAGCGCAAAAATTTCGCTTTCGGGCGTTTTTAATTTTTTATCGCTTGCAAGCTGTGAAATAATTGATAAATAATCGTTCTTGCCCGTCGTTGAAAACATTACGGTAACGCCAAATCTGTCAGAAAGTGAAAGCTGTTCTTCAACCGAATCCCTTGCGTGGATAGAATTTTCTCTTTCCGAAAAGCTTTCCTTTACTATATGCCGTCTGTTGGAGGTTGCTACTATCATCGTGTTGTTGGAGGAAGAGGTTACCGAGCCTTCTAACGCCGCTTTTAAAGAAGAAACTTTATCGTCGTATTCGCTTAACGAAAAATCGTCTATAAATATAATAAATTTTAACGGTACGCCCAAAACGGCTTTTCTAATTTTAGCAAGCTCGCATAAATTTTCCTTACTAATTTCAATAAGGCGTAAACCGCTTTCGTAATATTCGTTTAAAATTGCGTGTACCGTAGAAGATTTACCCGTGCCTCTGTCGCCGTATAAAAGCATATGCTCAAAGGGCAAGTTATTAAGCATATTTAAAATGTTGTTGCAAACCGTTTGTTTTTCGTTTTGGTAATTTTTAAGGTCGCAAAGTCTTATAGAGGGGGAGCTTTTTACGGGTATAATCTCACCGTTTTCAAAGCTAAACGCCTTATAAAACGCAAACTGACCAAATCCGTATTTTTCATAAAACAAAACTGCGTTTAAGTAAGTGTTTGCTATATTGCCGTCCTTATCGAATAAAACTGAAGGATGCCCCTTAAAAAAAGTGCCCTTGGCATCAAAATTTTTAATTAATTGCCAAATTTTTTGCAAGTCGTTCATATAAGCAGAAATTGCGTATTTGGAAGGATTTTGCCTTTTAGCAAGCGCAAGCGCAACGGCGTTTTCATCTGCTAAAATAAGCTTTTCTACGTAAAAAATAAAATCCGTTTCATAGCCTCGGTTTATAAGCTTGCCTACAAAACTATACAAATCACTAATATCGCCCGTCGAGTTGGTTTTTAAAAAAGCGTTAAAAATTTCGTCATTTTTTATATTTTCCAAAACGGAAAAGTAAACACTATCGTTCATAATCGTTGCCTTTATGCATATTTTTTGTATAATTATATACTTCTTTGCAAAAATATGCAAATTTTTTATGTATTTTTTTATAAAATTTTAAATTTCCTTGACTTTAGAAAAATAAAGGAATATAATAGTGCTCGTACATTAATTTCGGAGGAAATTTTACTTATGTCTAAAATTTATTATCAATCTGATTGCGATATTAACGCATTAAAAAATAAAACGGTAGCAATTATCGGTTACGGTAGCCAAGGCCACGCGCACGCTTTAAACCTTCGCGAAAGTGGCGTAAGCGTAATAATCGGCTTGCACGAAGGCGGCAAATCCTGGCCCAAGGCAGAAGCGGCAGGTTTTGAGGTTTATACCGTTGCAGAAGCTACTAAAAAAGCAGACGTCGTTATGATTTTAATCAACGACGAGCGTCAAGCAAAGGTTTATAAAGAAAGCATCGAAAAGAACTTAAAGGACGGTGCTGCTTTAGCGTTTGCTCACGGCTTCAATATTCACTTCAAGCAAATCGTTCCCCCTGCAAATATCGACGTATTTATGATTGCTCCCAAGGGCCCCGGTCATACCGTTCGTTCCGAATATCAAGAAGGTAAGGGCGTTCCTTGCTTAGTTGCAATTCATCAAGACGCAACTGGTAAGGCTATGGATGTTGCGTTAGCGTATGCGGCAGGCGTAGGCGGCGCACGCGCAGGTGTTTTAGAAACCACCTTTAAATGCGAAACGGAAACCGACCTTTTCGGTGAACAGGCCGTATTGTGCGGTGGTGTTACCGCTTTAATGAAGGCAGGCTTCGAAACCTTAGTTGAAGCAGGCTACGACCCTAAAAACGCATACTTTGAATGTATTCACGAAATGAAATTAATCGTTGACCTTATTTACAAGGGCGGATTCTCTATGATGAGATATTCCGTTTCCGACACGGCTGAATACGGCGACTACGAAATCGGCAAGCGCATCATCACCGAAGAAACCAAAAAGGAAATGAAAAAGGTTTTATCTGAAATTCAAGACGGCACCTTTGCATTAAATTGGATTTCCGAAAATAATAACGGCAGAGCGCACTTTAACGCAAAGCGTGGATTAGAAGCAGAGCATCAGCTTGAATCGGTTGGTAAGGAAATTAGAAAAATGTATTCCTGGAACGACGAGGACAGCATTTCTAAAGCAGAAATGGGCAAAACCAAGCTTTAATTTATAAATAAAACTATTAAAATAGCCCGAGGCAGTTTTTATAAGCTACCTCGGGCTTATTTATTATTAAGTATTCTCCGTTTTTAAAACTTTATATATTTATATATAAAAATTAAAAAAATCTTTTATATGGGGTTGTGTTTTTGTAAAAATAATGTTATAATTAAAAATGGAATATTAGTAATTAATTTATTTGGAGAAGAGTAGTGAAAAAGGAAAATCAAAATACTTCATCCTATATACTTACAAGAGAAACTTTTGGCATGACGCTAATACTTTTTAGCGCCTTAGTTTTGGTTACGCTTTGCACGCATAGCGCAGTTTTTGCAGGTATTGGTAGCGCAATTTGTACCTTTATGTACGGAACCTTTGGATACGGATCTTATTTGGTAGTTGCGCTCTTTGCGTATTTGGGCTTTTGGCTCGTATTTGAAAAGAGTATTAAAATTTCGTTTAAAACTGCGCTTATTTTGTCGCTAACCGTTTTTGTGTTGTTTTTACTTCTTCACGCAATTACAACTAACGGCTACAGCTTATCTACCTTTGGCGAATATTTAACGGCTTGCTACAACAACGCCGAATTAGGCTTTTCCGGCTATACCGCAGGTGGCGTCGTTAGTGCAATATTCGTTTATCCTATTGCAAAGGCAACAACCTTTATCGGCTCGTACATAATTTTATCAATTCTTTTAGTTTTATGCTCGTATCTTTCCTATCTTTTAATTCGCAACGCCTTAATAGAAGCAGGCAATTTAAAAATTAACGAAAGTAAAATAAAGGAAGAGGTTTTAGAAGAAGATTTGGCAAGCGAAATGGCTCAGCAAACGGCAGAAGAGCAAAATTATTACCCTGACCAGACTGAAGCCGATAATGACTTTGGCTATCAATCCGCTCAAAGCAAGGTGTTTGGCAACCAACCTCAGTACGAAGAAGAAGCCTTAACCCAAGAACAGTACAAATTTACGAATTTAGGAAAAAAGATTTTATTTGAAAACGATGAATTTGCGGCAGAAAGTTACAGAAGGAATATGATTTTTAATGAAAATTCCTACTTTAATAACCCTATTCACAACGACGGCGACTATTTGTTAAGCTTTTCGGACGGAAAGAAGAAGCCCACGCCCTCGCAAAATCCCGTTCCTTCACAAAATCAAACTTATTCTTCCAGCTATCAAAGCGAAGTGGATAGCGAACCTACCCCCGCAGCGCCCTCATCCTATTTTTACGGCGATTCCCCCGTTGACGATTTAGACGAAAGCGCCGATAAAATTTCTGCAGAGTCGTACAAGACGGAAGAAGATTTTACAAACGGTTTCGACGCGCAGGAAGAGGAGGACGATTACATTTCCTTTGCGGAAGAAGAAAGCGATAGCGATCAGCCTTATTATCAGCTTGACGAAGAGGACGAGATTGAAGAAGAGCCTTTTGACGAACCTACGCAATTTACCGAAGAGCCTAATCAGCCTACCGTTCAACCCACGGTTGAACAACGCGCTACGCAATCGGAAGATAGCGTTGCCGACATAGATTTTACTAGATTAACCCGCAACGCTCCTATTCCCGAAGAGCCTAAAGAAGAGCCTAAAAGCACCTTGCGTGGACTTTTCTCGGCCGATAATTCCTCGCTTGGCGAAAATACTATTCAACCCGACGCCTCTCGCTTAACTTCAAGGGGTGACCGTTCTAACGCTAACCTTTTCGATAACGATAGCTTAGGCGAAGATAATTTAAGCGCAAACTTTAACCTGCCCTCTTCAAGTGGTGGAGTAGATGGCTTAAATTTAGGTACGGGTAGATTACAGCCTACCAAGCCTACGGAAGAAGAAAATAGCGATTTAAACGGCAGGGGAATTTCTCGCCCCTCCCTAAATATGCCTGAAAGGGGTACTACAAGGCTACCTTCTGCAAGGGAAGGGGTAAACGCGCAACCCGCCCAGCCTCCCCAGCCCCCCGTAGAAGAAAAGAAAGAACCCGAAAAGCCCAAGCACGTGTGGAAGAAGTACGTTCGTCCTCCTATTGAGCTTTTAAGGGATTATAAAGAAAACACTAATATAAACACGGCAGAAATTGAAGAGAGCAAGGAAATTATAGTAAACACCCTTTTGCGCTTTAAAATAGAAAGCGAAATCGGCGACGTAGTAATAGGCCCTGCAATAACCAGATACGACGTAATCGTAAAGGATTCTGCAAACTCCCGCAACGCTTTAAAATATAAAGAAGCAATTGCAATGGAGCTTAAAAAGGAAAATTTACACGCATATCTCAACTACGCAAAGGGCGCGGTTTCGTTTGAAGTTCCCAACAAAGAGCAAGCTACGGTTGGGCTTAAAACTATGCTCATTTCCAAGCAATTTATGCTTGCAAAGCCCAACGGCTTAACATTTGCCTTAGGTAAAAACTACGACGGTGAAGCCGTATGCCCCGATATTACCAAAATGCCACACCTTTTAGTTGCAGGTACTTCCGGTAGCGGTAAGTCAATTTGTATATCGTCACTTCTCGTTAGCCTTTTATGTAAATACGGTCCGGAAGAATTAAGATTTATTCTCGTCGATCCTAAGCAGTCGGAATTTATTATGTTCGATAATATTCCACATCTTATGATAAACGAAATTATTTCCGATGTGGATAAAGCAATAAAAGCATTAAACTGGGCTATTGCCGAAATGGAAAACCGCTATAAATTATTTAAAGAAATGACGGAAAGCGGGTTGGCGACAAAGGATTTAAACGAATATAACTCCCACAAAACCGACCCTGCCGATAAATTGCCTAAAATAGTTATTATATTAGATGAATTCGGCGACTTAATGCTACAAGCCAAAAAGGATATAGAAACGAGAATAGTAAGGTTAGTACAAAAGGCGCGTGCGTGCGGTATTCACGTTATTTTAGCAACTCAACGCCCTTCAGTTGACTGTATTACAGGCTTAATTAAATCTAACCTTGCAACGCGTATCGGCTTTAAGGTTGGTTCCGTTGCAGACTCTATGACTATTTTCGACGTAGGCGGTGCAGAAAAATTAATCGGTAAGGGCGATATGTATTTCCGCTCCTCACAAAACCCTAACCTTACCCGTATTCAAGGCTGCTTTATCGACACGCCCGAGGTTCAGGCTGTAACCGACTTCGTTAAACAGCATAACGAAACTTACTTTGATCAAACCGTTTCCGACTTTATTAACAAAGTGGAGGAAGCACCTATTGAAGATACGGGTGACGTTTCTATGCTCGACGATTCAACTAAAATCGACGACGTTTACGTAAAGGCATTATGGTTCTGCGTAAACGCAAATCAAGCGTCCGTTTCTATGCTTCAGCGCCGTTTCCCCATAGGTTACGTAAAGGCTTGTAAAATTATAGACTGGATGACTAATATGAACTACATAACTCAACCGGAAGGCTCTAAGCCTAGAAAGGTTATACTTTCAAGGGACGAATTTATTAGCACTTACGGCGAGATTGAAGACTAACATTAAGATATGTCAATATCTACGGAGAAGTTGATGATTGATTTTACTAAAAAAAAGTTTGGGTTAATTTCCCTTGGTTGCGATAAAAACCGAGTGGATTCCGAAAAGCTACTTTCATTAATAAAGCATAAAGGCATTTTTATAACGGACGATATTGCCGAAGCCAACGTTATAGTCGTAAATACTTGCTCGTTTTTAAACGAATCGAGAAAGGAAGCGATAGAAACTATTTTAGAATGCTCCGCCTATAAAAGCGAAAATTTAGAAAAAATAGTAGTAACGGGTTGCTTACCGCAAAAATTTATTAGTGAAGTGTTTGATGCGTTAACGGAAGCCGACGTTTTTTTAGGTATAAACGATTATCAAAAGTTTTTTGAAGCGTTGGAAGAAAGCTATTTAGGCAAAAGGGTTAATTTCGTTGGCGCAGGCGCAGACGGCTATATGGAAAATAGGGTGGTAACTACGCCGTCGCACTACGCGTACTTAAAAATTGCCGACGGCTGTAACAATCATTGTACCTATTGCCTTATTCCTAAAATTAGGGGCAAATACCGTAGCTACCCAATGGAAGATTTAATTAGGGAAGCGGAAAATTTAGGCGAAATTTCCGAGCTTATTTTAGTCGCGCAGGACGTAACGCGTTACGGTACCGATTTATACGGTTCAAAAAATTTAGTAAAATTTTTAAAAAATCTGACAACCCTTGGCAACATTAATAGTGTAAGATTATTATACTGTTATCCCGATATGATTGACGACGAGCTTATCGCCGAAATTCGCGATAACAAAAAAATTATTAAATATCTCGATATTCCTTTTCAGCATAGCGAAAACAGAGTGCTTAAGCTTATGAACAGAAAGGGAAGCAGGGAAGAATATTTAGCTCTTATTAAAAAGCTTAAAAAAGAAATCCCCAAAATAGCAATTCGCTCAACCTTTATTTCTGGTTTTCCTACCGAAACGGAAGAAGAATTTTTAAATACCTGTAAATTTTTAGAGGAAGCGGAGCTAACTAACTGCGGATTTTTCGCTTATTCAAAAGAGCCTGACACCCCCGCCTATAAAATTAAAGGGCATCTTCCCTACGCTGTTAAAAAGAGAAGAGTTAAAAAGCTATATCAGGTTCAACAGCAAATTTCTAAAAAATATTTAGAGCAATTCGTTGGCAAAAGCATAGAAGTTTTGTGCGACGGAATTGATTACGAAAAGGGTTGCTTTGTAGGGCGCGCATATTTTAACGCCCCCGAAATTGACGGCAAGGTATATTTTAACGCCGCTCAAGCAAATCAAGGCGAATTTTATAAGGTAAATATTTTACAAGCAACAAGCTACGACTTGTTTGGTAAAACGGAGGACTACGAGGATGAATGAAATTGATAAAGAAAGTAAGGTTTATAAGTTTGTTGCGGGCAAGGGGGTTATGAACCTTCCAAACAAGCTCACAATTTTAAGGGTTTTATTAATCCCGTTTTTCGTGTTATTTTTCTACCTTAATTTCACGGCGCACTATTTCGTTGCGTTAGCGGTGTTTGCCTTGGCCGCCATAACCGATTTTTTAGACGGCTATTTAGCAAGAAAGTATCATTTAGTTACGAATTTAGGTAAATTTTTAGACCCTATCGCCGATAAGGTTTTAGTGCTTACTGCGCTTATAATTTTACTTACGAAGCCTGAAGTATTTACTGCAAATTTAGGCGATTGGGCGCTCGTTGCGGCAGGATGCGGAGTTGCAATAATCCTTGCTCGCGAAACTATCGTAAGTGGGTTTAGAATGGTTGCGGCAGATGCAGGCATAGTTATTGCCGCCGATAAAATAGGTAAATACAAAACCGTTTTTCAAGACTTATCGGTAGTAATTTTGCTTGTAGGTATGGCGTTAGCAGAATTAACTACGCATTTGTCCGTTCAAATAATAAATTACGTTGGGCTTGCTTTCTTTGCAATTTCAGTTGTATTAACGCTTTGGTCCGGCGTTAATTATATCGTAAAAAATATTCAAGTTTTAAAAGTTTAATGAAAAATTGTTTAGTAGTATTAAAAAATAAAAAACTTAATATTACGCAAAAATTACCGCAAAAAGCCCTTTCGGCGTTTGCGTCAGCCGGTTATTTTTTCGATAAAATATCTTTCGTTGCCTTTGACGACAAAGAGGAAATTATCCGTCAGCTTAAAGAATGCAATAAAGCCTACGATAATTTAATTTTAGTTTATCCCAATAAAATGGAGCAAACGCTAAAAAAATTTTTGTCTTCGTTATATGGGGCAAGCTTCGTATTAAATCAGCTTATCACGGAGCATAAAGGCGTATTTTTAATTGAAGAAGAAGGGGACGAAAAGCAAATAGCCCTGCAAATAATAAAAGCCTTAAACGAAAAATATTCTTCCCGATTAGAAAAATCGTATATAAAAACGGTAGGCGCATCAAAAAGCGAAATTTTAACGGCTATAAAAAAAGCTAAAGAATTAGACGCAACAATCGAATGCACCGTCTACGGTGAATTTGGCGAGAACACGATAGAAATTTTATATAACGAAAAAACGCCGAAAATGCTTTTAGACGGAATAATTAGAATATTCGTAACCGTTTTAGATAAGTATATTTACGCTTTAGAAGATATTTCTCTACCCGAAAGACTGTTTCAGCTTTTAACGCTTCGCAGAATGAAAATTTGTGTAGCAGAATCTTTTACCGGCGGAGGAGTAGGACAAAAGCTGGTGGAAATTCCCGGAATATCCTCCGTTTTCTACGAAGGGCTAAATACCTATTCAAACGAAGCCAAAATGCAAAGATTAGGAGTTGAAGAAATGACCTTAAAGCATTACGGCGCGGTATCGGACGAAGTCTGCTATCAAATGGCTGCCGGCTTAATCGCACAAGGCAACTGCGAAGTTTCTATATCAACTACGGGAATAGCAGGGCCTAAATCGGATAATACCAACAAGCCCGTAGGCTTGTGCTATATAGGCGTAGGGTTAAAGGAATCGGTTAGCGTATATAAATATGTTTTCGAAGGCGATAGAGAAGCTATTACGAAAACGGCAATAAATCACGCGCTATTTTTAGCATATAAAAAAATAAAATAAAAACGAAAAAACATCTTAGGAGATTTATATAAATGAACGAAGAAAAATTAAAAGCACTAAATTCAACCGTATCTATGATTGAAAAGCAATACGGAAAGGGCGCTATTATGAAGCTTGGCGACGCCAAGGTAAATGTTGACCTTGAAGTGATTCCTACAGGTTGCTTATCTCTCGACCTCGCTTTAGGCGTAGGTGGCGTTCCCCGTGGTAGAATTTTAGAAATTTACGGGCCTGAATCCTCCGGTAAAACTACCGTTGCCCTCCACATTATTGCCGAAACGCAAAAATTAGGTGGTGTTGCCGCTTTTATCGACGCAGAGCACGCCCTTGACGCCGTTTACGCAAAGGCTTTAGGCGTTAATACGGATGAGCTTTACGTTTCACAGCCCGATACAGGTGAACAGGCTCTCGATATTTGCGAATCACTCGTTCGTTCCAGTGCGGTGGATATTATCGTAGTTGACTCCGTTGCGGCTTTAACCCCTAAGGCTGAAATCGAAGGGGATATGGGTGACGCGCACGTAGGCTTGCTTGCCCGTTTAATGTCGCAAGCGTTAAGAAAGCTTACCGCCATTACTAGCCGTTCTAAAACCTGCGTAATCTTTATTAACCAGCTTCGCGAAAAGGTTGGCGTAATGTTCGGTAACCCCGAAACTACCCCCGGCGGTAAGGCTTTAAAATATTTCTCGTCCGTAAGATTAGATATAAGAAAAGCCGACGCGCTTAAAAACGGCGACGGCATTATAGGTAATAGGGCAAAATGTAAGGTTGTAAAAAATAAGGTTGCGCCCCCCTTTAAGGTTGCAGAATTTGATATTATTTACGGTACAGGTATCTCTCAAGAAGGCTGTTTAATGGACTTGGGCGTAGAATTCGGTATCCTTCAAAAAAGTGGCTCTTGGTTTAGCTATAACGACGAAAAGATTGCTCAAGGCAGAGAAAAGCTTCGCGAATACTTAATTAATAATCCCGAAGTTAAAGCAGAAATTGACGAAAAGATAAGGGAAGCTTTTAAAGCATCAATGGAGAAAAAGGCGTAAATGCAGTACGGATTTGTAAAAGCTTGCGCGGCAACGCCCGACGTTAAGGTTGCCGATGTAAAATTTAATACTCAAAACATAATAGCTGACGCATTTAAGGCAGAGGAAGGCGGAAGTCAGCTTACCGTTTTCCCCGAGCTTTGCGTAAGTGGCTACACTTGTGGCGATTTGTTCAACCAACCGTTGTTAATAAAATCCTGCGAAGAGGCCGTTGCTCAAATTTGCGAGCAAACGAAAAATCTTACTTCGCTAATTTTCATAGGCGTACCGGTATTTCAATCGGGTAGGCTTTATAACTGTGCCGTAGCAATAAACTGCGGTAAGGTTTTGGGCGTTATTCCTAAAAAGTTTTTGCCTAATTATAACGAGTTTTACGAAGCAAGAAATTTCTCCCCTGCGCAAAAGGGCGTAAAAACTATAACCTACGCAGGCTTTGAAGTGCCCTTTGGCATGGATATTATTTTTGAAGCTAAAACTAACAAGAATTTTGCCGTTGCCGCCGAAATTTGCGAAGATTTGTGGGCGCCTTTATCTCCTTCAGTATCTCACGCAACGGCAGGCGCAAATATCATAGTAAACCTTTCTTGCAGTAGCGAGCTCGTTGCAAAGCAAGAGCATAGAAAAAATTTAGTAAAGGTACAGTCTGCAAAGCTTTTGTGCGGCTATATTTATTCTAATGCAGGCGACGGCGAAAGCAGTACCGATATGGTTTTTGGCGGACATAATATTATATGCGAAAACGGCGAAATTTTAGCCGAAAAGCCCATTTTTAAAAACGGCTTATTGTTTGCTGAAATCGACGTTGAAAAGCTTAACGCCGAAAGGGTTAAAAAGGCTTCAACTTTTTACTACGAATCCCGTTCAATCGAATATACTATCGTACCTTTCGTTACAAACGATTCGTCTTCAAAGCTCGAACGCCATTTCCCAAAGCTTCCGTTCGTGCCGAATAATACCCTTGCGGAACGAGCGGAATTAATACTTAATATACAAGCAAAAGGGTTAGAAAAAAGATTAAAGCATACGGGCGCAAAAACCGCCGTTATCGGTATATCCGGCGGGCTTGATTCGTCGTTAGCGTTTTTAGTGGTCGTAAGGGCTTTTAAGGCGTTAAATAGGGATACGAAAAACATAATTGCAGTAACAATGCCCGGCTTTGGCACTACTAAAAAAACGCTTAACAATTCTAAAAAACTTATAAAGTATTTTGGCGCAGAGCTAAAGGAAATAAGTATAGTTGACGGGGTTTTACAGCACTTTAAGGATATCGGTCACGACCCTGATATTTTGGACGTGACTTACGAAAACGCTCAGGCAAGATACCGCACTATGCTTTTAATGGATATAGCAAATAAAACGGGTGGCTTGGTTATCGGTACGGGTGATTTATCAGAAAGCGCGTTAGGCTGGTCAACCTATAACGGCGACCATATGTCTATGTACGGCGTAAACTGTTCCGTGCCTAAAACACTTGTAAAGCATTTAGTAAAGCACGAAGCACAAAACTTAGGCGGAGAAGCAGAAGGGGTTTTAAACGATATTTTAGGTACGGAAATAAGCCCCGAGCTTTTGCCCCCTGAAAAGAGTGGCGAAATTTCGCAAAAAACGGAAGATTTAGTTGGCCCTTACGTATTGCACGATTTCTTTTTATATTACGCAATTCGCTACGGCTTTACACCTTCAAAAATTAAATTTATAGCGGAAAGAACCTTTAAAGACGATTTTTCACCCGAAGAAATTGAAAAGTGGTTAAAAATCTTTTATAAGCGCTTTTTTGCCCAGCAATTTAAACGCTCTTGCGTACCGGATGGAATAAAGGTAGGCTCTGTTGCTCTTTCACCTAGGGGTGATTGGAAAATGCCCTCCGACGCCCTTTCAACCATTTGGTTACAAGATATTGAAAATAAATAAGGTATTTTTCTAACTTTGTTAAGATAATAAAAAAGGGAGTGCGTGCGCACTCCCTAATTTTTTAATATTCAGTTAAAATTTCAATTACGGCGTCAAGGTGTTCGCTAGGTACGCCTCGGTCAACTAAGCAGTTATAAATTTTTTCACTTAAGGTGTCGCCATCGTAGCTTTTAATAGTAGCGATATATGAATATTTAATGCCGGAAAGATTCCTCGATCCGTTTATCTTTCCAAAATTAGAAAACAGATAATCACGGTATAAATCTTCTTCCGAAACACCCATAAGACCGTTAATTAAATACGAGTATAGCCCGGTTCTGTCCGTACCGATATTGCAATGGTAAATTATAGGGTAGTTGCTTTCGTCAGCAAGAATTTCAAAGGTTTGCTTTACTATTTCAATATTTTCTAAAAGCAAATTGCTAACCGCCCAAGTCATAGGGCAGGAATAGTAATTAACGTCGTCACCTAAGGGGCTGTAAGTTAAAAATCCAACCTCGTTATTGTCCGTTCTGCGCATATCAATTTCGCTGCAAATTCCAAGCTCTTCGCGCATCGTTTCAATACCTTTTTCAGTAATTTCAACTATAACCTCGTCAACCTCAATTCCGTCGGCGTTGCTTGTATTAAGTCTTCCGCAGCGATAAATCATACCTTGCTTTACGCGTCCGCCGTCGGCAGTTTCCCATCCGCCAATATCTCTAACGTTAGTAACGCCGTCAACGTAAATGTTTCTAGGGCCAACGTCAACCGTTTCAAAGGTAGAAGTAGAAGATAAGCTGCTCTTTCCGTTTTCAAGCGTTGCTTCAACTCTCCAATAATATTCAGTCGCTATGCGTAAATTATAAACGTCGTAATAGGTTTCTTCCGTAGAGTACGAAAGATATTCGCTAAAATATTCGTCCGTTGAAATTTGTAATTCGTATTCGGCGATATCAGGAGCGTTTGCGGTAAGCTCGGTAGCTTTCCACTCAAAGCGCACGGCTTCAGGTCTGCTTAATTCGTGCATCCCGTAAGCGTAAGCGGTAATATTTTCATAATTTTCATCATTTAAATATTCCCTTTGCGTATCGGTATGAAAGTCAACCTCATCACCTAAATCATTAAGAGTCCAAGAGTAATGCTCGCGTTCTATGCAAGCGCTAAATAAAATTATCCCACACGATAAAACGCTAATTACCGCAAGAAGTGTTTTTTTAGCAGACATAATTAATTCTCCTAATTTGTTATATTTTATAATATAACACCATATAAATCGCTTTGCATATATTCAGTTAAACAATAAAGTACATTATAAAACTAAAAATAGAAATAGTCTACTAGTTAGGGTATTGACATATTTAAATTTTTGTTGTACAAATAAGTGTATAGTTATAATAAGGGGTATTATAATGAAAAACAAAAAAATCAAAGCAATAGCCTTATCTGTGCTTTTAGCTTTTTCTTCGTTTGTAGCGGGATGTAACGGATGTAACCCTAATACCAACTACGAAAAGAACTATACCTCATACGGCAACGTGCAGTCTACCCATAAAGTAGAAGAAGCTTCTTTAGACGTATCCATAAACGTCGTTGCTAAAAAGACGAGCGGAACGAGAGGCAAAAACTTAATTGCTAGTGGAATTGACGAGGTTGAAGTAAACGGCTTGCAAGCAGGCAACTTAATTTACTTGCAATCGGATTATTGCTGGATAAAAGTCAATTTATGCGAAGCTTTAGGTACTGCGTTGGTTTATTCTCCTACAGGCGAATTTGTCTTTGAAGTTCCTTCAAATTTAGCGAACTACGATTCGCAAGCCTTTGCAAGTGCAACTAAAATTCAAGCGTCCGTTGCAACTGAAGAGGAAATTAGCGCAAATCGTAATTTGGCGGTAAACCCTTACGATTTTATGTATTCGCTTGAAAAGAACGATCCTTCTCTTTCGCAAGCCCCTGTTGATTCCGTATCCGTTGAAGAGGGAGAGGTTTGCGTTTATCCCCACGCGTACGCAAACAGAGTAACCAGAAACGAAGCGGGATTTTATGCGCGCAACGCAATCGACGGACTCGTTGAAAGTCAAGGACACGGTAATTTTCCCTATCAATCTTGGGGGTACGATCAAAAGGCGGATGCAGAATTTATAGTTTACTTCGGTAGAGAAGTAAGCTTAAACAAGCTTGCCTTCGTATTGCGTGCAGACTATTCAGGCTCTCCCGAACACGATACCTATTGGGAAAGCGTAACTGCGCAATTTTCTGACGGAACGGAGCAACAAATTTCGCTTAATAAAAGTGGCGATAAGCAGGAAGTAGAAATTGACGAAGTAAAAACTTCCTTCGTTAGAATTAAAAATATCGTAGCAAAGCAAAACGGCAATTCGCAAATGTACGCCGCGCTTACCGAGCTTGAAGCTTATGGTAGCGAGATTGGCGGCAAAAACACCGTAGCAACTAAAACTTACGTTACGCCTACTTTTGGCGGTAAGCAAAGCTCTGGTCAAAAAACGGCGGAATTCTACGCGCAAGATATTGCCGATACAATGAAAATTGCAAACGATTGGTTTATGCAAAACGACGGTAAATTAGTAATTCCCACCTACAACGGCGCACAGGAAACGCTTTACGTTAACAGTAACGATTGGCGCGATTCCGTTTATTATACGGGATTATTAGATTATTATATGACTACGGGCGACGAAGAAGCGTACTACTATTTAAGCGGTGTGGCAGAGCAGTTTGATTATTTGGTAAACGGCGATTACAGAACTCCTCACGGCGACCATTATCTTATAGGCGAAGTATTCTTACAACTCAACGATTTGTACGGCGCAGACAATTTTAAAATTAAGTCTGCCGTAGATAACGCCGAATACAATATTGCCCGTGATCCCGAAGATAGCAGACCTGTAACCTCAACCAACTCCTACGCTACCGACGGTAGCCGCGATTGGAGTCATATGGCGTTCTGGTGGTGCGACGCCTTGTATATGTCAATGAATACATACACCCTGCTTTCAAGGCAAACGGGCGACGCTAAATACGTGGAAGCAGCGTACGAAGGCTATATGCACTGGAAGGAAATTTTATATAATAAAACTTATCACCTTTGGCATAGAGATACTACGCAGTTTAACGTTTATACTAACTTAACTGACGAAGACGGAAACAAAGTGCCTACTTTCTGGGCGCGCGGTAACGCGTGGGTGCACGCGGCGCTTGCAAAGCAGCTATTGTATTTAGAAGAAGAGCGGTATCCCGAAATTTACGAACAGTATAAAAATGATTTTATCGAAATTTCCGAAGCGCTTGCTCAGTACCAGGACGAAGAAACGGGTACTTGGCCTGCAAGCATCGTTGACGGCACTTATTACGGTGGAAGGGAAGTTACCGGTACAAGCGGTTTTATGTACGCCTTTGCGGTTGGTATTGAATTGGGAATTTTAGATTTTGACGAATACTTTCCTATCGTAGCTAAAGCATACGACGGTATAGTAAACTGTATGCTTACCGACGATAACGGCGAGTGGACGGGACAGCTTGGATATATGCAAACGGTAGGCTATCAGCCCGCGAATTACGATAGTGAAAATTATAGCCGTAATATAACCAACGAATTCGGTATGGGGTTATTCCTTATGGGATCTTCTGCGCTAATGCGTATTTGCGAGGATTTTACTGCCCCTGAATTAGTAATTCCAAGCGACCCTCAAAGCGTAGTTAAAAAGGTTGCCAACCCCTTTGTTGAAGACGGTGGCGACGAGGAAGAGGTTGATTATTACACCGGCGATTTTACAGTAACTGCAAGTGGATATCAAAACGATAATTCCGGTTACAATCCTCCTTCGGCGTTATTTGACGGCGACGATAGCGGTTCAGACGGCAAGCGTTGGGCAGTTTCAAGCTTTCCCAACAAGGCTTGGGTTCAGGCGGATTTTGGCGAAACGGTAACTATAAACAAGGTGGCTGTTGCGCCGAATAGTGGAAGAGATTATAGGTATATTATAGAGGTTTCTACTGACGGTACTAATTGGACTACGGTAGTAGACCGTTCAAATAATACCGAAAGCAGCGCGCTTTTAACCGATTCGTTCAATGCAGTTCAAGCAAGGTATATAAAAATAACCTTAAACGGAGCCGCAACCTATACGGGTACTTGGTATAATATAAACGAATTATTTATTTACACTGTTTAAAAACAGTTGTTTTATAATTAGATTTTATTAAGGAGAAATTATGAAGAAAACTAACAAAATCATTGCGCTCATTTGCACGGGCTTAATGGCGGTATCTTGCTTCTTTGGTTGCGTAACTCCTCCAGAAGAGCATACCTGTCAATCTCAGTGCCCCGACTGTCAATTGTGTACTAACTTAGAATGCGAAGATGAAGCTTGCATAGATAAATGTCAATGCGTAGAGCACGAATGCGAATCTGTGTGCCCCGATTGCCAAAAATGCACCGACCAAGCTTGCGAAGAGGAGGCTTGCTCTGAAAAGTGCGAAGGTCACGCCGTAGTTCCTGACGAACGCTATTCTTATAGACCTCAAATTACCGAAGTAATGCCCGCTGTTAGAGTTGTTACTACCGACGGTAAAAATGATTTCGCAACCGTACCCACAAGGGAAAATAAGTGGGATTACGTTGACTGTACCGTAACCGTAGATAACTGCGAAGAAGAATACGAGTTGGAAAATATCGCAGCGGAAATTAAGGTTAGGGGTAACTACACCGTAAACTACGATAAAAAACCCTTTAGAATAAAATTTAGTAAAAAGCAAAATATGCTTGGCTTAAACGGCGGTGAAAAGTTTAAAAACTGGGTACTGCTTGCCGACTATAAAGATAGCTCTATGGTTCGTAACGCAACGGCTTTTTATCTTGGTAATACAATCCTTGGCTCTGACGGCTATTATACCTCCGATTTCCGCAACGTAGAATTTTACGTAAACGGTCAATACTGGGGTATGTATCTCTTGGTTGAACAGCAGGAGGTTAAGGAAAACAGAGTAGAAGTGCCCGAAGTAGAAGACGATTATACCGGAACTGATATCGGTTATATGTTTGAATACGACGGATACTATCAAGAAGAAAAGGAATTGGAGCAGTTTGCCGTAAACTACAATAATCACTCTCAGCTTATAAGATTAGACGGTAGTGCCGTAAACTCTTGGCAGGACGGCTTCTCCATTAAAAACGATATGTATTCCCAAGCGCAAAAAACCTTTATTTCCAGCTACGTAGAAAACGTTTACAGAATTATGTATAAGGCAGTTTACGATAACACCTTCTATAGGTTTAACAATTCGTATACTGCGCTTACAACTAGTAACGCTAAATCGGTTGAAGAATGCGTTTCCGAGGTTGTTGATATTCCTTCTCTCGTAGATACTTATATTATAAACGAAATCGCTTGTGACTACGATATTAACTGGTCAAGCTTTATAATGTCTGCCGATATGACTGAAACGGGCAATAAAAAGCTTACCTTCCAAGCCCCTTGGGACTTCGACTCTTCCTTCGGTATAAGAAGCGGTTGGGTTAGCTCTCCCGTAGGTATGCACGTTGCAAACAGCAATAACCCTTGGCTCGTCGTATTAATTCGTCAAGATTGGTTTATGGATAAGGTTAAGGCAAAGTGGGTAGAATGTTGGGAAAACGGAGTATTTTCAACTGCTCTTGAATTAATTTATGAACATAAAGTAACCTACGAAGATTACTACGCTAAAAACTATGAAAAGTGGGGTAATATCGGCGTTAACGTCGGCAACGAATTAGTGCAGGACGTAGTTAATTGCAAAACTCAAGCAGAAGCGGCAGACGTATTTGCTAATTGGCTTTCCACCCGCTTTAATTACCTTAATAGTCAATGGGGTAACGGAAGCTTTGGTGAAGATGCGCAACCCGATAGTGGGACAACCGCATACAGATACGAAGCGGAAAACGCTCAAATCAGCAATAATATTGCTAAAAGAACGGGCAACGGCGCAAGCGCAAACGGTTATTTAGGTCAAGTTTCCGGTGACGTTGGTAAAACTATAACCTTTACCGTAAACGTAACTGAAGCAACCGAAGCTTTCTTGTCAGTCGGTTTAAGTAAAAGAAATTACGACGCTTCCTTCTCAAGCTGGTTCTCTGTTCAGGTAAACGGAGAAAAGGAAGATGTTGGTTTTTGTTACGTTTTAGCAGGGGATGACAGCTGGCACGACTGGACGTCTGTTAATATTAAAAAAATAAACTTAAAAAAAGGCGCAAATACAATCGTGCTCACTACCGTATCAAGCGAAACTACTAACGTTGACTATATCGATTTATATAGCGCAATCGCCTTATCGTAATTAATTAAAATATAATAGCACGCTATTTTTGCTTATTTGCAATTCATAGCGTGCTATTTTTATATAGCCATTAATCTTACCGTCAAACAGGTAAAGTAGTCAATTTTTTTTGAATTATGAGTAAAGTATTTTATTTATTAATTTGACATTTCCTCCCATATGATGTACAATATATATGGTATATAATTTCCGCATAGCGGCATATATATTAAAATTACAATCAGGAGGCTTATTATGAACGCACAAGTATTAAGCACCCTGTTTCTTGCAAACGTACCTTTGGGCTTGACAATAGGGCTTTGCGTAGGCATTTTAGTAGTTGCACTTTGTGCAGGATGTTTTTTAGGATACGTACTATACAAAAAGAATACGGACAAAAAACTCGGCGACGTAGAAACGAGAACTAAAAAAATGGTTGACGATGCTACCGCCGAATGTAAAGCATTAAAAAAAGAAGCAATTTTAGAAGCTAAGGAACAGGAGCTTAGATTAAGAAACGAGTTTGAACGTGAAAGCCGTGAAAAGAAAGCCGAACTCACCAAACACGAACAACGCTTAGTTCAAAAAGAAGAAATTTTAGACAAAAAGGAAGATTCCTTACTTAAAAAATCTGACGCTTTAGAACAGCAAAAAAGGGATTTACAAAATAAGGAATTAGAAGTTAAAAAAACGCAGGAAAAGGTTAATCATCAACACGAATTGATGATTCAGGAACTTGAAAAGGTTGCACAGCTTTCAAAAGAAGAAGCTAAAAAGCTTCTTTGTGACGAAATTTTAGACGAAGCCCGTCACGATGTTGCTTTGCAGGTTAGAAGCATTGAACAAACCGCAAAGGACGAAGCGAACAACGAAGCAAAGAAAATTATTGCTTTAGCAGTTCAGCGTTGTGCAAGCGATCACGCTTCCGAAATTACCGTATCCGTCGTTCCTCTTCCCAGCGACGATATGAAAGCGAGAATTATCGGTAGAGAGGGTAGAAACATCCGCGCTATCGAAAACGCTACGGGTATCGAGCTTATTATTGACGATACTCCCGAAGTAGTAGTTTTATCGGGCTTTGACCCTGTTCGTCGCGAGGTTGCAAGACTTTCGCTCGAAAGGCTTATTTCTGACGGAAGAATTCATCCCGCAAGAATCGAAGAAACGGTTGAAAAGGTTAAAAAGGAAATGGATGCCGAAATTAAGGCTGCCGGCGAAAACGCTATGTTTGAAGTTGGCATCTTCGGCTTACATCCCGAAATTATTAAGCTTATCGGTAGGCTTAAATATAGAACGAGCTACGGTCAAAACGTATATAAACACTCGTTAGAGGTTGCTCGCCTTGCAGGCTTAATGGCGCAAGAATTAGGCTTAGACGTAAACCTTGCCAAGCGCGCAGGCTTATTGCACGATATAGGTAAGGCAGTTGACCACGAGCAAGAAGGTACTCATATTCAGCTTGGCGCAGATATCGCTAAAAAGTATAAGGAAAACGCAAACGTAATCAACGCTATTGCAGCGCACCACGGCGATTGCGAGCCTAAAACTATTGAAGCTGTGCTCGTTGCCGCGGCAGACGCTATTTCCGGCGCGCGCCCTGGTGCTAGAAGAGAAACGGGTACTAACTACGTTAAACGCCTTGAAAGATTAGAAGAAATCGCATCTAGCTTTACTGGCGTAGACAAGAGCTATGCAATTCAAGCAGGCCGTGAAGTTCGCGTAATTGTAAAACCCGAACAAATCGACGACGCTCAAGCCTTATTCCTTGCAAAGGATATCGCTAAAAAAATCGAAGCAGAACTTGAATATCCCGGTCAAATTAAGGTTAACGTTATCCGTGAATTTAGAAGCGTTGAATACGCAAAATAACGCTTAATCTTTAAAATAAGCGTTTAACAGCCGTTCAGGCTTAAATAACAATCTTAAAAAACCCAAATCATAACAAAAACGGAGCAAACCTGCTCCGTTTTTTATATAACCTTTCAAATTTAAAAAGCGTCGGTATATGCCGACGCTTTATTATTTTTATAATTATTTGCTTAACAAATAAAAGCTTACGGTAAACACAGGGATATTCAATGCAATAATACAAGGAATAATTATTTTTGCAGTTATATCTGCAATGGATGAAAAATTTACCTGAATAAGAAGCGAGGTTAAACAAATTATTAAAATAGAAACGATACAAATTATTATACTTGTAGATATGTAATTGTTGGAAGTAGGTCTTCTGTTGTTTTGAATAAGTCCGCTAAAACCAACTACGGCGCATATGCCGACTTGTGCACAGTTTATCGCTAAAATTACTAAAGGATAAACCGTTTCAACTGCAAGCGCATCCTTAAATAAAAGGCAAAGCGCAAACTCTAAAAGCATAATAATACCAACTATTAAAGAGCTTTTAAAAAGCGTTAATCCCTTGCTATAAGGCGCTTTTTCTTGCGTACGGGAATAGCTTTCGGCGGTGTTAATCCTTAAGCCCTCGTCCAAAGCCTTTGTCTTGGCGTCGCCAAACTGAATAACGGTAGGCTCGGCGCTCTGCGTTGCAGAAGGGGGAGTAGGGGGGCAAGGATAGGTAGGAATAGGTTCTTGCATAACTGCTTCTGCCTTAGGGACTGAAGGGTAGTTAGGCGTGCTTATCGTGCCTAAAAACAAGTTATTAATAAGGTTTCTATAATCCCTTTCCGTTTCGGGCTTGCTCGTATAAATAGGGGAAGGAGCGTTTGCTTGAGTATAAGCAATTTCCGCTTGTTGCGCTTGTTGTGGCTGGGGTTGGCCGTTCATAAGCTTTAAAAAGTTTTCGTGCACTAATTTGCGCTGCTCTTCTTCAGCTTGGCGTTCGGCTCTAATTCTAGCCTCTTCAATAGCCTGTTGCTTAATAGCTTCTTGCTCCAACAAAAACTGTTGGTGTTGCTCTTCAATTTCTTTTTGCTTTAAAGCAATGGCGTTTACTTGCTCTGCCATTTGATTGGCAAACTCTTCTTGCTGTAAAGCAAAAGCTTCTTCCTGTTCGGCTTTTTGTTCGTCTAACGCCTGCTGCTGCGCCAAAAGCTTATCTTCTAACTCTTGCAACTGCTCGCTTTTTTTGTTTTCAAAAGCTTGTTGCTCTTCTTCTAATTCTTGCTTTTGCGCGTTTAGCTTATCTTCTAATTCCTTAAGGGAAGCAAGCCTTTGTTCAGCCAAAATTTGCTGTTCTGCAAGTGCTTGTTGCTCTGCTAAAACTTGTTGCAATGCTTGCTCCTGTTGGTCAGATAACGCTTGCTGTTCGGCTAAAACCTGTTGAAGCGTTTGTTCCTGTTGGTCGGCAAGGGCTTGGTGTCTTTCCCAAAAAGCTTGTCCGTCTTCGCTAATTTTTGCGTTTCCGTCAACCGTTTCTAATTTAACGACGGGTACTCTGGAAGTGGATTTTTTAAGTATATTAAAGTCAACGCTATTAGGCGCAGGCTGTGAAAAATCAAAGCTTCTATCAGAAATCAAACTGTCGATAACGGTTCTTGAATATTCCCACTCGGCACGGTTTTTTTCGGTAATTTCTTTACCTGCTTCAGTAAGGCGGAAATATTTTCTTCTGCCACCTGATGAAACTTCGTCGCTTTTCCAATAAGCTTGTATGTAGCCTTGCGTTTCAAGGCGCTTTAACGCGCTGTAAAGGGTGGGTTGTTTAAGCTCGTACTGACCGTGGCTTTTTTGTTCGATTTCATTTATTATTTCATAGCCGTACTTATCTCGTTCGTCTAATGTACGCAAAATAATAGTATTAATGTGACCGCGAATAAGGTCGGCACTAATCGAATTTTTTTCGGTAGTGCGGGAGGGTTCTTCTTTAACTTCTAACACGCCGTGCTCGCTTTGGGCTTGTTGGTCGTTTTCCAACTCGCTATTTAAATTTTCGTCCGTTTCGCTATCTACGGGCAAAATTTTATCGTTATCCATACTAAACCTCCGTATTTTGTGTATATTATATCACATAATACCAAATATGTCAATACTAAAATCAAAATAAATGGTACTATGTCACACATAATTAATTATTTTTTTGCAAAATAATAGACATTTTAATATAAAAGTGCTAAAATATTTAAAATCAATATAATAAAAATTAAGGAAGAATATTAAAGTGTATTTAAACAAAAAAACTTACACGATTCGTTATTCGGACGTTGATCTTTATGATAATTTAAAGCTTTCTGCCTTACTTGCTATAATGCAAGAATCCGCAAGCCTTTCTGCAGACGAGTTAGGCTTTGGCTACGAAGACATTAAAAAGAAGGGCTTTGCTTTTATCGTTTCCAACTGGTACATTAATCTCACAAGGCCTATAAAATACGGCGAAAATTTAACGGTAAGCACTTGGCCGTTAAAGCCGGGGCACTTAATTTTTTTAAGGGATTTCGAGCTTTTTATCGGTGAAGAAAAGGTAGGTGTAGCCACTTCGCGTTGGTGCTTAATCGATTTGGAAAGGTACGCAATTTTACCTTCAAAAGCCTTTTTCGAAACGGATGAAAGGGAGTATAACGATTTTAGAAGTATAGAGTTTAACAAGTGGAAAATCCCCCAGCTCGACGGTGGCGAAGCGGCGTTTTTTAAAAGGGTTTCCTACACCGATTACGACCATTATAATCACGTAAACAATACTAAATACGCAGATTTTGCGATTGACGCCTTTTCTCCTGAAGAGTTAAAAAATAAGTTTATTTCCACCGCGCAAGTAAGCTACGTTAAGCAATGTAAAATGGGCGAAGAATTTACGGTGCTTAAAAGCCGACAAGACGACGGAAGTGTGCTTATCGAAGGAAGAGTGCAAGGCGAATTAAGAACGCAATTTAAATTTACGATAGATGAATATAAATTATAAAGCAGTAAGGACTAAAAGAAAAAGCGTAGCGATACAAGTTACGAGCTTAAACGAGGTTATAGTAAGAGCGCCTAAAAGCTTACCTATGGCTGAAATTCATAAATTCGTTGAACGAAAGCGAAGCTGGATTAGCAAAAAAATTGCGCTAAACGGCCAAAATATATTTGAGAGGGAACAGGTTTTAAGCTATAAAAAAATATTAATTTGCGGTAAACTAATAGACTTGGAATTCGGTAAAGAAAATAAAATTTTTCAAAACAAATTAGTTTTAAAAAATAAAAATCAAATTCGCAACGCGCTAACGCAGTTTTTATCGCCCTTGTTTTTAGCTGAATACGAAAAAATTTGCGCCCTTTGCAATTTAAGCGCAAGCACCGTTTCGTTTAAAAGCTATAAGGCAAGGTGGGGGTGCTGTGACGCAAAAAACAATATAGTTTTTAACTATAAGCTTTTAATGCTTCCCGTATCAAGTTGGCACTATATAATAATTCACGAGCTTTGCCATACCGTTCATCATAACCACTCAAAAAATTTTTGGAACCTTGTTTCAAGGTTTTGTAAAAATTATAAAAAGGAGCGTCAAGTTTTAAAACAATTTGCCTTTATTGCAAATTTTTATAATTAAAATTTTATTTAAAGGTGCGGAATTCACTCCGCACTTTTTAGTTTTATTGGTTTTTTAAACGTTACTGAGTTAACCATTGACAATATTGGCAAAGTATGGTATAATATATTAAAAAAATAGTTTTAAGGAGAGAAGTCCAATGCAATAGCATAAAATAAAAATTTAATTAAAGTCTAGCAATTATTTAAAAAGGAGAACGATATGAAAAGGAAATTAAAGCAATATTTTAGCTTAACGGTATGTTTAATGCTGATTATAACTTTGTTGGTTTTTGCTAACGGTTGTAGTAGAGAAGCCAAAATCTATGAGGACGGCTTTTATCAATATATTATTGTAGGCGAAAATAGTAATTTTCAGGATAAAAATAATAATGCTATTGCGATTGTTGGGTTCACAACATTAGGGTTAGAACAAGAAGCAATTGAAATTCCAAGAGAAATAGACGGTAAACCAGTGAAGCACATCGGTTTTTTTGATGAGGGTTTTTACCATAACAAAAGTCACCACGTTTATTGTGGAAATCTTAAAAAACTGTATATACATGAAAATATAAAAGGTATTAATTATTTTTATGGTTCTGAAGTAGATTTGATGGTGTGTTCCAATAGCTTTGAAATAACATTTAATTTCGCAAATCTGAAAAACGTTTATGTGTATAAATCGCTGTATGATGAATTAAAAGGTAATATGAGCGATTGTAAACCTGCTAACATTGTTTTTATGAACAACAATTCTAATGAGGTAAATGGCGGATATTATAGTTTGGATAATATTGATACGGGCGAAAAAATTCCTTTACCATTCAATCCCGAAAGAAACGGATATGAATTTATTGGTTGGTATACCGAGCCTGAGTGCATCAATGAATGGGATTTTGACGTGTCACCAACTATTGAAGAAGGCGTTGAATTTAGGCTTTATGCTGGTTGGCGTGGAGTTTAATATAAGGAGAAAAAATATGAAGAGTAAATATTTTACTAACAGAAAAATTGCGTACGTAGTTTGGTGTTTATTTTAAGAGGACAATTATTAAAAATTGAGGAAATAGTAGAGGAGAGGAATATAATTTTTTAAAAAGCTTTATTGTAAAAATTAATATACGAGATGATTAAATACTAAATAAAAATCGGCGGGGGATTACTTATAGTAATCTTTCGCTATTTTTTTATTAATTAAATATTCATTTACTTGACTTGATTTTTTATATGGTGTATAATTTCAAAGATTTAGGATTTTACTAATTTATATAAAAATTTTAAGTGAGATTATATATATGGAAAAGAAAATTAAAAAAGTAGTGCTTGCTTATTCTGGCGGGTTAGATACTTCAATTATTATTCCTTGGCTTAAGGAAAATTACGATAACTGCGAAGTTATTGCCGTTTCTGGCGACGTAGGTCAAACTACTGAACTTGAAGGCTTGGAAGAAAAGGCGTTAAAAACTGGCGCATCAAAACTTTATATCGAAGACTTAAAAAAGGAATTTATTGAAGACTATATTTACCCCACTATGAAGGCGGGCGCAGTTTACGAAAATAAATACCTTTTAGGTACTTCTTTTGCAAGACCTGTTATTGCAAAAAGAATAGTAGAAATTGCAAAGGCTGAAGGCGCAGACGCAATTTGCCACGGCTGTACCGGTAAGGGCAACGACCAAGTTAGATTTGAACTTTCCATCAAGGCTTTTGCGCCTGAAATGAAAATTATCGCACCTTGGAGAATTTGGGAATTTAAAAGCCGTGACGACGAAATTGAATACGCTGAAAAGCACAATATTCCCTTAAAAATTAGCAGAGAAACCAACTATTCCAAAGATAAAAACCTTTGGCACTTATCTCACGAAGGTTTAGATTTGGAAGACCCTGCAAACGAACCTAATTACGACAAAATTTTGGAACTTGGCGTTTCCCCTTGGAACGCTCCCGATAAGGCAACCTACTTAACTATTCATTTTGAAAAGGGTGTGCCCACCGCAATCGACGGAGAAGAATTAGAAAGCGTTGCTTTAATTGAAAAGCTTAATAAAATCGGCGGAGAAAACGGTGTAGGACTTATCGATATGGTAGAAAACCGCCTTGTTGGTATGAAGTCTAGGGGCGTATACGAAACCCCCGGCGGTACTATTTTATACACCGCGCACGAGCTTTTAGAATCTATTTGTCTTGACAAGGCTACCCAGCACTACAAGCAAATTATTGCAATTAAGTACGGTGAAATCGTTTACGACGGTCAATGGTTTACTCCTTTAAGGGAAGCGTTAGACGCCTTCGTTGAAAAAACTCAGCAAACGGTAACCGGTGACGTTAAGCTTAAAATTTACAAGGGTAATATTATTCCCGCAGGCATTACTTCGCCCTATTCCTTATATAGCGAAGATATCGCAACCTTTGGCGAAGACGATTGCTACGACCAAATGGATTCACAGGGCTTTATCAACCTTTTCGGTTTACCCATCAAGGTTAAAGCGTTGCTCGATAGCAAAAAACTTAAATAATGTATAATATATTTATCGATGGTAAAGAAGGAACTACCGGGTTACAAATTTTTGATAGGTTAGGCAAAAGAAGCGACGTTAATATAATAACTTTGCCCGAAGAATTAAGAAAGGATAAAAACGCGCGTAGGGATTGCTTAAATTCTGCAGACGTCGCCTTTTTGTGCTTGCCCGACGAAGCGGCAAAAGAATCGGTTTCTTTAATTGACGTTAACAACAAGGTAAAGGTTATAGACGCGTCCACCGCGCATAGAACTAATAGCGACTGGGTTTACGGCCTTCCCGAGCTTTCAGGTAAAAGAAGGGAACAAATTGCAAACGCAAAAAGGGTAGCAAACCCCGGCTGCCACGCAACAGGATTTATCTCTACGGTTGCTCCCTTGGTTAAGGCAGGTATTATTCCCGCCGATTACCCTTTCGTAGCGCACTCAATTACGGGTTATTCGGGCGCAGGCAAAAAAACGATTGCCGTTTATCAGGCAGAAGATAGGGAAGCTGCCCTTTCTTCGCCCAGACAGTACGCAATAACCTTAAATCACAAGCATCTTCCCGAAATGGTAAACGAGTGCGGTTTAAGCCAAAAACCCATTTTTAATCCCATAATTTGCGATTTTTATTGCGGGATGTGCGTAACCGTTCCTTTATATACTAGATTATTAAACAAAAAATATTCCGTACAGGATTTGCGTAAATTTTTAACGGAATATTACCAAGGTAGTAATTTTATATCAGTTGCAACTGAAGAAGATACCCCGGCATTTATTCCCGCAAACGAGCTATCGGGTACTAATAACTTAAAAATTTATTTAAGCGGTAACGAAGATAGAATCTTTTTGGCATCCGTATTCGATAATTTAGGAAAGGGTGCTTCGGGCGCGGCAGTTCAAAATATGAATATAATGCTTGGGCTAGACGAAACGGTTTCTTTGATATAAATAGGAAAAAAGAAATGATAAAAGAAATACAAGGCGGAGTGTGCGCCCCCAAGGGCTTTAAAGCCTCGGGAGTGCATTGCGGAATAAGAAAAAATAAAGCTAAAAAGGATTTTGCATTAATAGTTAGCGAGGTTAACGCTTCTGCGGCAGGTGTTTTTACACAAAATTTAGTTAAGGGCGCGCCCGTAATTTTATGCAAAGAACATCTTAAAAGCGGTTATGCGCAAGCAATAGTTTGCAATAGCGGTAACGCAAATACCTGCAACAAAAACGGCATTGAAATTGCCGAAAAAATGTGCCAAATGGTGGAAAGGGTTAGCAAAATTAAGGCAAACGACGTATTAGTTGCTTCTACGGGCGTTATAGGTCAACCTTTAAATATTGCCCCTATGGAAGAGCATATCGACCAGCTTTATTCACTTTTAGGCGACGATAGCAAATCGGCAGCCGAAGCTATTATGACCACGGATACGATTGCTAAAAGCGTAGCGGTAAAATTTACGCTAGGCGGAAGGGAATGTAAAATCGGCGCAATTGCAAAGGGTGTAGGTATGGTTTGTCCCAACATGGCAACAAATCTTATATTTATAACCTCTGACGTTGCAATTTCACCCAAAATGCTTCAAAAGGCGCTTTCTAACGACGTTAAAAGCTCCTTTAATATGGTAAGTGTTGACGGTGACCAATCGACTAACGATACTTGCGTAATACTTTGCAACGGCTTGGCTCAAAATAAAATTATAGAAGAAGTAAACGCAGATTATAAAGCGTTTGCCAAGGCGTTAAACTATTGTACGGTAAAGCTTTCTAAAATGATTGCAAAGGACGGCGAAGGCGCAACTAAGCTTATAGAGTGTAACGTATTTGGCGCAAAGTCCGTAAAAATGGCAAGGGGCGTAGCTAAAACGGTTATAAAATCATCTCTGTTCAAGGCGGCTATGTTTGGCGCAGACGCAAACTGGGGTAGGGTTTTATGTGCAATAGGCTATTCCGGCGAAGAAGTTGAAGTAGAAAGGGTTGACGTATCCTTTAAGTCAAAAGCCGGCGTATTAGAAGTTTGCAAAGACGGCTACGGAATAGAATTTAGCGAAGAACACGCAAAAAAGGTACTTAGTGAAGACGAAGTACAGGTAAATATAAATTTAAAAATCGGAAAGTGCAAAGCCTCGGCGTGGGGTTGCGATTTAACATACGATTACGTTAAAATAAACGGAGATTACAGAACTTAATGGACAAGCAAAAACAGGCAAAATTTTTGGTTGAGGCGTTGCCTCACATTAAAAAATATTTTAATAAAATTCTCGTAGTAAAGTACGGCGGAAACGCAATGATTGACGAAAATATTAAATCGTCAGTTATGCGTGATTTAGTCGTTTTACAAAATTTGGGAATTAAGGTTGTTCTTGTTCACGGTGGCGGTCCCGAAATTTCCGAAACCATTAAAGCAATGGGCATGCAAACCAAATTCGTAAACGGACTTCGTTATACCGACGCTGAAACGGCGCAAGTTGTTCGTATGGTTTTGGCTGGCAAGGTTAATAAATCCTTGGTCGATTCTATCGAACGCAACGAAGGTAAGGCTATTGGTATTTGCGGTCAAGACGGACACATGATAAAATGCGAAAAGCAAGACGAAGCTTTGGGCTTCGTTGGTAAAATCGTTGCCATTGACGTAAAAATCGTTTCCGATATTTTAAGTATGGGCTATATTCCCGTAATTTCCACCGTGGGTTACGACGACGAAGGTAACGTTTATAATGTAAACGCAGATACTGCAGCTTCTGCAATCGCAGGTGGGTTAGACGCTGAAAGTTTAATTTTAATGTCTGATATTAAGGGCTTGTTAGAGGATTGCTCTAACGAGGATAGTTTAATTAGAAAAGTACAAATCTCAGAAATCCCCGGCCTTATTAAGCAGGGCATAATTTCTGGTGGTATGATTCCTAAAATTGAATGTTGTAAGGATGCAATTCGCCGTGGGGTAAAAAAGGTGTTTATAACCGACGGTAGAGTATATCATTCTATTTTAATTGAAATATTGTCCGACGAAGGCAGTGGGACAATGTTTTATAATTGACTGGTTTATTTTTTAAATCAGTCTTTATTTTAATGCGCGTAATCTGCAAAAAAATTTGCTTATTAAGCGCCAAGCAGGAGAAATAATGAACGAAAATACCCTTTTTGAGTGCGATAAAAGTAATATTGCAAATACATACGCGCGCTATGGCGTAGCGTTTGTCGGTGGCAAAGGTAGCACTTTAATAGATATTAACGGAAAAGAATATATAGATTGCGCCACTGGTATAGGCGTAAACGCTTTCGGCGTTAACGACGAAGCTTGGAAAAATGCGGTTATAAACCAAATTAATCAAATCCAACACGTATGCAACCTTTATTACAGTAAGCCTCAAGCAGAGCTTGCAAAGCTGTTATGCGAAAAAACGAACGCAAAAAAAATTTTTTTTGCAAATAGTGGAGCAGAGGCAAACGAGTGCGCTATAAAAACTGCGCGTAAATATTCCTCTTCCCGCTACGGTGAACAAAGATACGAAATAATAACTTTAAAAAATTCCTTCCACGGAAGAACAATGGCAACCTTGACTGCAACGGGGCAACCTAACTTTCATAAGCACTTTAATCCGTTTTTGCAAGGCTTTAAATATGCCGAAGCAACTATGGACGGAATTTGGAAGCAATACACCGATAAAACCTGTGCCGTTATGATGGAGCTTATTCAAGGTGAAAGCGGAGTTAACGCTTTGGATAAAGAATTCGTAAAGCAGGTAGAAAAATTCTGTAAAGAAAGAGATATTTTACTTATCATTGACGAGGTTCAAACAGGTAACGGCAGAACGGGCTATTTATATGCATACCAAGGCTTTGATATTTCCCCTGATATCGTAACTACCGCAAAGGGCTTAGGTAATGGGCTTCCAATAGGCGCGTGTATGATGTTTGAAAAATGTGAAAACACTTTAACCTACGGTGATCACGGCTCTACCTTCGGTGGCAATCCAGTTGCTTGCGCAGGTGCAATAAGCGTTATCGAAAGGTTAAACGATCATCTTTTGCTGGAAGTACAGGGAAAGGGCGCATATTTAAAAGCGCATATAGAAAGAATTAAAAATGTAAAAAGCGTAAGCGGTATGGGGCTTATGATAGGCATTGAAACGGATAAAAACGCTAAAGAGATTGCCGAACAATGCTTAAAGCGAGGGCTTGTCGTGCTTACCGCGCATCAAAAAGTAAGATTGTTGCCACCGCTAATAATTAATAAAACCGAAATGGACGTGGCGATTAGAATATTAAACGAGGTTATTGGGCAATGAAGCATTTATTAAAATTATCAGATTTAACTAAGGATGAAATCTTATCTATTTTAAATCTTGCAGATCAACTTAAATACGAAAGAAAAAACGGTATACATAAGGATTATTTAAAGGGCAAAAAGCTTGGTATGATATTCCAAAAGGCGTCCACTAGAACGAGAGTATCGTTTGAAGTAGGTATGTACGAGCTTGGCGGTTATCCCTTATTTTTATCGAGCAACGATTTGCAGATAGGCAGAGGAGAGCCCGTTCAAGATACGGCAAGGGTTTTATCCCGCTATCTTGATGCGATTATGATAAGAACCTTTGCCCAGCAAGAGGTGGAAGATTTAGCTAAATACGGCTCAATTCCCATCATAAACGGCTTAACCGACTACGCTCATCCTTGCCAGGTTCTTGCCGACCTTATGACTATTAGAGAAGTTAAGGGTAGCTTTAGGGGTTTAAAAATGGCTTTCGTTGGCGACGGCAACAATATGGCTAACAGCTTAATAGTTGGCGCAATAAAAATGGGTATGTCGTTTGCGATCGCTTGTCCCGAAGGCTACGAGCCTGATGCAGAGCTTATTAAATGGGCAAAGGAAAACGGAGATTTTACTATAACCTCTTGCGTAGAAGAAGCAGTTAAGGATGCGGACGTGGTTTATACCGACGTTTGGGCTTCTATGGGACAAGAAGGAGAAAAGCAAAAAAGGGAACAGGCGTTTGCCGGTTTCCAGGTTAATAAACAATACCTTTCAGTTGCAAAAAGCGACGTAATGGTATTGCACTGCTTACCTGCACACAGGGGAGAAGAAATTACGGACGAGGTTTTTGAAGAACACGCATCCGAAATTTTTGAAGAAGCAGAAAACAGATTGCACGCTCAAAAGGCAGTACTTGTAAAACTTTTAAAAAACTAAACTCGACGAGGTAAAAATACTATGGAAAAAGCAAAAGTTTATTTGACGTTACAAAACGGCAAAACTTTCGTTGGTTACCGTTTCGGGGCTAAGGGTGATACGGTTGGTGAAATTGTATTTACCACTACGGGCATTACGGGCTATCTTGGAACGCTTACCGACCCTTGCAACTTTGGACAAATCGTAGCGCACGCTTTCCCTGCAATTGGTAACTTCGGCATTGTATCCGAACACGCAGAAAGCAATAAAAACTGGCTTTCCGCTTATATCGTTAGGGAAAAATGTGACAGCCCTTCTAATTTCAGATGCGAAGGTAAGTTAGAAGATTATCTTAAGGAGCACAATATTATCGGTATTTACGGCATTGATACGCGTGAATTAACTAAGAATATAAGGGAATTCGGCGTTATGAACGCTGCAATAACCTCTAAGCCCTTAAAGGATTTATCGTTATTAAATAACTATAAAATCGAAAACGCCGTAAAAGCCGTAACTTGTGAAAAAATAGAATATTTGGGTAATCCCGAAGGTGAAAAGGTTGCCGTTTGGGACTTTGGCGTAAAGGCAAGCGTTGTAAATGCGCTCGTTTCCCGCAATTTGTGCGTTATTAAAGTTCCCGCAAGCTATACCGCAGAAGAAATATTAGATTTAGGCGTTAAGGGCGTTGTTCTTTCCGACGGCCCTGGCAATCCTGCAGAAAATAACGGAATTGTAGAAGAAATTAAAAAGCTTTGCGGCAAGCTTCCCATTTTCGGTATTGGTTTAGGCCATCAGCTCTTTGCGCTTGCAATGGGCGGTAAAACTCAAAAAATGAAGGTTGGCCACAGGGGTGGCAATCAACCCGTAAAAGAAATTGCAACCGGTAAGGTTTATATAACCTCGCAAAATCACGGCTATGAAGTAGTTTCTTCAAGCATTGAAAAGGTTGGCGAGGTAACCTTCGTAAACGTAAACGATAATTCTTGCGAAGGTTGCAAATACGAAAGCGTAAATGCAGTAACCGTACAGTTCTATCCCGGCGTATGCTGTGACGCTCGTGATACGACTATCCTTTACGATAACTTCGTAAAAGAGATAAAGGAGGTTAAATAATATGCCTAAGAGAGAAGATATTAAAAAAGTACTCGTAATAGGTTCCGGCCCTATCGTAATTGGTCAGGCGGCAGAGTTTGACTATGCGGGTACTCAAGCGTGTCGCGTTTTAAAGGAAGCAGGCGTAAACGTTGTTCTTTGCAACTGTAACCCCGCAACCATAATGACGGATAAGGCTCTTGCAGATGAAATTTATCTTGAACCTTTAACCGTTGACACATTAAAAAGAATTATTATTAAGGAACGCCCCGACAGCTTATTGGCTTCCTTGGGCGGACAAACCGGTTTAACCTTAGGTTGTCAGCTTGCAAAAGAAGGCTTTTTGGACGAGTGGGGTGTAAAGTTAATCGGCGTTAACGTAGATTCCATTGATAGAGCAGAAGATAGAGAGCTCTTTAAGCAGACGATGGAAAAAATTAATCAGCCCGTCGTTCCTTCCGATATCGCTTACACCGTTGACGAGTGCGTTGCCGTTGCCGAAAAAATCGGTGGCTACCCCGTAATCGTTCGCCCTGCATATACTCTTGGTGGCGCAGGTGGCGGCGTAGCGTATAATGAAGAAGAGCTTCGCTTAATCGCTCACAACGGCTTGTTGCTTTCTCCCATCACGCAGGTGCTTATCGAAAAGTATATTGGCGGATGGAAGGAAATTGAATTTGAAGTATTGCGTGATAGCAAGGGCAACGTTTTAACCGTTTGCTCTATGGAAAATTTAGACCCCGTAGGTATTCACACGGGCGACTCTATCGTTATTGCGCCTGCAGTTACTTTATCCGATAAAGAATTTAATATGTTAAGAGCGGCTGCTTTAGATATTATTACAGAGCTTGGTATCGAAGGCGGTTGTAACTGTCAGTTTGCGCTTCATCCCGACTCCTTCGAATACGCCGTAATCGAAGTTAACCCCAGAGTTTCCCGTTCTTCCGCGCTTGCTTCCAAAGCAACGGGCTTCCCTATTGCAAAGGTTACAACCAAAATTGCATTAGGCTATGCTTTAGACGAAATTAAAAACGACGTAACCGGTTCAACCTACGCGTGCTTTGAACCTACTATCGACTACGTAGTAATTAAGTTCCCCAAGTGGCCCTTCGATAAGTTCCTTTACGCAAAGCGTAATTTAGGCTCTCGTATGAAGGCGACCGGCGAGGTTATGGCAATAGGTACGAGCTTTGAAAGCGCAATTATGAAGGCTGTTAGAGGCGCAGAAATTTCGCTTATGAGCCTTAATATGCCCAAAATGAAGGAGCTTTCTCTCGAACAGATTAAAGCAAAGCTTCCCGAGCTTACCGACGAAAGATTATTCGTCGTTTACGAAGCTATTAAGCGTGGCGTTTCCATTGAAGAAATTTACGAAATAACAAAAATTGACGAGTGGTTCTTATCTAAGCTTAAAAATCTTTCCGATTTTGAAGAAGAAATTAAAGGTAAGCCCTTAACTCGCGCTCAATATTTAAAGGGTAAGAATTTAGGCTATCCCGATAAGGAGCTTGAAAAGCTTTCCGGCAGTAAAGTTCCTATGCACAGAAACGCAATCTTCAAAATGGTTGATACCTGTGCGGCAGAGTATGCAGCGCAAACGCCTTATTTCTATTCAACCTACGACGAAAAGGAACACGACGAAGCAAAGCCCTTCGTAAAAAATAGCAAAAAGAAAAGAATTATCGTTATCGGTTCAGGTCCTATAAGAATCGGTCAGGGTATAGAATTCGATTATTCTTCCGTACATTGCGTTTGGGCGCTTAAAAAGTTAGGTTACGAGGTTGTAATTATAAACAACAACCCCGAAACGGTTTCCACCGACTTTGATACGGCAGACAGACTTTATTTTGAAGCGTTAACTCCCGAAGACGTGCAAAACGTTATTGATATCGAAAAGCCTTACGGCGTAGTTATCACCTTTGGCGGACAAACTGCAATTAAGCTTTGTAGCTATCTCGATAAAAAGGGTATAAGAATTTTAGGTACTCCCGCAGATAGCGTTGACCTTGCCGAAGACAGAGAACGCTTTGACGCTTTATTAGAACAATTCAATATTGCAAGACCTAAGGGGCTTACCGTTATGAGCAAGGAAGAAGCGGTAAAAGCCGCTCAAACCTTAGGTTATCCCGTGCTTCTTCGTCCTTCGTACGTAATCGGCGGTCAAAATATGACAATTGCCTTTACGCAAAACGATATCGAAAGATATATGGACGTTATTTTGGCGCAAAAAATAGAAAACCCCGTTCTTTGTGACCAGTATTTAATGGGTACGGAGTTAGAAGTAGACGCTATTTGTGACGGCACCGACGTATTAATCCCCGGCATAATGCAACATATCGAACGAGCTGGCGTTCATAGTGGCGACTCTATCGCAGTTTATCCCCCCTATAATTTAAGCGACGCTATGCTTAAAAAGGTAGTTGATATATCTTCTAAACTTGCAGTTTCCTTAAAGACTAAGGGCTTAATCAATATTCAATATCTTATCTATCATAACGAGCTTTACGTTATCGAAGTTAACCCTAGGGCTTCAAGAACTATTCCTTATATTTCCAAGGTAACGGGCGTACCTATGGTAGAGCTTGCAACCAAAATAATGGTGGGCGCAAAGCTTAAAAAGCTTGGCTACGGCACGGGCTTATATCCTAACTCACCTTACGTAGCGGTAAAAGTTCCCGTATTCTCGTTTGAAAAGCTTAACGACGTTAACTCTCAGTTAGGCCCTGAAATGAAATCTACGGGCGAAGTTTTAGGTATTGGTAAAACCATTGAAGAAGCGTTGTTTAAAGGGCTCGTTTCCGCAGGCTTCAATATGAAGCATCCCACAAAACAGCATCCTTCCGGCATTTACTTTACCATAAATGACGAAGATAAGTACGAAATTGTAAATATAGTTAAAAAGTTTGCTGATTTAGGCTTAACCTTATATGCAACCAAGGGTACGGCTAACGTTATTAGAAGCTTAGGCTTAGAATGCACCGAAGTTGCCCGTCTTTCCACCAACGACGAAATCTTTAAGCTTATGGATCAAGGCAAAATCGACTACGTAGTTTATACGGGCAAAACGGACATTGAATCTATTACAAACTATATTTCCTTGCATCACCATGCAATTTTGTTGGGTATTACCGTATTAACTTCTCTCGATACGACTAACGCTTTGGCAGACGTTATTGCAGGCAGATATAATCAGTTTAACACCGAGCTCGTAGATATTAATGCTCTTAGAAGTGAAAAATTAAAGCTTAACTTTAATAAAATGCAATCTTGTGGCAACGACTATATCTTATTCAATAATATGGACGATAAGATTACTTGTCCCGAGTCACTTGCAATTAACTTCTCCGACAGACATTACGGAATAGGCGCAGACGGCGTTGTTATGGTGGAAAAATCTGAAGTTGCAGATGCTAAAATGCGCGTATTTAACCGTAACGGCAAAGAAATTGTAATAGCTGCAAACTCTGTAAGATGCGTTGCGAAATATCTTTTCGATAATAAAATTATAAACAGAGATACGCTTACTATCGAAACAAACGCAGGCGTAAAATCGCTTTCCGTAAACTCGTTTAACAACTGCGCAAGCTCCGTTGCTATCAACTTAGGTGTTTCTAAAGTTCAAGATGCAGAAAATAAAACGGTATGCGTAAACGGCAAAGAATACGATATTAGCTTAGTACACGTAGGCAACTCTCATTGCGTAATTTTCTGCGATAAGGTTGATGATGAAGATTTGGAAGAGCTTAGCCAAATTTTTATTGAAAACGGCACTATTACCGAAAATTATTTTGTAGAAGTAGTAAGAGTAGTTAATAACATCACTTTAAAGGCACGCGTTTACGAACCTGGCACAGGTGAAACTTGGGCTTGCGGTACTGCGGCAGCTGCGGCAACCATTGCGGCTGTAGCAAAAAATCGTTGCCTTAACGACCAGATTATAACCGTAAAACTTTCTGGTGGCGACTTGTTTGTTAAGTATAACGAGGACGGAAGCGTAGAAGTTGACGGAACGGTAAAACAATCCTTTGAAGGCGTAATTGAAATATAATGATATATCTCGATAATGCGGCAACGACTAAACCCGATTTAGAGTGTGTTAAGCTTGCCGAAAAATATTTATACGAACAGTATTATAATCCTTCCGCTTTATATTCGGAAGGATATAATTTGCATTGCCAATTAAAGGAAAGTAGAAAAAACTTATTAAATTTAATTGCCGATTCAAATAATTACGAAATTATTTTTACCTCCTGCGGTACGGAAGCCGATAATCACGCAATTTTTTGCGGTGGAAAAAGGGGTAATATAGTAACTACTTTAGGTGAACACTCTGCAATTTTTTCTGCTGTAAACGAGGCAAAGAATCGCGGAATAGAAGTAAGGTTTGCAAATTTAAATAGAGACGGCAGCGTCGATATCAATCATTTATTAAGCTTGATTGATGCAAAAACCTCATTAGTATCTGTTATTCAAGTAAATAACGAAACGGGCGCAATAAACGATATTAATGCTATCGCAACGGCGGTAAAGGCAAAAAACAAGCAAGCCTTGTTTCACTCTGACGGGGTTCAAGCTTTTGGAAAAATTCCTACAAGGCTTAATAAAAATATCGATTTGTATTCGATAAGCGCACATAAAATAAACGCCTTAAAGGGTAGCGGTGCGCTTATTAAGCGCAAAAATCTTGTTATAAAGCCGTTAATTTATGGCGGAGGACAAGAGGGTGGCCTTAGAAGCGGAACGGAAAACGTTTTTGGCATAAAGGCTATGGAGCTTTGCGCTATAAAAAAATATCAAAACATCACAAATAATTACGAAAAGGTAAGTAAGCTTAACGCCTTATTTTGCTCTTTGTTAGATGCGTCGCTCTTTACTAAAATAAGCGGCAATAACGCCTCGCCCTACATTTTAACCTTGGGTGTAGAGGGGGTTAGAGGTGAAACTATTATGCACGAGCTCAATGATAAAGGCGTTATTGTCGGCACGGGCTCGGCTTGCTCTTCTAACGATAAAAAGCGCTATTCAAGGGTTATTTTAGCTTGTGGCATAGCCGAAAATTTACTTGACGGAGTGCTTAGAATAAGCTTTTCGCCAGAAAATAGCGAAGAAGAAATTAAAATTGCCGTAAAAATTATTAATGAAACGGTAAAAAACAGAAAAGAGATAATGAAATAATGGAAAAGGTTATAATAATCCGCTATGCGGAAATTCATTTAAAAGGAAATAATCGCGGATATTTTGAAAAGGCCTTTTACGCAAATATGGAAAAGGCGTTAAAGGGTATCCCTCACGAAATTCGCAAGCAAAGCGGAAGATATTTAGTTGAAAATTTTGAAGAATACAACACGGACTTGATTTTAGAAAGGCTTTTAAAGGTTTTTGGCATACACACCTTAAGCGTTGCAAACAAAGTAAATTCCTCTATGGACGAAATTTTTTACGCAGCGCAACAAGTAAGCAGGGATTTTGGCACTTTTAAGGTTGCAACGCATAGGGCAGATAAAAAATTCCCCTTAAATTCTATGCAAATTAGCGCAGAAATTGGCGGAAGATTGCTTTCTAAAAATAAAAACCTTTCCGTAGACGTTCATAATCCCGATTTTACTATTAACGTAGATATAAGAGAAAACGGTAAATCGTTAGTATTTGCCGAATATATTAAGGGGGCAGGCGGTATGCCCGTAGGTACTGCAGGCAAGGGCTTGTTGTTGCTTTCTGGCGGAATAGATAGCCCCGTAGCCGGCCATATGATAGCAAAGCGCGGTATGAATATAGAGTGCTTACACTTCCATAGCTACCCTTATACGAATATGCAAGCCAAAGAAAAGGTAATCGATCTTGCCAACGTGCTTGCAGGCTACACGGGCGGAACTAAATTGAACGTGGTTTCCGTTACGCATATTCAAGAAGAAATTCACAAAAAATGTAACGGCGATTTTATGGTAACCTTATTAAGGCGTTTTATGATGCGTATTGCCGAAGCAGTTGCCAAAAAAACGGGTTGTCAATGTATTATAACGGGCGAAAGCTTAGGTCAAGTTGCAAGTCAAACGGTAGAAGGTATGACTTCTTCAAACAGCGTTATTAAGGAATTGCCCGTTTTGCGTCCCTTATGTGGTTTTGACAAAAACGAAATAATTGAAAGAAGCCGTGCTATGGGTGCATACGAAACTTCTATTTTACCCTACGAAGACTGCTGTACCGTATTCTTACCCAGACACCCTGTAATAAAACCTAAAATGGCGGACGTTTTACAAGAGGAATCAAAACTCGAATTAGAAAAACTAATGGAAGAGGCGTTAAATTCTTTAGAAGTAATACAAATCGACCAATAATAAAAAAGGTGGGGTAGGTTATACTACCCCTTTTGTCTATGAAAAAATTAAAAAATAACGGCTTTACGCTAAATGAACTTATCGTAAGCATGGCGGTATTTTCGCTTATAGCAGGCATTGTAATTTCGTTTATCGTTTACTTAAATTCCTTTATAAATAATGCCAAAAATCAACAGGAAATATCGCGCAATCAACTTCTTTTACAAAACTATACAAGCTTATGGTTTTCTTATTACGATAATAATAATTTCAACTTTTTAGTTTATAACGAAGAAGATTTAGTAGCTTGCGCGCAAGATGCTTATACGCAAAATTGCTATTATATAAAGGCGCAAGCAATCAATAATAATTTGCAAATCACCTTTGAATTTCCAACGAATTCAAATTACGAAACGATAATTTTAAACTGTAACGGCGCAAATAAATTTTTAATTGAAAAATACTCTCAAAGCGAAAATGCAGATAAAAACAATTCATTTATATTTACCGTATTATTGCACGTAAAAAGTGAATTTTTTAGTTGTAATTTAATTTATACAGAGGTTTAAATGAAGGCAAATAATAACTTTTTTAACACAATATGCAAAGCTTTTAAAAGCAATAATAAAAATAAATTAAACCTTATATTAAGCTTTAATTTTTATAAAAATTGCGTACAAATTGCAAGCGTTTTCGGTATAAATTTATCCACCTTAAAAACAAGCCTATACCACTTTAAAAACGGTGCTTTAACTCAATCGGGTATGGCTGAATTTTCGCAATTATTAACTGAATTGGTGGCAGAATATGGCGCAACTACCGCAAAATCTATACATATTATTTTGCCCGACGAATCCGTCGTATTAGACCCGATTTCATTGCCCCAAATTAACGGAAAAATGCAAGAGAGAGCGCTACTTTCTGTAATAGAAAAGGACTATGAAAATGTAAACGAGATTTGTACTAAATTCTCGCTGTTTTCTAAAAATAAAAATAGCGTAAATTACATAGCTGCTTCAATTAATAATCAAATAAAAAGCAACATTTTAATTGCGTTAAAAAATGCAGGGCTTAAGTGCACGGCGCTAACCTTTAGCGCAAATTGTTCCGCTAACTTTGCTTTAAAAATTTACCCCGAAATTAAAAGGAAAAGCGTTCTTTTAATCGACGAAAGCAATGAAGCCGTTTCGTTTATTGCAGTTGTTAACGGCAAGGCGGTTTCCGTTTATAAAACCGACGGTGTCAGCGACGAATCTGCAAAAGAAAAAATACTTTTTCGTATGCAAGATTTTGCGAAAAACTTTAATTTAACAGATAACTGCGTCAAAATTCAAGAGATAGTTTTAAACGCATCAAACGATTTAAAAAACTATTTAATTACGAACGCTAAAAATTTGCAAATTTCAGTTTTAGATTGCCAAGAATACAAATTCACTAAAAATATTGCCCTTTTAGGCGCGCTGTTTTGTGCAAAATCAAATGAAGAATTTAACTTTAACTAAAAAATTTAATCGGGGATTTTCGCTGGTAGAAGTAGTAGTTTCTATGGCGCTTATATTATTAATTTCCTTTTCTGCAATATCAGCTTGTATGGCTTTTTCGTCGGTAATTAATAATTCTAAAAAAACTGCCACTATAATTTCGTATTCCCAAGCGTCGTTAAACTGCATTAATAGCTCTATAAATAATTCAACGAATTACGACGGCTTTTTTGAAAGCTTTGAATCTTCTTTAACCTTTTGCTTTAACGATAAGGTTTCGGTATCTAAAAACCATAACGGTTTAGACGCTGATAATAAAGCAATAGCGTATGAATTAGTTTTCGATTGCGGTTTAGTTGAAGTTTTATTTGTTCAAGCTACAAACAGTATTCAAGCGCAAATTAACGGATATACCGCGCGTTCAAATAACGCAGTTTACACTTATTCAAGGAGCTATAATTTTGTATAAAAATATAAATAAAAATTTGAATAGTGGCTTTGCGTTGGAGTACGCTGTGTTTTTAATGGCTTTCGTAATTGCAATAACTGCAGTTTTGCTTTCGTTTGCCAATCTTTCCACGCAAGCAGTTAATTCGTATAAAGATTTCGTTTTGCAAAAGCAATTTTTAGACGACTGCGCGCTATCTTTTATAGACCAAACCGATTTACCTAAGGAAAACGAATTCGATATAACCTTTAGCCTAACAGAAGGCACTCTTATTGCAAAAAGTGGGCAAAAGGTAGTGCTTACGGTAGAGGTTGCAGAAGAAGACGGCGAGCGAAAATTTGTAAAATATATTTACGGGGAATAGTATGGAGCAAATTTATTTTTATTCAACCGTAATAATTTTTGCAGTAGTTGGGCTTTGCGTGGGCAGTTTTCTAAACGTCGTAATAAGCCGACTGCCATACGGCATAAGCTTGGCTTTTCCCCGTTCAACTTGTCCAAAATGTAAAAGTCAAATTAAGTGGTATGATAACATCCCGCTAATTGCCTATCTGATTTTGGGTGGCAAATGCCGTAATTGCAAGCAAAATATATCGTTTGAATACTTTTTTGTGGAATTATTAAACCTAATTTTATGGTTTTTATCTGCAGTATTTTTTTATACCAACGGCATATTCTACACGGCAATCGTATGTATATTTTTATCGGCTTTAATTTGCGTTGCTCTAATTGACGAAAAGCATCTTTTTATACCTGATAGCCTGCAACTCGTAATACTAATTTGCTCGGTTGCAAATTTATTTATTAATTACGGTATCGCCTTAAATTTAATAGGCGGATTTTTAATAGGCGCAATATTTTTCCTGTTTTTCTATTTTGCTTCCTTTTTGCTTTTTAAAAGGGAGGGCTTGGGCTTTGGAGATATAAAGCTAATGGGGGTTGCTGGGCTTATGCTTGGCGCAAAGGCGGTTTGCGTTGCTATTTTTATAAGCGTTATTCTTGCGCTAATAGGAATTATTATAAAACACTTCGTTTCGCCAATAAAAACGCGCCTTCCAATTGCCGAACCGTGCGACGAATTTGCATTTGCGCCCTATCTTTGTTTGGGTATTGCATTTTCTTTATTCTTCGGTGAGCAAATTGCCGATATTTACCTTTCAATTTTAATTATTTAGGAGAAGTTAGTTTGAAAAAATATAAATATACGGCAGTAAATTTGCAAAAGAAAAGGGTAAGCGGTTTTTACATAGCCGAAGACGAAAATGACCTTGCAAAAAAGCTTGCAGAACAAAATTTATATTTATTAAAGGCAAAGCGCTTTGAAAAAACTACGGCAAATCGCTTTTTTACCGTTAGCGGAAAGGTATCTATTACCGAGCTTTCTGCTTTTTGTAGGCAGTTTTCGGTATTATTAAGCTCCGGCGTCACCTTAATAGTCGCTTTAGAAAGCTTAAAAAATCAGTCTTTTTCACGGTTGCTTAAAAGCACCTTAAGCTTTGTTTGCCAAGACGTAAAGGGTGGAAGCTTACTTTCTGAAGCACTTGGCAAGCACGAAAAAATTTTTCCTCACTTTTTTTGTTCTATGATATCCGTAGGTGAAGCATCCGGTGCGTTAGACAAGGTTTTAATAACCTTGGCAGATTATTTTCAGTCGGACGCAAGCATTAGTAAAAAAATTAAAAGCGCTATGGTATATCCTATAATTTTAATTATTTTGGCTATTGCAATAATAGTTTTAATGTTAACCTTCGTTATTCCAACCTTTATGGACGCGCTTTCTACTATGAATATTGATATGCCTGCATTTACCGTTGCGCTTTATAACGCCGGTAATTTTATAAGGCAAAATATCGCTTATATACTTTTGGTAGTAATTTTAATCGCACTTTTAATTTTCGTTATATTAAAGACGGAAAAAGGTAAATACTTTTTTCATTTTTTAAAGGTTAAGCTTCCTATATTTAAAAAGATTAACACCGATATTTACACGGCTCGCTTTGCTAGGGCGTTTGCCTTTTTAATTGATAGCGGTATGGATGCAGTTTTGGCGTTACAAACTTCAAAAATAGTAATAGGCAATAAGTTTATCGAGAAAAAACTCGATTTGGCGATAGAAGATATTAAAAAAGGTATGAGTATTGCAGATGCGTTAGACTGCTACGGTATTTTCCCTTCGCTTATTATTCAAATGATTTCCGTTGGGGAAGAAACCGATACTTTATCGTCAGTTCTTATAAACGCCTGTTCCTTTTTCGATAGCCGTGCCGAGGCTTCGTTAACAAATTTAGCAACGGTTATTCAACCTTTAATTTTAATAATAATCGGCGCTTGTGTGGGGGCGCTATTTTACGCTGTATATTCACCGCTTTTACAAATTATGCAAAATTTTGGTGCTTAATATGAACAATTTACAACTTTTAAAGCTTTTTAAAAACAAAAACTTAATAAAAAGTAGCGATTTTGCATTGTTGGAGCAAAATATAATAGATTCGGGCAAAACGGTAACGGAATACCTCGTTTCACAAAAATATTGCACCGAGCTTGAAGCGTTGCCCGTTTTGGCGGAATTTTACAATATGCCCTATTCGCAGGTAGATATGTTAGAGGTTGACAATGCGTTATTAAACAGCTTTAAGCTTTCTTTTTTAAAAAGAAAAAAGATTTTGCCTGTAAAGGTTGTAAATAATAAGCTTTTAGTTGCAATCGCAAACCCTGCGGATATGCAAATTTATTCGTCAACAAATTTATTAAATTATAAAACGGAATATATTTTAGCCCCAACATCTCAAATTTTAACCTATATAAATTCCGTTACGGCAAAAATTTCTGCAGAAAAGGCGTTAGACGATTTATCTTTAACTAACGCGCCTTCTGCAGAACAAAAAAGTATAGATGAAAGCTTTGACGACGCTATAAACAACCCTACGGTAAGATTAGTTGATTCAATAATAAGGGAAGCAATTCCCTTAAGGGCTTCAGATATTCATATAGAACCCTTTGAGCACTTCGTAAAAGTGCGCTACAGAATTGACGGCGACCTTTTAGAAAGGGCGGAATTCCCTATCGAAAGCTATTCTTCGATATGCGCAAGGCTTAAAATAATGTCGGGCATTAATATTGCCGAAAGGCGTATTCCCCAAGACGGTAGAATAAGTTTAAAAATAGGCGAATTAGAATACGACTTGCGCCTTTCAACCTTGCCAACCGTTCACGGCGAAAAGTTCGTTATAAGAATTTTAGATAAAACTACCTTCGGCTTTTCACGTAAGGATTTAGGCTTTACCGAGCAAGAAAACGCAGTAGTAGATAAAATACTTTCTCACTCTCACGGAATAGTGCTTTTAACGGGCCCTACTGGGTGCGGCAAATCGACTACCTTGTATTCTTTTATAAAAGAAATTGCAAAACCTTCGTTAAACGTAATTACGGTAGAAGACCCTGTCGAATACAGTATGCCGGGAATAAATCAAGTACAAGTAAACAATAAGGCAAACCTAAGCTTTGCAACCGTTTTAAAAAGTATTTTAAGGCAAGACCCCGATATTATTATGGTAGGTGAAATCCGTGACGAGGAAACGGCGGAAATTGCCGTAAGGGCAGCGATTACCGGCCATTTAGTTTTATCTACTTTACATACCAACGACGCAACGGGCGCAATTATAAGGCTTGAGGATATGAAAATTTCCGATTACTTAGTTGCGGACGCTTTAAAGGGCGTAATAGCGCAAAGGCTTGTAAAAATACTTTGCCCCAACTGCAAAAAACAAGATAATGCAACTAAAGCAGAATTAAATCTTTTAGGGCTGGAAAATTCTACAAAAATTTACCGTGCCTGCGGTTGTCGTTTTTGCTCTTATACGGGGTATAAGGGTAGGCAAGCCGTACACGAAATTATGTATATGAGCGAAAGTATGCGTCACGGCGTAACAAAGGGCAAAAGCAACGAAGATCTTAAAAAAATTGCTATTTCCGAAGGTATGGTAACTCTTTGGGATAGTTGTAAAAGCTTAGTTTTGCAGGGAATAACCGATATAAACGAGCTTACGGGACTATTTTGCGACTAATTTTAATTTTTTTGTTGAAAATTTATTGTTATTGTGTTAAAATAATAATATAAGAATTTTCTTTAAGGAGAATATTATGAAAATTTTAGTAACGGGTGGAGCAGGTTATATCGGCTCGCACACCTTAGTAGAGCTTTTAAACAAAGGCTACGAGGTTGTTGTTTTAGATAATTTTTCAAACTCTTGCCCTAAAAGCTTACAGCGCGTTGAGCAAATTACCAACAAAAAGGTTGTTTCTTACGAAGGCGACGTGCGTGATGCAGACTTATTAAATAAAATATTTACCGAAAATAAAATTGATTGGGTAATTCATTTTGCAGGATTAAAGGCGGTAGGCGAATCTTGCGAAAAGCCTATAGAATATTACAATAATAATTTATACGGCACCTTGGTTTTAATAGAAGCAATGAAAAGGTTCGGTTGCAAAAAGATAGTATTTTCATCATCAGCAACCGTTTACGGTACGCCCGAAACTTTACCGTTGGTAGAAACCTCTAAAACGGGAGGAACTACTAACCCTTACGGTACTTCAAAATACTTCCAAGAAATTATGCTTGAGGACTTGTATAAAGCAGATAAAGAATGGACGGTAGTTTTACTCCGTTATTTTAACCCTGTCGGCGCGCACGAAAGCGGACTTATTGGCGAAGATCCGTTAGGAATCCCCAACAACTTAACACCCTATATTGCAAAGGTTGCCATTGGCGAGCTTAAGGAAATAGGCGTTTTTGGAAACGACTATCCTACCCCCGACGGCACGGGTGTAAGAGATTATATTCACGTCGTAGATTTGGCGTTAGGTCATATAGCGGCAATCGAAAAATGCCAAAACAGCGGAGTATTCGTTTATAATCTTGGCACGGGCGTGGGCTATTCCGTTATGGACGTTATTCACGCTTTCGAAAAGGCTTGTAAAAAACAGCTTCCGTATGTAATTAAGCCTAGAAGAGCAGGCGACATAGCCGCTTGCTATGCAGACCCTAGCAAGGCAAGGGAAGAGCTTGATTGGGTTGCAAGCCTTAATTTAGACGATATGTGCTCTTCCTTATGGAATTGGCAAACTAAAAACCCTAAGGGTTATAGAAGTTAACTAAAAAGGTGTTTTTATGGAAAAGGAAGTAAAAGTAATTGCGCTTATCGCTCACGATAATAAAAAACAAGAAATGATGTCTTGGGCGGCAAAAAATAAAGAAGTTTTATCTAAATACAAGCTTTGCGGTACGGGAACTACTTCAAGACGCGTTGCCGAAGCAACCGGACTTAATGTAGAAGGTTATCTTTCCGGTCCTTTAGGCGGGGATCAGCAAATAGGCGCAAAGGTGGCAGAAGGTAAAATTGATTTTATAATTTTCTTATGCGACCCTTTGCAAGCGCAACCTCACGACCCTGACGTTAAGGCGCTACTTCGTATTGCAAACGTTTACGACGTTCCTATTGCAACCAATATTGCTACGGCAGATTTGGTTATAAGGTCACTTAAAAAATAATTTTTAAATCCCCTTTAATAGGGGATTTTATTTTACAATAAAAAAAAGGTGTAGTATAATATTTACGAATTAAATTTTAATAGGAGATTAAGATGAATTATAGGGAAGAATCACTTAAAAAACACGGCGAGTGGAAAGGTAAAATAGAAGTTGTGGCACGCGTGCCCGTTGATAGCAGAGAAAATTTATCTTTGGCATATACCCCCGGCGTTGCTGAACCTTGTATTGCAATAAGCAAAGAAGTAGAAAAAAGCTTTGATTTAACCAGAAGATGGAACACCGTTCCCGTTATTACCGACGGAACTGCCGTTTTAGGCTTAGGTGATATCGGCCCCGAAGCGGGTATGCCCGTTATGGAAGGCAAATGTGCTCTTTTTAAGGCTTTTGGCGAAGTGGACGCATATCCTTTATGCATCAAATCCAAAGATACAGAAGAAATTATAAAAACCATTAAGCTTTTAGCAGGCTCTTTTGGTGGAATTAATTTGGAAGATATTTCTGCCCCCCGTTGCTTTGAAATAGAAACTAGATTAAAGGAAGAGCTTGATATACCCGTTTTTCACGACGATCAACACGGTACTGCAATAGTAACTGCCGCGGCTTTAATTAACGCGTTAAAGCTCGTAGGTAAAAAAATGGAAGAAATCAAGGTTGTAATTAACGGTGCAGGCGCTGCAGGTATTGCCATAGCTAAATTTTTACTTGCGTTTGGCGTTAAAAACGTTATCGCTTGCTCAAGTAAGGGCATAATCGTCGAAGGCGACACAAAATTTAACGCCGCTCAGCAAGAGCTTGCAAAAATTACTAACCGTGAAATGCTTTCCGGCAAATTAGAGGTTGCAATGAAGGGCGCAGACGTTTTCGTTGGCGTTTCCGTTGCAAATTGCGTTACTAAAGAAATGGTTAAGTCAATGGCAGATAAGGCAATAATGTTCTGTTGCGCAAACCCTGTTCCCGAAATTTTACCCGAAGAGGCTTTAGAAGCGGGCGCTTATATCGTTGGTACGGGCTCTTCTCAATATGCAAACCAAATTAACAACGTTTTAGTTTTCCCCGGCTTATTCCGTGGAGCGTTAGACGTAAGGGCAAACACGGTAAACTACGAAATGATGATGGCGGCGTCAAGGGGCATTGCTTCTTGCGTTTCTGACGAAGAGCTTTCAACAGGCTATATTCTTCCTTACGCATACGATAAGCGCGCGCACGAATCGGTTGCAAAGGCAGTAGCTGAAGCCGCAATAAAAACAGGCGTATCCAAGCTTTATAAGTAAAATTTTTAAATGCGAAAAGGGGTGTAACTGTGGCAATTCATCACGATAAAATGGCGTACGGCAAGCTTGCGCCCACTTCAGAAAATTTAACTGAAAATAAAGTTTTTTCAATGCTTGAAGAGCTTAATAATCCCCAACCCTTAGGCGAAATAGTCGATTTGCATATTCATACTAAATTTTCGCAAGATAGCAAAGAAGAATTAGAAAATTATATCGTACAAGCCATAAAATACGGACATAAATTTTTAGGGTTTTCCGACCATTACGATTACGATTACATTTTAGATAATTTACCGATTACCTTGCCTGATTTAAGGGAATATGAAAATAAAATTTCATCCTTAAAGGAAAAATTCAGCGATAAAATCATAATTTTAAAGGGCATTGAATTCGGTTACTGCAAGCAAGCAGAAGCGTATTACACGGACTTAATTAATAATAACAATTTCGATTACGTAATAAGCAGTCTGCACACCTTAAAAGGCAGGGGAGATTGCTATTTTGCAAACTTTTTTAATAATAAAAGCAAAAAAGAAGCGTTTGACGACTATTTAGATGGCGTTTTGCAAAGCGTAAATGCTAATTTTAATTATCAAATTATAGGTCATATAGGTTACGTTGCTCGCAACGCGCCCTTTGAAGATAAAAAATTATATTATAGTGAATTTGCCGATAAAATCGACGCTATTTTAAAGGCTATTATTAATCGTGGCGTTGCATTAGAAATTAATTCTTCCGTAGGTAAATCTGGCGCAACGTTTACACCCGATTGCGATATAATTTCTCGCTACGTGGAGCTTGGCGGAAAGAACATAACCTTTGGTAGCGACGCGCATAAATTAGAACGCTATTTTTATAATGCAGATAAGGTTAAAGGCTTTTTACGGTCGCTCGGCATAAACCAAGTTTGCTACTTTTTGCAACAAAAAATTAATTATATTAAGTTTTAAAAATGTAGTAAATAATGCGCAAATTTATTGCACTTTTTGGTAAATTATGGTAAAATTTAATTACTAAATTAACCAAGGAGAAATTCTTATGAAAAAGTTTAAAAAAGGCTTTACTATCACGGAATTAGTAATCGTTATCGCGGTTATTGCGGTGCTCGCGGCTATTTTAATTCCCACTTTCGTAACCGTTTTCGATAAAGCAAAAGGCTCTGTTGCTTTACAGGAAACAGACGCTGTTATGAAGGATTATCTTGCATATAATAATGGCGAAATAGAAGAAGGCACTATATTCGTTCACGAAAGTGAAAATGGCACTTACGCTTTTATTTTTAATGAAGGCGCTTTAGGTGCAATAACTTTGCCTGTAGATAACGATACTACTGATAGCAAAATTACTTACAACGGCACTACCTATAATGCATCCGCTTATGACGAAAGCGAAAAAGTAACCGTTTACGAAATTGAAGAATAAACAAAAAACATAAAAATTTAAAAAAAGGTGCGGTAATTATATTACCGCACCTTTTTTATTGGTGTTTAATTATCGCTTATTACCTCACTCTTGCCTCCCTATGACAAGGAAAGTGTCAACGCTGTTGACGGAGGGAGAGAACCATCCCACCCCTTGCCTTCTTATGACGAGGGGGTGTTAACGCAGAGATCCTACCTCTTGCCTTCCCCCCCCACAAAAAGGGGGGAAGGGGGACCGCTTGCGGTGGATGAGGGGTTTAAAGTTAAGTAAACGCAAGCGTTCGTGAAGTAGTTGCGTTGCAACCGTGAAGTGTGCTTCGCTTGTGCTTGCACGTTATGGCAAAAATTTATTATTTAATTAATAGCTTTAAAAACACTTTTTTACCGCAACGTTAATGCAAGTTAACGTTTCACGAACGCTGTCGCGTTCATTTCACTTGCAACACAGTTGCAAATTTCACGCAACGCATAGCGTTGTATTTCAATATAAAAGCGGGTGGAGTTCTTTACTACGCTCAGAATGACGGTAAGGCAATAATTTAATACTTTACTTAACGAAAGAAAATATTAAAAAACACAAATTTGCCTATTGACAAAATAAACTTAGGATAATATAATAAAAATGTAAAAGTATCGTTTGTCATACCGAGCGTAGCCGTAAGGCGAAGTCTAGTGTATCTTAACAGCGCAAAAAAGTTCATTAAAGGGGTAAAATTATGAAAAAAAGATTTTTAACATTATTATTAAGCGCGACAATGCTTTTTAGCGCGGTTGGCTTTACCGCCTGCACAAACGGCGAAATGGAAGCAAAAATCGCTGAACTTGAAGCCCAAATTTCAGCCCAACAAGAACAAATTGAAGAGTTGGAACAGCAAATAGAGAATCTTAATTTGCAAATTGAAGAAATGAATAATCAAAAATCTTCTAATTGTGAAGTTATATTAGAAGAAACCTTGTATAGCGGTATAGATAATTGCACGGACTTTATTGCATTATGTAATTCTATTGAAGATTTTAGGCAAATATGTTTAAGTAATGGTTATGATTTCTTCGACAACGGTAATAACTTTTTGGGTAATGTCGTTGGCGAGGTGATTAGTGGATATACGGACGAGTATTTTGAAGATAAGGCATTTTTGGTATGTGCCTTTTATAATAATTCTTGGGCGGGACAATATCGTATTGATGAAGTTGAAGTAATGTTAGGTAAACTGACGCTATACATAAAATATCCAAGAAATGATACGGCAGATGATGTAGAAAATAGTGTTTTTTTAATAGCGGGAGTAGATAAGACGTTAGTAGAATACGTAACGGAAATAGAATACGTTATATGTTAATTTAAAAGGTAAGGGAGAAACTATGAAAATTTTTACAAAAATTTTAACGGCAATTTTATCTGCGACAATGCTTTTTAGCGTTGCTGGCTTTACCGCCTGCTCAAACGGCGAATTGGAAGCAAAAATTGCTGAACTTGAAGCACAAATTACCGAGCTACAAGAGCAAAACCAAGATTTACAAGCCGATATCACAGAACAACAAACTCAAATTACAACCCAGCAAGAGCAAATTGAACAACAGCAAGAGCAAATTGAAGCACTTGAACAAGAAAGTGAAGAATTAAATTCAAAAAACGCTGATTTGCAAAATCGAATTAGTAGCATTGAAGAACAGTATAACATAGCAAAATATAATGCCGTTATTTTAAATGACGCCCAGCAATACGTTAAAGAAGATTTTTTAAAAGAAAATGTTACGCGTGGAGCAATTTTGGATGATTTGGATACGTCAAATGAATCGTTTCCACAGGAAATTAGTTACTTAATTAAAAATCAAGAAGATTTTGACAAGGCTTTTACACAATTGCCGTTAAATGTAAATTTTGACGAAGAAATGCTTGCAGTATATATTATTACTGACATTTATGCAGGCTTTGATTGTGATATAAAGACGATAGAAACGTACGAGTCTGAGCTAAGCATAATTTTATTGCATGATATGGCAGAACCTGATATTTCTGGAGCAATGCCCCCGTCAACGTCTTCGCCAATTTTAAGATATTTTGTTGTAAAACTTAATTGTTTAGATATTGAAAATTTTAAAATAACAATGATTTATGGGTAAGGATTTTATTAAATAACAGTATTTAGTCGTATAGTTATAAAATTTTGATGTTTTTGCTAATTAAATATGTTGGCTACAAGGATTTATATTTAAAATTTAAAATCAAGTAAGGGAGAAACTATGAAAATTTTTACAAAAATTTTAACGGCGGTATTATCTTTGGCAATGCTTTTTAGTGTAGTCGGCTTTACCGCTTGCACAAACGGCGACCTGCAAGCAAAAATCGCTGAACTTGAAGCGCAAATTACCGAGCTACAAGAGCAAAACCAAGATTTACAAGCCGATATCACAGAACAACAAACTCAAATTACAACCCAGCAAGAACAAATTGCCGATTTAGAACAAGAAATATATATTATAAAAGAACAACTCAATAAGAATATCATAGAACAAGATGTTGACGATATGATAGAATTGGCTTGTTGGTCGCCTGCCGTAAGTTCACTTGGTAATAGAATAACGGTAAATAATTCTAATAAAAACGTAGTAATTGAGTGTGCTACGGACAAAGGATATTTAATTTACGGGCACGAATTCGTAAAACAAATAGAAACATCTTCTGGAGAAACTATATATTGGAGTGAAGGCCAAGATGATATTATCGGCGATTTTGTTGAAATTACTTTAAGATACGAAGAAACCTACGTAGGCTATGCTTTGGTAAAGGTTTATATTGAGTCGAATATGTTTAATGCAACGGTTATAAAATCAGCAATATTCCCTATGGTTGACGGAGAGTATCAAAATGTGACTAAAAACCAAGTTAAAAATTTATTAGAAAAAGCTGAAATTGAATATACAAACAGTTTAAGTAATAAATATAATGCTATTTTGTATAGTAAAGCAAATGATTTGATTATGCCTACTTTTCTTAAAGAAAATAAAGTATGTGGGGCGTATTATTTAAATCCTAATTATGATGAAAATCCAGATTATGAAGAACAATATATTCAAGATAATCAAGCACCAAAATCAAGAACTATTATTATAGATGAAGATAACATTAATTCTATTTTTAAAGAGGATTCCTTAACTGTTGATTTTGAAAGAGAAATATGTATACTTTATATTTTTTCTGACGTAAGTCCAAGGGAATATAACTTGATTGAAGCTGATGTAGTAAATAGCGTATTAACTGTTAAAGTTAAACTAGAACAAAAAGAGGAAAATGATGCCTCTATGCCGTATCAGAGATGCTTTGTTTTAAAAATGAACAAGACCGAGTTTGAATCAATAAAATTTTTAGAATTATATGGCGATAATAATGAAAATGAATTAAAATAAATTTATATTAACGGCGATATTATCTGAGACAATGCTTTTTAGTGTAGTCGGCTTTTCCGCTTGCACAAACGGCGAATTAGAAGCAAAAATCGCTGAACTTGAAGCGCAAATTGCCGAGCTACAAGAACAAAACCAAGATTTACAAGCCGATATCGCCGAACAATATACTCAAATTACAACCCAGCAAGAGCAAATTGCAGAGTTAGAACAAGAAAACGAAGGCTTGCAGCAGATATTACCGAACAACAAACACAAATTGAAGCACTTAAACAAGAGCAAGAATTAGAAGATAAAAACGAAAGCTTTAAAACAAAAAAACCTGTTGGCGGAGTAATTAATTAAATATAATTTTTATTAAAAATTTATTTAAAAAAATTATAGGGTAATCTTAAAAAAATTAAAAAAATATATAAATTTTGCCCCGAGGCAACCTAAAAAAATAAGGCTCGCCTCGGGGTATAATTTTTTAAATTAATTAAAATTTAATGGTTAGAATAAAGTAAAGAGTAGTAAGTTATCGCAAACTGTTTGTAAAAAAATATGGCGCATTAAAAAAATTTTTCGCTTAATAAAATTAAAATTAGCGTAAAAATTTTAATCAAAATACCACTCGTCGTGCACGATATCAGGCAAATTTTTTTGAGGATTTTTTAAATTATTTGCAATAAAAACAGGAGAAAGGGTTAAAGTTTTTCCAAAAATTTTTTCATTTTTATTTATAAAATAAGGTGTAATTGAATAGGAGTAGGTGCCGTCATTTGTCAAACTGTCGTAAATTTTTTCAATATATTTTCCGTCATAAATAACAATTTTTTCGTCATTATGCTCTCTATTTATCAAATAATAGTAGTACTCTGCGTAACATAGTACAATGCAAACAGTATTGTTTTCGACTAAAATTGTGGGGATTTTGATAATAGGATGGCTAAAATTAGTTAATTTTTGCTTTGGAATATTATTTATTAACACTTTAACCTTCTTTTTGCAGGTTAAGGGGGCAATATCGTCAGCGAGCGCAATTTTTTTATTGTTTTTGTATTCGTTTTTGTCTATTTCGATAATTTTAGTGCCTATATCCGTTTCAATTTTTTTAGGTAAGTAGTCGCTATATAATTTATTTAAAATTATCTTCGTTATTTCGCAAGCTTCTTTCCCACCCGTAATATTTAATTTTTTATTATTTGCATCACCCAGCCAAACGCCTAATATATGGTCGCCCGTATAGCTAATCGTATAAGCGTCCGTGTTTCCGTTTTCGTTTCCACAAGTGCCCGTTTTTGCCGCTATGTCAAAATTAAAATTTTTAAGCTTTTTCGCAGTTCCGTTTTTTGCCGTATTAATAAGCATTTCGTTTACAAGGGAGGTAGTCCCTTCGTCAAACACTTTATTTTCTAAAATCTTGTGCTTATAAATAGTTTTACCTTCCTTATCGATTATTTCGTCTATAAACGCGCTATTTTTATAGCTTCCGTTTGCCGTAAAAACGCTATACGCGTCGCAAATTTCTTTTATATTCAGCCCGTATTTCATCCCGCCAAGCGCTAAGCTTAAATTTTTTTCTTCCGACTCTAAATTAATGCCCATTTTTTTTGCGTAATTTTCTGCCTTTTCAAGCGATAATTGATTTAAAATTTTAACGGCTGGCACATTTAAGCTCTTTTTTAAGCACTCTTCTACCGTAACCTCGCCGTAGTATTTTTTATTGTAATTTTCTGGGCAATATCCGTTAAAATCAAGCTTTTTATCGTCTATAACGGTAAAGGTATCTATTAATTTTTCATTAATCGCAGGCGCATAAACTAAAAGTGGCTTTATGCAAGAGCCCGGTTGTCGCCTAGCGTCTCCAATCGTTGACTTATACGCGCAAACACCGCAGGTTTCGTTAGAAGTAACTATAACTGCGTTATCGTATTCGTAGTTTATTTGCTCAATTTCTCTTTGCAAATCAGCGTTTAAATAGGTTTTAATTTTACAACCGTCGTTTAATTTATAAGCGTCTATGCCAATATTTTCTAACTCATCAAACACCTTTGAAATATAGCTTGAATAATACTCGAAATCGTTTGTTTTTTTGGCTTCAAGCGGTTTATTTATTTCGCTTAAATAAGTGTTTTCGTCTATAAATTTTGCGTTTTTCATGCTTTTTAGTGCCAAATTTCGCCTGTAAAGGCTTTTTTCTTGGTTTTTAAAGGGGGAGTAGTTGTTTGGTGAGCTTAATAATCCAACGAGCGTTGCGCTTTCTGAAAGCGTTAAATCTTCCGCGCGCTTATTAAAATAAAAATTTGCGGCGCTTTGTATGCCGTAACAGCTATGGCCAAAGTAAATCGTGTTTAAATACATTTCTAAAATCTCGTTTTTAGAATATTTTTTTTCAAGCTGTTTGGTTAATTTTATTTCGCAAAGCTTTCTTTTTATCGTTTTATCGTTGGAAAGGTGAGTGTTTTTTAAAAGCTGTTGGCTTATTGTGGACGCGCCTTCTTTAAAAGCTCCCGCTTTAATATTCGTAATTAACGCCTTTAACATTCTTTTATAATTAAGACCGTTATGCTTATAAAACCTACCGTCCTCGGCGGCAATAAAGGCGTTTATTGTATGCTCGTTTAAATCTTCCAAAGCCACGCTTTTTCGCTTTCCGGTGATGGAGGTATTAGAAATTTCATTGCCGTTATCATCTAAAATTACTATTTTGTTGCCGTAATCTATTAGCTTGGATTCGTCCAAATTCGCTCCGCTTGTTATAACGGAAAAGGTGGCGAAAATTATTAAAAATATTAAAATTGCGCAAAAAACTGCAAAGGTTATAATTTTAAGTAGCTTTCTCATTAAAATTAGTATTTATAAAATGTAAATTTTGTTTCAAAACATTTGAAAAAAAATCATAAAAATTATATAATAATTTTATTGAGGATTTTTATTATGGAAAAGTATTATCATATAGTTACGTACGGTTGCCAAATGAACGTACACGAATCGGAAAAAATTGCAGGTATTTTGTGTGAATTGGGATATAAAAATTGCGACGACGCAGAAAGCGCAGATATCGTTGTGTTTAATACCTGTTGTATAAGGGAAAATGCAGAAAATCACGCTTTTGGCAATATCGGTATGCTAAAAAAGCTTAAAAGCATTAAAAAGGATATGATTATTGCCGTGGGTGGTTGTATGACTCAACAGATGGGTAAGGCAGATAATTTACACGGTAAATTTCCGTACGTCGATATAATTTTTGGAACTCACAACCTATCTAATTTAAAAAATCTTATTTTGCAAAAACAAAAGCAAAAGAAATCCGTTATAGAAATTTTAGATAGCGAAGGCGAAATAGTAGAAGGCGAGCAGCCTTTTAGGACAAGCTTCCCTAACGCTTGGGTAAACATTACCTACGGTTGCAATAATTTTTGTAGCTACTGCATAGTTCCTTACGTAAGAGGTAGGGAAAGAAGTAGAAAATCCGAAAACATTATTGCTGAAGTTAAGGATTTAATAAAGCAAGGCTATAAGGAAATAACCCTTTTAGGTCAAAACGTAAATTCTTACGGTAACGATACGAACGGCGATTTATCCTTTCCGGAGCTTTTAGAAAAGTTGGCGCAATTAGACGGTAAATTCCGTTTAAGATTTATGACTAGCCACCCTAAAGACTTTTCGGAGGAGCTTGCAAAGGTTATTGCTAAATATCCTAAAATATGCAACTGTGTTCATTTACCCGTACAAAGCGGATCAAACTCCGTTTTAAAGGCTATGAACAGAAAATATACTGCCGAGCAGTATTTAGCAAGGGTAGAAACTCTTAAAAGTTTCGTGCCCGATTGCACTATAACTACCGATATTATCGTAGGATTCCCAGGGGAAACGGAAAAAGACTTTGAAGATACGGTAGAGTTAGTAAAAAAAGTAAATTACTCATCTGCGTTCACCTTCGTTTATTCAAAGCGAAAGGGTACGGTTGCCGAAAAAATGGAAAATCAAATTGATGAAGAAACCTCTAAAAGGCGCATAATGCACTTGATTGAAGTGGTTAATTCGTTAACTAGGGAGCATTCCAAAAAATATATCGGCAAAACCGTAGAAATTTTGTGTGAAGACTACGACGCCAAGAAGAATTTATATTTAGGGCGAGACGAATATGGTAGAATGGGATACTTTGAAAGCGAAAAAAACGTTATTGGCGAATTTATAAATATCAAAGTTTTGCAGGCTAACGGCGTTTCGTTAATAGGGGAAATAGTTAAGGATTAATAAACATGGCACTTTCACCAATGATGCAACATTACCTTTCGGTAAAGGAAAAATATAAGGATTGCATAATTTTTTATCGTTTGGGCGACTTTTACGAAATGTTTTTTGACGATGCGAAGGTCGCTTCTCAGCTTTTAGAATTAACGCTAACCGGGCGCGACTGCGGTTTAGAGGAGCGTGCGCCTATGTGTGGCGTTCCTTTCCACGCTGCCGATAACTATATTGCAAGGCTGGTAAGCTTAGGTCAAAAGGTTGCTATTTGCGAACAGGTAGAAGATCCTGCATTAGCAAAGGGCATGGTAAAAAGGGAAGTTATTAGGGTGGTAACGGCGGGCACGCTTATCGAAGACGAACACCTTGACGCAACGGTTTCAAACTACGTTTGTTGCGCCTTTAAAAACGCCGAGGTTTGCGCGCTTGCTTGGGCAGATATTACCACGGGTGAATTTTCCGTAAGCGAATTTTTTGGTAGTGATGCGGTTAAAAAATGTATTGCTCAAATGCAAAAGCTTTCCGTTAGCGAAGTTATTTGCAATGACGAAATGTTGTTTGCCAGCCGTGATATTCCCGAAGTTTCCCGTGGGGTTTTACCTCGCTTTTCTAGCTATCTTGCGTGGACTTTTAACTATAAAAGTGCGGAAAGAAGCCTTTTAGAGCAATTTAATACAAAAACGCTATCTGCCTTTTCCGTTGCGGGTAAGCAAGATGCCGTTTCAGCTTCGGGCGCGCTTTTAGAATATTTAAAAGAAACGCAAAAGCACTCCCTTAAAAACATTAACGGAATTAAGTACGTTTCCAACAACGGATATTTGCAACTCGATACTGCCGCAATTCGCAATTTAGAGCTTACTAAAACGCTTGGCGAAGGTAAAAAATACGGCTCGCTTTTATGGCTTTTAGATAAAACTAAAACGGCTATGGGCGCAAGACTTATAACGAGTATTATTTTATCTCCCTTAGGTAATAAGGCTGATATTGATTATAGGCTCGGCGGTGTAGACGAACTTTATAATTCTACGGTAGTTCGCTTAAGCATTGCCGATTTATTAAAGGAAATTAAGGATATCGAAAGGCTTGCAGGTAAAATTTCTAATGGAAATATAATGCCTAAGGACTGTTTAGCCTTATCGCACTCGCTATCGGTAATTCCAAACGTAAAATTTCAGCTTAGTGGCTTTAACAGCAAAATTTTGCGCGATATTGCAAACTGCTTATTCGATTTAACCGAGCTTTCCGAAATTATTAATCAAGCAATCAACCCTGATTGTACCCCCCAAATGATGAAGGATGGCGGATACATAAAAGAAGGGTATAACGCCCTTTTAGACGAATACCGCAAGGTTAAAAGGGACGGGGGAAAAATTATTACCCAAATCGAGTGCCGTGAGCGCGATATTACGGGCATTAAAAATTTAAGAATAGGATTTAATAGGGTATTTGGTTACTATATCGAAGTTACCAAATCCTTTAATGATAAAGTGCCTTTACATTATCAAAGAAGGCAAACCTTGGCGAATTCCGAACGCTATATAACAGACGAGCTTAAAGAAATTGAAGAAAAGATTTTAAATAGCGAAGAACTTTCGTTAAAACTTGAAGCAAGGCTATACGAAGATATTAAGCAAAAGCTTTCGGAAAAAATAGCCGAGCTTAAAATAATAGCGTCCAATATTGCGCTTTTGGATGTGTTGGTTAGCTTTGCAGAAGTTTCTAAAACCAATAAGTACGTTCGTCCACAAATTGTAAACAGCGAAGAGCCTTTGATTATAAAAGAAGGCAGACACCCTGTAGTAGAGGTTATTTCAAAGGAGCGTTTTATTGCAAACGATACTTTGTTAGACGAAGACGAAAATCGCACTATGATTTTAACCGGACCTAATATGGCAGGTAAAAGTACTTATATGCGTCAAAACGCAGTAATTACGATAATGGCTCATATCGGTTGCTTTGTCCCTGCAAGGTCTGCGCAAATTCCTTTAACTGATAGAATTTTTACAAGGGTAGGGGCAAGCGATAACTTAATTTTCGACCAAAGTACCTTTATGGTAGAAATGATAGAGGTTGCTTCGATATTGCAAAACGCAACTAAAAACAGCCTTTTAATTTTAGACGAGGTAGGCAGGGGTACGAGCACCTACGACGGTTTGAGTATTGCTTGGGCTGTAATTGAGCATTTAACCCGTGAGGTTAAGGCAAAAACCCTGTTTGCAACTCACTACCACGAATTAACGGAGCTTGAAAGCAAGCTGCCGGGTGTAAAAAACTACAAAATCGCCGTTAAGGAAATTAACGGGGGCATAGTATTTTTACGCAAGATTATGCGTGGAGGGGCAAACAGAAGCTTCGGCATAGAAGTTGCCTCGCTGGCAGGCGTACCTTTGGAGGTTACCGAAAGGGCAAAGCAAATTCTTAAAAGAGTAGAAAGGGGAGATATAAATTTCGCCCCCGTAGAAGAGCAGGTTGAGCAAAAATTAAGCGAAGTGGAAAAGATTTTAAGCGAAGTAGATTTAAATAATCTTTCACCCATGCAAGCGTTTTTATTGTTAAGTGATTTAGTCGATAAGGTAAAAAATGGCAAAAATTAATATTTTAACAAAGGAAATATATAACAGAATTTCTGCAGGGGAAGTAGTAGAGCGTCCCTATTCCGCAGTAAAAGAATTAGTGGAAAACAGCCTTGACGCAGGCGCTACGGAAATTTCAATTTATATCGAAAAGGGCGGGAAACAGCTTATAAAGGTAATCGATAACGGTTGCGGTATCGAAAAAGACGATTTGCGTTCCGCCTTTGTTCCCCATGCAACTAGCAAAATTAGCACTGTAGAAGATTTAGACAAAATTACCACCTTGGGCTTTAGGGGTGAAGCGTTAGCAAGCATTGCCTCCATTTCTAAAACGGAGATAATTTCCGTAACTGAAGGTAACGAGGCTAACAAGATAGTTTGCGACGGCGGAAAAATAGGTAAAATTGAGACTGCTGCATTAGAAAAGGGCACGGAAATCACCGTTTACGACCTTTTTTATAATACACCCGTAAGGGCAAAGTTTTTAAAGGCGGATAAAAGTGAAGAAAACGACATTACTAACTTCGTAACCCGTTTTATTTTGGGTAATCCCTACGTTTCCTTTAAGTATTACGCGGACGGCAAGCTTATTTTGCAGTCGCACGGCGGTGGACCGGACGAAGCGATAGCGCAAGTTTACGGCGCAAAGGTAATTCCTCAATGCTTTAAAATAAGGGCTGACAGGCACGGAATATGTTTATACGGCTACATTGGAAACACAAACTTTTTTAAGCCTAACAAAACTTATCAAAGCCTATTTTTAAACGGCAGATACATTGTAAACAATACCGTTGCCACGGCAATAAACAATGCGTATTCAAGCTACGCTATGAAAAGGCAATACCCTTTTTACGTACTGTTTTTAGATTTACCCTTAGAGATGGTTGACGTAAACGTGCACCCAAATAAGGCGGACGTTCGCTTTGTGGATTCAAAATTGATTTTCGGTACGGTTTATAACGTCGTATCATCCGTTTTAGACGGCAATATTAAGGCGGCGGATTACGTTATAAAAAGCGAGGTATTGCCCGAAATTAAATCAACTATGCCTTCCGACGGTCAAAATAAAAACGCCGTTTATGCAGAAGAAAAGGCTATTCCTTCTGTTAAAGATAGCTTTAAGCATAAGGAAGAAGAGCAAATTATTGACGAAAATGGCAATATTTTTATAAAAATTGACGACGAGTTTTCTAGATTAGCGACGCAAGGCGATAATTATTTCCCTTCAATATCTACAAGCGACAATTTGTCTAAAGAATCGTATTTGTTGCAAAAACAAATGGAGCAAGTGCGCCCCGATCCCGATTTTAAATTAGATAAATCAAAGCTTAACGCTCAGCTTGACTTATCGTTAACGGAATTTTTCGGCGAAGTTACGCCAAACGTTTTATCGGTTAGCACAGGGTATAAGGGTTTTGGTTACGAAGAGGAAAAAGAGGTTAAAGAACCCCCGAAGCAACAAGAATTGTGCACAAAAAACTTCGTTTTTAAAGGCGCGATTTTTAATACCTACTTAATTTACGAAATAAACGACGAAATTTATTTAATCGACCAGCACGCCGCTCACGAAAGGCTTATTTACGATAAAATTAAAAAAGATATCGAAAACAGAAAGGTTATGCGTCAAAGCATGCTAATACCCTATAATTTTGGCGTAAATCCCGAAGAAAAGGAATTTTTAGAAGAAAATTTACTTTTAATTCGCCAAATGGGCTTTAGCATAGAGCCCTTCGGTATTTATTCTTACCGTATAGTAGAAGTCCCTATGGACTTGCAAAATATTGACCTTAAAGCCTTCTTTGACGAGCTTTTATCAAGCGTTAAATCACTAAAAGCGGTTAAGCTTGCTGATATTTTAAAGGATAAAATAGCGCAAACTGCTTGCAAGCACGCAATAAAGGGTGGGGAAAGTCTTACGCAAGAAGAAATTGACAAATTATTTAATATGTTAGACGGCAATTTAGGGCTTAAATGTCCTCACGGAAGGCCTATTTGTGTAAGAATTACAAAAAAGGAAATAGAAAAAGCGTTTAAAAGGATTGTTTAAGTTGAAAAAGGTTTTAGTAATTTGTGGGCCTACTGCATCCGGTAAGACGGATCTTGCGGTTAAGGTAGCAAAAAAACTTAATACTGAAGTGATTTCTGCCGATTCTCAGCTTATTTATAAGGGCTTAGATATTGGTACTGCAAAGCCCACGAAAGAGGAGATGCAGGGCGTAATTCACCATATGATGGATATAGTAGAGCCTACGCAAAGCTTTAGCGTTTCCGATTATGAAGAAAAAGCCCTTCCCATAGTGGAAAGACTGTTAAAGGAAGAAAAAACGCCTATAATTTGTGGTGGAACAGGATTTTACATTAATTCGCTTTTATACAACCTAAGCTACGGAAACGCCGCCGCAAACGAAGAGGTTAGAAAAAAGTACGAAAATATTTTAGAAGAAAAGGGAAGGGATTACCTTTTTGATCTTTTAAAGGAAAAAGACTTGGAAACCGCGCAAAAGCTTCATCCTAACGATACTAAAAGAGTAATTCGCGCGCTTGAAATTTTTGAAGTAAGCGGACAAAAAAAATCGGAAATTCGCGACGAGCTAAAACCAAGATTTGATTTTGTTGCCGTAATGATAAATTACCCGAGAGAAGAGCTGTACGAGCGTATAAATAAGCGAGTTGATATAATGATTGATAACGGCTTGTTAGAAGAAGTGCGGGGACTATTAAATTGCGGAATTAGTAAAAATCATCAATGTATGCAGGCAATCGGCTACAAAGAAGTGCTTGAAAGTATAGAAAACGGCTATAATTTAAGTACTATGTGTGATATAATAAGGCAAAATACACGCAGATATGCAAAAAGACAGATAACTTTTTTTAAAAAATTACAAAATTTACACTACCTTACGCCAAGCGATAAAAACATGGACGAGGTATTAAAGCTTTTACAATAAAGGTGCAAAAATGAAGGATTATACAAAATTTATTGAAGAGTGCGAAGGAAAATTAAAGGATAAATTTAAGGCCGTTGACGAAATTTCTTATTTTAATCAAGTTAAGGTTTTAAACGCTTTTTCGGAATATAATATTGCGATACGCCATTTTAACGGAACGAGCGGCTACGGCTACGACGACGAGGGTAGGGATACCTTAGGCAAGCTTTACGCTATGGCTTTCGGTGCGGAAGCAGGCATAGTTTCTCCGCACATTTTATCGGGAACTCACGCTTTAACCGTTGCATTATTCGGCTTACTCCGTCCTGGTGATACTCTTTTATGTGTAAGCGGTATGCCTTACGATACTATTCGCGGTGTAATTTTTGGCGAAAATAACGGCTCTTTAAAGGATTTCGGCATCAATTTTGATTATTGCGACCTTAAATGCGACAAAATGGACGAATCCGCTATAAAGCAAAAATTAAACGATAAGGTAAAAGTCGTTTATATTCAGCGTTCGCGTGGGTACGAGCTTCGCGATGCCTTTTCTTGTGAAGAAATAGGTAATATTTGCAGTTATGTTCGTAAAATCGGCTTTACGGGCTGTATTTTCGTAGATAACTGCTACGGAGAATTCGTTGAAAAGGTAGAACCTACCGAAGTCGGGGCAGATATTATTGTAGGCTCGTTAATTAAAAACGCTGGCGGAGGGTTAGCTCCTACCGGTGGATACATTTGCGGAAAGGAAAAGTATATCGATTTAATCGGCAAGCGTTTAACTGCGCCTTCAATCGGTTTAGAGGTAGGAAGCTATGCTCCTG